>NZ_JAKWJU010000002.1:0-323125 GCF_022524345.1 Streptomyces marispadix | reverse complement strand
GGCCCCCGCGGACTGGCAACCGCGGTGTGAAGACCCGCGGCGGGGGCGACCGGGCCTCCCGCATGGGGCCCGTGCCGCCGCGGCCCGGGGCCCGGTTCGCCGCTCCCGCGCACGGTCGGCGATGATGGAGGAGGAGCCACAGCCCGGACGCTGCGCCTCCGGCACTCACTCCCCGCCCGCCCCCGGCTACCGCTGGGAGGGGCCCACATGGAGCGAACGACGCAGGTGAGAGAGCCGGTATGCGATTTCTGAACGACCAGCAGCCCCCGTACGACCTGACCTACGACGACGTGTTCATGGTGCCCGGCCGCTCCGCGGTCGGTTCACGTCAGGGAGTGGACCTGGCGTCCCCCGACGGCAGCGGCACCACGATCCCGCTCGTCGTAGCCAACATGACCGCCGTCGCCGGGCGGCGCATGGCGGAGACGGTCGCCCGCCGCGGCGGCCTCGTCGTCATCCCGCAGGACATCCCGATCGACGTGGTCACCGAGGTCACCGCGTGGGTCAAGCGCCGCCATCTGGTGCTGGACACCCCGATCACGCTCGCGCCGCACCAGACGGCCGCCGACGCGCTGTCGCTGCTGCCCAAGCGTGCGCACGGCGCGGGAATCGTGGTCCAGGAGGGGCGGCCCGTGGGCGTCGTCACGGAGTCCGACCTGACCGGCGTCGACCGCTTCACCCAGCTCTCGGAGGTCATGTCCCGGGACCTGCTGGTGCTCAAGGCCGACGTCGACCCCAGCGAGGCCTTCGACCAGCTCGACAGCGCGCACCGCAAGCTCGCGCCCGCCGTCGACGCCGACGGCCGCCTCGTGGGCATCCTGACCCGCAAGGGCGCGCTGCGCGCCACCCTCTACACACCGGCGACGGACGCGGCGGGACGGCTGCGCGTCGCCGCCGCCGTCGGCATCAACGGCGACGTGGCGGGCAAGGCCCGCGCCCTGCTGGAGGCGGGCGTCGACACCCTCGTCGTGGACACCGCGCACGGCCACCAGGAGCGCATGGCCGAGGCACTGCGCGCCGTGCGGGCCCTCTCGCCACAGGTGCCGGTCGTCGCGGGCAACGTCGTAGCCGCCGAGGGCGTACGCGATCTCATCGAGGCAGGGGCGGACATCGTCAAGGTCGGCGTCGGGCCGGGCGCGATGTGCACGACGCGGATGATGACCGGCGTCGGGCGCCCCCAGTTCTCCGCCGTGCTCGAATGCGCCGCGGAGGCAAGGAAGTTCGGCAAGCACGTATGGGCGGACGGCGGAGTGCGGCACCCCCGCGACGTCGCGATGGCGCTGGCGGCGGGCGCGTCCAACGTCATGATCGGCTCCTGGTTCGCCGGTACGTACGAGTCGCCAGGCGACCTTCAGCAGACCGCGGAGGGGCGGGCCTACAAGGAGTCCTACGGCATGGCCTCCGCCCGCGCCGTACGCAACCGCACCAGCGAGGAGTCCGCCTACGCCCGCGCCCGCAAGGCCCTGTTCGAGGAAGGCATCTCCACCGCGCGGATGTTCGTCGACCCGGCGCGGCCCGGCGTCGAGGACGTGATCGACGCGATCATCGCGGGCCTGCGCTCCTCGTGCACCTACGCCGGGGCGGCGACCTTGGAGGAGTTCGCGGAGAAGGCCGTGGTGGGTGTGCAGAGCGCCGCCGGCTATGCGGAGGGCGAGCCGCTGCACGTGAGTTGGTGAGCGCGGCGGAAGACCTCGGCCGCCGGCGGACGACCGCGGTCCCGTGCGACGACCGCGGACCCGGCCCGGCGACGCCGGGCCCCGGCGGACCCCGGGGCCCGTGTCCGGGCAGCCGGACGCGGCAGACCGCGTAAGCGCCCGGCGGCGCCGGCGGTTCAGCGGTAGAGGAAGTGCTGCCTGCGCGTGCGGTCGAAGGCGCGGACCTCGTCCTCCCAGGCGGCGGTGATGTCGCCGACGTCGTCGCCCGCGTCGAGCATCTTCCGCAGCCGCGTCGAACCGGAGAGCTTGTCGATCCAGTACGGGCGCGGGTCGTCGTCCTTGCGCCAGGCGAAGTCGTCGTAGCGTGCCGCCTCGGCCAGCATCGCGACGGCCGTCGCGATGGGCCGGTAGCGGCGCGGGTCGGTGACGTGGAGCTGGACGCCCGCGCAGGTCTTGCCCTCGTGCTTGCTGAAGGTGGGCACGAAGTAGCCCTCGCGGAAGCGGACGCCGGGCAGATCACGGGAGTTGAGCCGGTCGCTGTAGCGGTAGTCCAGGTAGGGGGCGCCGATCAGCTCGAAGGGGCGTGTGGTGCCGCGGCCCTCGGAGAGGTTGGTGCCCTCGAAGTAGCCGGTGCCCGCGTAGACGGTCGCGGTGTCCGGGAACGGCATGTTCGGCGACGGCGGCACCCACGGCAGTCCCGTCTCCTGCGCGGGCGCCGAGGGGTCCCAGCCGCGTACGCGTACGACGTCGAGGTCCACCTTGCCGCCCTTGCCCTCGCCGGGCAGCAGCTCGCCGTTGAAGTAGCGGGCGAGCTCGCCGACCGTCAGGCCGTGCTGCTGGATGATCGGCTTCAGCCCGACGCCCGAGGTGAAGTCCTTCGTCATCATCGGACCGTCGGCCCGCCGCCCGATGGGGTTGGGCCGGTCCAGCACGATGAAGGCGGCACCGATGTCGCGGGCGGCGACCATCGCCTGGTACATCGTCCAGATGTAGGTGTAGAAGCGCACCCCCACGTCCTGGATGTCGAAGACGACGGTGTCCGCGCCCGCCTTGCGGAACAGCGTCGCCATCTTCGCCGCGTCCGCGCCGTAGGCGTCGTAGACCGTCAGACCGGTGCGCGGGTCCTCGAACTCCGGCTCGGACTCGCCTGCTTGGGCGCTGCCGCGGAAGCCGTGCTCGGGGCCGAAGACCCCGACGATGTTCAGCTCCTTGTGCGCGGCCATGGAGTCCACGACGTGGCTGGTGTCGCGCAGCACGCCCGTGGGGTTGCTGACCACGCCGACCTTGCGGCCGCGCAGCAGCTCCCAGCCCGTGGCGGCGGCTGCCTCGGCACCCGTCGTGACCCGGCTGCGGGCGGCGGACGCGCGGCCCGGAGCGGCGGCGGAGGCGCTGCTGGCGGTGAGCAGGGGCGCGCCGAGGGCGGCAGCCGTGCCGCCGAGGAAGATCGAACGACGGGAGGGGGCGCTGGACATCGGCTGGCGTCCTTCCGGAGACGGGCGGATCGAGGGCACGGCTGGGCACGGCTGGTGACGCAAGCTATCCCACGGCCATGGTGGCTGCCAGGGTGCGCGCAGGGCGCCACAGGTACGCACAATGGCAGCCGCCCGGTGCGAGGATGACCCGTATGCCGAATCCGACGAGCGCCGGCATCACGATCGTGCGGGGCGACATCACCGAACAGGACGTCGACGCGGTGGTCAACGCCGCCAACTCCTCGCTGCTGGGCGGCGGGGGAGTGGACGGCGCGATCCATCGCGCGGGCGGGCCCGGCATCCTCGCCGAATGCCGCGAGCTGCGCTCCTCCCGTTATCCGGACGGCCTTCCCACCGGTCAGGCCGTGGCCACGACCGCGGGGCGGCTGGCGGCCCGCTGGGTGATCCACACCGTCGGGCCCGTCTGGTCGAAGAGCGAGGACCGCTCGGAGCTGCTGGCCTCCTGCTATCGCGAATCGCTGCGCGTCGCCCGTGAGTTGGGCGCCCGCACAGTCGCGTTTCCGGCGGTCTCGACCGGTGTGTACGGCTGGCCGCTGGAGGACGGGGCGCGTACCGCCGTCGGCGTCGTGCGCGAGGAGACGGCGGACGGCGGCTTCGACGAGGTGCGGTTCGTGCTCTTCGACGAGCGGGCGTACGGGGTGTTCGCAGCGCAGTTGTGACCCCGGCCGCCGTGCATCCGGACGACTGCGGACCCGGACGACTGCGTTACCTCGGCCTACTGCGAACCCGGCCGTCGTGCGGCGATGTCGCCCGGCCCGCGCGGCCCGATCCGAGGTGCCCGATCCGCGCTGCCCGACCCGAGGTGCCCGACCCGAGGTGCCCGGTCCGCGTCGCCTGGTCCGCTCAGCCGGACGGGTCGATCAGTTCGACGGCGCGCAGGGCGGCGGCGAAGGCGGGCACGGCGCCGTCATCGCGACCGCGTGCGTGTGCCTCATGCGATGCCGCAACGTCCCCGGCCGCATCCTCGGAGCGATCCCTGGCCGCCACGTCCAGGGCCGTGTCCGCGAGCTTGATGACGTGTTCGTCGCCGTGTGCCGCGGCCCGCTCGAAGATCTCCTCGGCAGTGAGCCGGGAGGGGGCCGCCGCCGGCGGGGAGCGGCCGCCGCCGGGGTGTAGGCGGCCGTGACCGCCGTGGCCGCGGACCATGCCGCGTCGAGACTCGGCAGCCACAGCCTCTCCGGCAGCGCGGGCAGCGTACGCAGTACGGCGTTCGGCGCGGTCGCGGAATGGACGAGCATCACGGGCGAGCCATGTGCGTGCGTGGCGTAACGGCGGGTGGCAGCACGCACCAGCTCCGTCAACGCCCTTTGTGCCTCCGCCGGTTGGGGTGACGCGTCCTCCGCGTCTTCCGGCCCCGTACGCGTCCCAGTACGCGTCCCCGTACCCGTACGCAACTCCGTACGGGCCGGGAGCGCGGTGATGCGGGCCAGCCGCTCGCGGATGCCGCCGCTCTGGTCGCCGATGCGGGGCACGGCCGCGAGGCCCGCGTCGTAGGAGTCCTCCGCCGGCAGGGTGCGGAGGCGGGGCAGCACCGAGTGGCGTGCGGCCCAGTAGCCGAGCGCATGGGCCAGCTCCGCGACCCTCGGCGAAGCCGGCGCAGGGCCAGGCCCAGGGCCAGGGGACGAAGGCCCAGCGGATCTGCCGCCGCCGGACGGACGTCCGACCGGTTCTGCCGCCGCGCGCTGCTCGTCGTCCAGCAGCGTGCGTACGGCGTGGCCCACGCGGATCACACCGTGCGTCGCCGCGGCGCTGATCCCCGGAAGCAGCCGTGGCCACCACTCGGCCAGCACCTCGCGCCAGGGCCGGGTGTCGAGCGCCCTGGTGAAGTGGCCGATCCAGTCGGCCAGTCGGCGCGGATCGCCCAGTGCCTCCCGCCAGTCGTCGTCGGTCACGGGCGACGAGGGGGCGGGCATCTCCTCCAGCTTGTCCCGGTAGCCGTCGAGCCATCGGTGTACGTGCGGGGCGTGGCCGTGCCGTACGAGTGCCTCCACTGCCATCGGTGCGTGGTTGCTGAGCCAGCCGTCGCGTTCCGGGCCGCTGTGGTGCAGGCGCTCCAGTGCCTCGTCGAGGGTTCCGCCGCCGGTCGCATGGGTGTCCATGGCTCCGACGCTAGGCACGGTCGGCGCGATGCGTAACGGGCGTGAGACCTGGGCCTTTCGCCCTGGGACCGCCGTGCCGGGTCCCGCCGTCCTCGGCCGTTCGTACGGGACCCTTCGTACGGGACCCTTCGTACGGGACCCGTCGCACGGGGCCGTTCGCAGTGGTCCGGGGACCGGCGCACATCCCTCGCCCCACGCTGCTCACTCCGCGCAGGTGATGACCACCTCGAGGGTTCGGGGACCGTGCACCCCTTCCACACGGTCGAGTTCGATGTCGCTGGTGGCCGAAGGCCCGGAGATCCATGTCTGCGGGCGGGCCGGGTCGAGCCTCGCCAGTGCCTGCGGCACGGAGTCGACGATCTGTTCCGGGGCGCGCACTACGCAGATGTGGTGGTCCGGTACGAGCGAGATCCGGCGCCTGCCCTGGTCCTGGCCGCCGTCCAGCACGATCGTGCCGGTCTCCGCGACCGCGACGGCACAGCCCGTCACGACGCTGTCGAGGGCGTCGAGTTCGCGCGGCGTCATCGACGGGTCGTCGGCGACGCGTTCGACCTCCGGCGGCAGCCAGCCGGACGGGACGCCCGGCGGTGCCACGACGCTGCGGGCGCCGCGTGCGGCCAGCGACTCCGCGATCGTGGCGGGCAGCCGTCCGGGCGTGCAGCGGTGGACGACGGCGCGGTAGTCGGCGAGGTGCTCCGCGAGCAGGTCGAGGCGCTGTGCGTCGGTGCGTTCGGCGTGGGCGGTCCAGTAGTCCCTGGGCACGGCCGCGTCCTCGGGGGTCTCCGAGGGCGGCACGTCGGCGAGGGCGTGCCGGATGCGTGCCAGCACGACCTCACGGGCGTCCAGGCCGTCGTGGATGCCGTTGGCCAGGCCGTCGTTCATGCCGTCGTCGCGGCCCGACTCCTGCCTCCGTACCGGGTCGTTCACCCGTCGCCTCCTTCCAGGCGGCCCTCGGCGGGCGCCTCCTCGCCCCGCGTGCGGCGCCACCAGTCGCGGAAGGACTCCGGCGCCGGCCGTGGCAGATCGCGGCTGTCGGACCAGGCCCTGCCGGGACCGGGCAGCGGAAGCCGCCGTGGGGTCAGCCGCCGCGCACGGGAGGCCAGCCGCTGGCCGGTGCGCAGGGCGCGCGGATGGTCGAACGCCCAGCGGGCGGCCCTCATCACGGCGCGTTCGGCGGCGTGACCCTTCGCGGGTTCGATGGTGGTCTTACGCCCGCGGACGCTGACGGTGCCGCCCTCGGAGACGCGTTCCCGCAGGTGCACCAGCACCTCCGGGATGTCGATGGCGACGGGGCACACCTCGTAGCACGCTCCGCACAGGGACGACGCATACGGCAGCGACGCGTCCAACTCGCTCTGCACACCCCGTAGTTGAGGGGTGAGGATCGCACCGATCGGGCCGGGATAGGCCGAGCCGTAGGCGTGCCCGCCGGCGCGTTCGTAGACGGGGCAGACGTTCAGGCACGCGGAGCAGCGGATGCAGCGCAGCGCCTGCCGCCCCACCGTGTCGGCCAGCGCGTCGGTACGCCCGTTGTCGAGCAGCACGAGATGGAAGACCGACGGCCCGTCCTCGTCGGTGGTGCCCGTCCAGGTGGAGGTGTAGGGGTTCATGCGCTCCGCCGTGGAGGAGCGCGGCAGGGTCTGGAGGAAGACCTCCAGGTCCTGCCAGGTAGGCACCGTCTTCTCGATGCCGACCACCGAGATCAGGGTCTCCGGAAGCGTCAGGCACATCCGCCCGTTGCCCTCGGACTCGACGACCACGAGCGTGCCGGTCTCGGCCACCATGAAGTTCGCTCCGGAGATGCCGACCTTGGCGTCGAGGAACTTCTCCCGCAGATGCAGCCGCGCGGCCTCCGCGAGTTCCGACGGGTCGTCGCTGAGCCCCCTGGGCGCCGCGCGCCCCCAATCGCCCATCCGCTCGCGGAAGATGTCGCGGATCTGGTCGCGGTTGCGGTGGATGGCGGGGACGAGGATGTGCGACGGCAGGTCGTCGCCGAGCTGCACGATCAGCTCGGCGAGGTCGGTCTCGTAGGCGGAGATACCGGCCTTCGCGAGCGCGTCGTTGAGCCCGATCTCCTGCGTGGCCATGGACTTGACCTTGACGACGTCCGTCTCGCCCGTCTCCCTTACGAGGTCCGTGACGATCCGGTTGGCCTCCTCCGCGTCCCGCGCCCAGTGCACCTGGCCGCCCGCCGCGGTCACCGCGGACTCCAACTGCACCAGATAGCGGTCGAGATGGCGCAGCGTGCGGTCCTTGAGCGCGGCGCCCGCCGACCGCAGCCCGTCCCAGTCGCCCAACTCGCTTACGGCCTGGGCGCGTTTGGCGCGGATGGTGCCGGTCGCGTGCCGCAGATTGCCGCGCAGACGCATGTCGCGCGTCGATGCGGCCGCGGCCTTCGGAAACGAGGGCATGCCCAGATACGTACCGCTCACAGTGGCGCCTCCTCGGTGCCGGCCAGGATCTCGGCGATGTGTACGGGCCGCGTCGCGGAGCCGCGGCGCGACAGGGTGCCGCCGATGTGCATGAGGCAGGAGTTGTCGACGGTGCAGACGGTCTCGGCGTCCGTCTCCTCGATGTGGCGGGCCTTGTCCGCGCCCATGGCGGCGGAGACGTCGGGGTTCTTCACGGCGAAGGTGCCGCCGAAGCCGCAGCATTCCTCCGCTCCCTCCAACTCGACCAGCCGCAGCCCCTTCACGGCCTGAAGCAGGCGGCGCGGACGGTCGCCGAGGCCGAGCATGCGCAGCCCGTGGCACGTCGGGTGGTAGGTGACGGTGTGCGGGTAGTACGCGCCCACATCGGTCACGCCGAGCACGTCGACGAGGAACTCGGTGAGTTCGTATGTGCCCGCCACGGCCTCCCTCGTGGCCTCCTCGTCGATGCGCGGATAGTTGTCCCGCACCATCGCGGCGCACGAACCGGAGGGGACGACGACGTGGTCGTAGCCGTGGAAGGCGTCCGCGTAGCGGCGGGCCAGAGGTGCGGCCTCGCTGTGGTAGCCGGTGTTGAACTGCGGCTGCCCGCAGCAGCTCTGGGCGGCGGGGAAGCCGACCTCGACGCCCAGCCGTTCCAGGAGTGTCACGACGGCCCGGCCCGTGCGGGGGTAGAGCGCGTCGTTGATGCAGGTGATGAAGAGTGCGACCCGCACGGTCTCCTCCTAGTCCCTTCTTCACGGGCGGCCACCGAGTGACATACCCCGCCGCCCGGTACGAGTCCTCGGACCGCCGGGCGAGCCGGACGGTTCGTACGTCCGCAGCGGAAGGGTGTCATAAAGGAGTCTTCCGGCCACCCCCAGGTCGCCGCCGAGCACGCCATGTGCATCCGAGACCGGGGCAGGGCGCGGTGGACTTCCGCAGCAGGAGGGGCGGTGAAGCGCCGCAGCGGCCGGTGAACTGCCGCCGGGGAGCGCGCAGTCGCCCCCTCAGCGCAGGAAAGCCGCCGGGACCCCGGCGTCGACGGGAATGTGCACCCCGGTGGTACGGCTGAGATCGCCCCCGGTCAGCGCGAACACGGCGCCCGCCACATGCTCCGGCAGCACCTCCCGCTTCAGCAGCGTGCGCTGGGCGTAGAACTCGCCGAGCCTGTCCTGCGGCACCCCGTGCACGGCGGCACGCCGTGCGCCCCAGTCGCCCGCGAAGATCCCCGAACCGCGCACCACGCCGTCGGGGTTGACGCCGTTGACGCGGATGCCCAGCTCGCCGAGTTCGGCGGCGAGCAGCCGCACCTGATGCGCCTGGTCGGCCTTGGCGGCGCCGTAGGCGATGTTGTTGGGCCCGGCGAAGACGCCGTTCTTGGAGGCGATGTAGACGATGTCGCCGCCCATGCCCTGGGCGGCCATCACCCGTGCCGCCTCGCGGGAGACGAGGAAGGAGCCGCGGGCCATGATTCCGTGCTGGGCGTCCCAGTCCTCCGCCGTGGTCTCCGCCAGCGGCTTGGAGAGGGACACACCGGCGTTGTTGACGACGAGATCGACGCCGCCGAAGGCCAGCACCGCCTCCCGGAAGGCCGCCGTGATCTGCTCCTCGGACGTCACGTCGACGGCGACGGCGAACGCCCTGTCGGGACCGCCGAGTTCACCGGCGACCTCCTGCGCGCCCGCCGCGTCCCGGTCGGCGACGGCCACGCAGGCGCCCTCAGAGCACAGGCGGCGCGCGATCGCCCGGCCGATGCCGGAAGCTGCGCCGGTCACCAGTGCCACCCTCGTCGCCAGCGGCCTCGGCGGCGGCATGCGGCGCAGCTTGGCCTCCTCCAGCTCCCAGTACTCGATGCGGAACTTCTCCGACTCCGGGATGGGCGCGTACGCCGAGACCGCTTCGGCGCCGTGCATCACGTTGATCGCGTTGACGTAGAACTCCCCGGCCACCCGGGCGGTCGCCTTGTCCCTGCCGTACGAGAACATCCCCACGCCCGGCACCAGCACGATCGCCGGGTCCGCGCCGCGCATCGGGGGCGAGCCGGGGCCCGCGTGCCGCTCGTAGTAGGCGCGGTAGGCGGTTCGGTACTCCTCGTGCAACTTGCGCAGACGTGCCTCGACTTCGGGGAGCGGCGCCGTCGGGGGCAGGTCGAGTACGAGCGGACGGATCTTCGTACGCAGGAAGTGGTCGGGGCAGGAGGTGCCCAGCGCGGCGAGGCGCGGGTGCTCCGTGCGGGAGAGGAAGTCCAGCACGAGCGGGGAGTCGTCGAAGTGGCCGATCTGCGGCCTGTCGGCCGAGGCGAGTCCGCGGATCAACGGGGCCAGCGCCGCGGCCCGTTCACGCCGTTCCGTGCGGGGAAGCGGCTCGTAGCCGCGCTGCACCGGGCCGAACGGGTCCGGCCTGCCGTGCTCGGTGAGGAAGGCGGCGGCGGTGCCGATGATGTGCAGCGAGTTGCGTTCGCACTCCTCGCTCGTATCGCCCCATGCGGTGATGCCGTGGCCGCCCAGCACACAGCCGATCGCTCGCGGGTTGTCCCGCTTCACGGCCGCGACGTCCAGGCCGAGCCGGAACCCCGGGCGGCGCCAGGGCACCCACGCCACGCTGTCGCCGAAGCACTCCCGGGTCAGCCTCTCCCCGTCGGCGGCGCAGGCCAGGGCGATGCCCGAGTCGGGGTGGAGATGGTCGACGTGCACGGCGTCGAGCAGGCCGTGCATGGCCGTGTCGATGGAGGGCGCCGCCCCGCCCTTGCCGTGCAGGCAGTAGTCGAGGGCGGCGGCCGTTTCGTCCTCGTCCCGGTCCTTGCCCTGGTCCTTGCCCTCGTCCTTGCCCTCGTCCTCGTCCTCGTCCTCGTTCTCGTGCTCGGCACCGGGGTGTACGTCCCTCAGCGCGCGCAGCCGGTCGAGGCGCAGCACCGCCAGACCGCCGGCGGTGAGGGTGCCCAGATCGCCGCCGGAGCCCTTGACCCACAGCAGCTCGGTGTCCTCGCCGGTGACGGGGTCGGGCGCCAGGCCCTTGGCGGAGGTGTTGCCTCCCGCGTAGTTGGTGTTGCGCGGGTCGGCACCGAGGCGGTGGGAGCGGGCGAGAAGTTCACCGACGGGCGAGTCCCGCCGCTCCCGTCGCCCCTCTCGCGGGTGCTGCCCCTGCCGCTCGGGGTCGTGGTCCTGCCCCTGCCCGCCGGGTTGTGCTGCCGTCATGCCGAACTACGCTCCCCAGCCCGCCTGTTGTCCGCCCTTGCGTTCCTCGACGATCCTCTCCGCCCATCCCGAACGGCGGTATGCCCCGACCGGGTCCGGGTCCAGGCCGCAGGCCTCCCGCACCCCGGCGAGCAGCGGCCGTACGTCGGTGTCGTATGCGTCCATCAGTACGGCGTTGGCGCCCAGTACATCACCGGAGCGCTGGGCGCCCTCCAGCGCCGCGGTGTCCACGAGCAGCGCCTTCGCCGTGGCCTCCTGGACGTTCATCACCGAGCGGATGACCGCGGGGATCTTCGGCTCGATGTTGTGGCACTGGTCCAGCATGAACGAGACCCCCGCGCCGCTCTCCAGCCCTCCGCCGCGCACCACTTCGTACATGATGCGGAAGAGCTGGAAGGGGTCGGCGGCCCCCGCCATCAGATCGTCGTCCGCGTAGAAGCGGGAGTTGAAGTCGAAGCCCCCGAGCTTTCCCTCCCGCAGCAGCAGCGCGACGATGAACTCGATGTTGGTGCCCGGCGCGTGGTGTCCGGTGTCGACGACGACACGTGCCTTCGGGCCCAGCTTGAGGCAGTGGGCGTAGGCCGTGCCCCAGTCGGGGACGTCGGTGGTGTAGAAGGACGGCTCGAAGAGCTTGTACTCCAGCAGCATCCGCTGCCCCTCGCCTAGCCGGTCGCGGACCGTGGCCAGCGCCTCGGCCAGCCGCTCCTGCCGGGCCCGTATGTCGTCCTGGCCGGGGTAGTTGGTGCCGTCGGCGAACCACAGCTTCAGATCGCGCGAACCCGTCGCGTCCATGATGTCGACGCACTCAAGCAGATGGTCCAGGGCCTTGCGGCGCACGGCGGCGTCGGGATGAGTGACCGAGCCGAGCTTGTAGTCGTCGTCCTGGAAGACGTTGGAGTTGACCGTGCCGAGGCGCAGGCCGCGCTCTCGTGCGTAGGAGGCGAGCGCACCGTAGTCGTCGCACCTGTCCCAGGGGATGTGCAGGGCGACGTCGGGGGCGACCCCGGTGTGCTCGTGGACACGGGCCGCGTCGTCGAGCTTCTCCTCGGGGGTACGCGGCACCCCCGGCTGCGCGAAGACCTTGAAGCGGGTGCCCGAGTTGCCGTACGCCCACGAGGGCGTCTCGATCCGCTGCGCGGCGAGGGCGGCCGTGACGGCCGCCGGGTACGGGCCTGACATGCGACTCCCTCCGGCAGGGCTTCAACGTGCCGCGGTGGGGCGGCAGTTGAGCGGTCGTACGGCGTTCCACACAGCCGGTGCCCGTGGATGTTCGGCATTCCCGCCGCTGACGGCACTGTGAAACGTTTCAGGCTGCCGGAAAGCTACTTCCGCGCTCCACGGGCGTCAACAGGGCCGTAACCGGCGCGGAGTCGGGACGGCGCCCCGGGCGCCAGCGCCGACGGCGCGTCCGCACCGTGCCCGGCTCCGCGCCGCGCGGCCCGAGTTCGGCGCGGGGCTCATGGGAGGTCGCCGCGGTCGCCGACTCCCGTAAAGGAACGGGGAATTCGCGCGCAAGAGGGGTCCGCCCCGGCCCGTCTGCTCCTTCCGCCGCGCCCATCCGCGTCCCTTCATCCTCTTCATCCCTTTCCTTCCCCCTTCCTCCTCTTCCTCTGCGGTTCCTGCCCGGCGCCCGCTGCGTAGCATGAGCGCTCGTGGCAGGAATGGTGGGCATCAAAGACGTGGCGCGGGCGGCCGGAGTGTCCGTCGGCACGGTCTCCAACGTCATCAACCGGCCCCAGGCGGTCTCCTCGGAAACCCGGGACAAGGTCCGCGCCGCGATACGCCGGCTCGGCTATGTACGAAGCGAGTCCGCACGCCAGCTACGTGCCGGACGGAGCCGGATCATCGCGCTGCTGGTGCTGGACATGGCGAATCCGTTCTTCGTGGACGTCGCCTGCGGTGCGGAACGCGCCGCGCGGGCCGCGGGCCTGGGGGTGATGCTCTGCAACAGCGCGCAGAGCCCTTCGGAGGAGGCCGACTATCTCGCGCTCTTCGCCGAACAGCGGGTGCGCGGCGTCCTCGTCACCCCGGCGGACACCAGCGGCGGCAATCTCGCCGCGTTCCAGCGGCACGGCATCCCTCATGTCTCGGTCGACCGCGTCCTGCCCACCGCCGAGGGCTGCTCGGTCTCCGTGAACGACGTACTCGGCGGTGAACTCGCCGCCCGCCACCTCCTCCAGCAGGGCCACGACAGCATCGTCTACGTCAGCGGCCCCATGCAGCTCAACCAGTGCCAGGACCGGCACACAGGCGTCGTATCGGCGCTGCGCGAGGCCGGGCTGAGCGAGGAGCGCGCTCTGCGCCTGCTGGAGGTGGAGCGGCTGGACGTGGCCGCCGGACGGGACGCGGGGGCGCGCCTGCTGGGAATGTCGCCGCGCCCCACGGCGGTCTTCTGCGCGAACGATCTGCTGGCGCTCGGGGTCCTTCAGACGCTGTACGGGGCGGGCGTAGCCGTGCCGGGGGAGGTGGCGCTCGTGGGATACGACGACATCGAGTTCGCGGCGGCGGCCGCGGTGCCGCTGACGTCGGTACGGCAGCCCGCGTTCCGCATGGGCCGTGCGGCGGCGGATCTGCTGATCGAGGAGTCGGGGGAGGACGCCGAGGGGCACGAGCACCAGCGCATCGTGCTCCAGCCCGAACTCGTCGTCCGCCGCTCCAGCATCCCCGTACGGGCCTGAGACGACCGGCACGGGCCGGGCGCGCTTGTCACATGCCGCCCGTCGTCGCGGCGCCCGTGAACGTGCCCGGCGCGCGGAGGACTTGCTCATCCAGCGTGCCGCGCACCGCATCCCGCGCATCGGGCCTCCCGCGCGTCGGGCCTCCCGCGCGTCGACGACGACGCGCATGGAGGATGGAGCCATGACCGACGCACTTCAGACCCACGTCCTGCACATCTCCACGGGCTCCGGCGAGACGGTCCGCGATATCACGCGTGAATGCGAGTCCTTTCTCGCCGGAGCGGCAAGGGGCCGGGACGGACTGCTCAACGTCTTCGTACCGCACGCGACCGCCGGCATCGCCGTGCTGGAGACCGGCGCGGGCAGCGACGACGACCTCCTCGCCGCCCTGCGCGATCTGCTTCCGGCCGACGACCGCTGGCGGCACGGGCACGGCAGCCCCGGCCACGGCAGGGACCACGTGCTGCCCGCGTTCGTGGCGCCGCACGCCACGCTGCCCGTCATCGGCGGCTCGCTGGAGCTGGGCACTTGGCAGTCGGTGTGCCTCGTCGACACCAACGGCGACAATCCGCACCGCCGTGTCAGGCTGAGCTTCCTGGGCTGAGTCTCCCGGGCTGTCGCGGGGCTCCGGCCCCGGCCTCGCGGCACGACGCCGGACCCCGCCGCCCGCTGCCTCGCCGTCCGCCCGCCGGTCCCGCGCCTCAGGCAGGCGGGAGTGCCGTGCTGATGCGCCGGGCCGCGTCGGCCGCCAACGGCCCCAGTCGCAGGGCCCGTTGCTCGTCGTACCGCTGCACCGGTACCGATACCGCCAGCGCACCCACGGGCCGTCCTCGCGGGTCCACGAGTGCCGCGCCGACCGCTCCGACGCCGGGGCGCCAGGCGCAGTCGTTCGTCGCGTATCCCCTCTCGCGCACCCGAGCCAGGTCCTCCAGCACGGCCTCCAGATTCGCGGGGGTCGTCTCCGAGAAGCGCTCCAGTTCGCCGTCGAGCAGCCGCTCCACCTCCGGGTCCGTGAGGCGGGCGAGTACGGCCCTGCCGCTGCAACTGGCGTGCAGCGGCACCCGCGCGCCCAGGCGCACCCATGTGCGCACCGGTTCGTCGCTGTCCATCCGGTCGATCACCACCAGGTCGTGATCGGTGCCGTAGCCGACGAGGTGGATGGTCTCGTGGGTCTCGTCCCGAAGCTCGCGCATCGTCGGCAGCGCGGCCTCACGCAGCCCCAGCTCGACGGAGGCGCGCATTCCCACGGAGAGCGCGCGGCCGGTCAGCACCCAGCGCGTTCCGTCGGTGCTGGACGTGGTGAGCCATTCCGCTTCGCGGAGTGTGAGCAGACAGCGGTGCACCGAGGACTTGGGGATCGCGGTCGCTCTCGCGATCGCCGTGACCCCGACGGGTTGCAGCTCAGCAACTGTCTCCAGAACGCGCAGAGTTGTGATGACCGCGCGCATCCCGCCGCCTGCGGTGGGCATCGATGGTCGTCCCCCTCGGCCTGGTTCCGTTCCGGATGTCGGCTGCACGCCCCTTGACAGTACGTGAGCGCCCTCATCAGGGTAAGTGCGATCGTACCGCCAGATGGTACGTGTTCCACCTCACGGAACAAGGAGCGCTCATGGAGGTCGGACGGACGCTGCTGTTCGTCCCCGGGGACCGTCCGGACCGGATCGGGAAGGCCCTGGCGAGCGGCGCCGACGCCGTCGCCGTGGACTTCGAGGACGCCGTCGACGCGACGGCCAAGGAAGCGGCACGCGCTCTGACCGCCGATGTCCTCACCGGGCTCGGTCCCGTCGATCCGGTGCGGCCGCACCGGCGGCCCGGCCTCTACATCCGTGTCAACGCGCTGGACACCGCCGAGGCCGATGCGGACCTCGCAGCCGTCTCGTCCCTGCTGGGGAAGGCCCCGCTGGACGGGCTGATCGTGCCCAAGGCCCGCTCGGCGGAGCAGATCGGGGAGCTGGAGGAGAGGCTGACGGCCGCCGAGACGGCCGCCGGGGCAGCGGCCGGGGCAAAAACGGCCGGGACCGCCGTGGCGGATACCGCGGCGGGCGACGCGGGGGAGGGCCGACTCCCCGTGGGCAGGCTGTCGTTGCTGCCCGTGGTGGAGAGCGCTGCCGGTGTGCTCGCCGCGGGGGCGATCGCCTCCGCAAGTACGCGTGTGCTGACGCTGCTGTTCGGCACCCTCGACCTCGCCGCGGAACTCGGCGTGCGCCCGAGCCCCGAGGGGCGCGAACTGCTGCACGCACGCTCGCAGTCGGTGCTCGCCGTACGCGCCGCCGGGCTGCCGGGTCCCCTCGACGGCCCGCACGCCGCGCTCGACGACGAGGACGGCCTCGTACGCTCCACGCTCGCGGCGCGCGAACTCGGCTTCACCGGGCGTGCGGTGCTCCATCCCCGCCAAATAGCCCCCGTACGAAGGGCGTTCGCACCCACGGAGAGCGAACTCGCCCGCGCCCGCGAGGTGCTGGCCGCCTACGACGACGCGAAGGACCGGGGGACAGGCGCGGTGCGCCTCGGCGACGGCACGTTCGTCGACCGCCCGGTGGTGATCCGTGCGGAGGCGCTGGTGCGCGAAGCGGACCGGGACGCCCTGGAGGAAACGCGGCACGCGGAGGAGGCGGTCCGTTGAGCAGCCTGCCCCCGATGAACAGCCACAGCGCGGCGAACGGGAACGCCCCGGACTCCCGGCCCCGCACGGACGCCCGCGCCGCCCGCCCCGCCGGGCCCGACGGGCAGCAGCCGCCCGCCCGGCTCCCGCTGGACGACGTCACCGTCGTCGCCGTCGAACAGGCCGTCGCCGCCCCCTTCGCCACCCGTCAGCTCGCCGACCTCGGTGCCCGCGTGATCAAGGTCGAGCGGCCCGACGGCGGCGACTTCGCACGCGGCTACGACCACGTGGTGCACGGCACTTCCAGCGCGTTCCTCTGGCTCAACCGCGGCAAGGAGTCCGTGCAGCTCGACCTCAAGGACCCGGCGGCGGTGGACGACCTGCATCGGCTGCTGGAGCGGGCCGACGCCGTCGTGGCCAATCTCGCGCCCGGCGCCCTCGCACGCCTGGGCCTCGACGCCGCCGCACTGCGCCGCCGCCACCCCACGCTGATCGTCTGCCACATCTCGGGCTACGCGCCCGACGGGCCGCTGGCCGCGAAGAAGGCCTACGACGCGCTCGTACAGGCCGAGACGGGTCTGATGTCGCTGACCGGCACTCCCTCGGCGCCGGCCAAGACCGGCATCTCCATCGCCGACATAGCCGCGGGCAGCTACGCCTTCAGCGGCGTGCTCGCCTCCATACGGCACCGCGACACGACCGGAGAGGCGCTGCCCGTCCATGTCTCGCTCTTCGACGCGCTCACCGAGTGGATGGCGCACCCGCTCTACTACACGCTCCACTCGGGCAACGCACCCGTGCCGATGGGGACCTCGCACCCGGCGATCGCACCGTACGGGGCCTTCACCGCGGCCGACGGCGCCTCGCTGCTGATCGCCGTGCAGAACCAGCGTGAATGGGCGCGGCTGTGCACCGAAGTGCTGGACGCGGCGCCGCTCGCCCAGGACCGCCGCTTCGGCTCCAACTCCGAGCGCGTCGCGCACCGTTCCGCCCTCGACGCCGAACTCGCCGCCCTTTTCGCCGCGTACCCCTCCGGGACGCTCACCGAGCGCCTCGACGACGCAGGGATCGCCTGGGGACGGATGACGGCGCTCGCGGATCTGCCCTCGCACCCCGAACTCGCCCGCGACGGGCGCTGGATGGACACCGAGACCCCCGGCGGCACCGTACGCACCCTCCGCCCGCCCGGCGCACCCGGCGGCCGGAGCGCCGAGGGCGGCGCGCTGCCCGGCCTCGGCGCGCACACCGCCTCCGTACTCGCAGAACTCGCCGAACCGCACACCGCCGAGGGAGAGTCATGACGACCCACACCGGCTGGCAGGGCCGCTTCTACGAGGACTTCGCGGTCGGCGACGTCTTCGAGCACCCGCTGGGCCGCACCGTGACCACGACGGACAACATCTGGTTCACGCTGCTCACCCAGAACACCGCGCCGCTCCACTTCGACCACGAGTACGCGCGGCGCACCGAGTTCGGCAAGCCGCTCGTCAACTCCGCCCTGACCCTGGCCCTCGTAGCGGGCCAGAGCGTCACCGACGTCTCGCAGAACGTCTTCGCCAACCTCGGCTGGGACGGGATCACCCTGCCCAGCCCGGTCTTCGAGGGCGACACGATCCACTCACGCTCCAGCGTCGTAGCCGCACGGGAGTCCGCCTCGCGGCCGGGCCTGGGCGTGGTCACCGTGCACACCACAGGTCATAAGCAGACCGGGGAGACCGTCATCGAGTTCACCAGGACGCTGCTGGTCTACAAGCGCGGCCACGGGCCGCGGCACGAGGACCGCAGCGGCGGGCGGCACGGAGGGGAGGGGCAGTGACGGAACCGGCCGCGGCAGGCGAACTCCGCCGCGATCTGCGCCAGTTGGTCGACCGCATCTGCGCCGACTACCCGGACTCCTACTGGCAGGAGGTCGACGCGGCCCGCCGCTACCCCGAGGAGTTCGTCGACGCCCTCACCGGCACGGGCTGCCTCGGCGCACTCGTACCGGAGGAGTTCGGCGGACTGGGCCTCGGCCTCGGCGACGCCTCCGTCATCCTGGAGGGCATCAACGCCAACGGCGGCAACGCCGGGCCCGTGCACGCCCAGCTCTACACCATGGGGTCGGTGCTCAGGCACGGCACCGAGGAGCAGAAGCGCCGCTATCTGCCCGCCATCGCCTCAGGCGAACTGCGCCTCCAGGCGTTCGGCGTCACCGAGCCCACCGCGGGCACCGACACCACCAGCATCCGCACCACCGCGGAACGCACCGCCGACGGCTATGTCGTCAACGGCCAGAAGGTCTTCATCTCCCGCGTGCAGCACTCCGATCTGATGCTGCTGCTGGCCCGTACGACACCGAGGGACGAGGCGGCGAAGAAGTCCGACGGCATGTCGCTCTTCCTGATCGACCTGCGGGAAGCGGAAGGCGTCGATCTGCGCCCGATACGCACCATGGTCAACCACGAGACGAACGAGGTCTTCTTCGACCACGTCCACGTGCCCGCCGACAGCCTCATCGGCGAGGAGGGCCGCGGATTCCGCTACGTCCTCGACGGCATGAACGCCGAACGCATCCTCATCGCCTCCGAATGCATAGGCGACGGGCGGTGGTTCGTCGAGCGCGCCGCCGAGTACGCCAGTGAACGCGTGGTCTTCGGGCGTCCCATCGGCCAGAACCAGGGCGTCCAGTTCCCCATCGCACGCGCACATGTGAACGTCGAGGCCGCCGACCTCATGCGGTGGCGAGCCTGCGACCTCTTCGACGCGGGCGAACCCTGCGGCGCCGAGGCCAACATGGCGAAGCTGCTCGCCGCCGACGCCTCCTGGGAGGCGGCCAACGCGGCCCTTCAGACCCACGGCGGCTACGGCTTCACCGCCGAGTACGACATCGAACGCAAATTCCGCGAGACACGGCTGTACCAGGTCGCCCCCGTCTCTACGAACCTCATCCTCGCCCACATCGGCCAGCACGTACTGAAGATGCCGCGCTCGTTCTGAACCGGCCGGCAGGCCGGGCCCCGACCCCGCACCGATCCCACGTCTCCCACGTCACCCAAGTCAGGACCGATCGCACGTCGGCGAAGACCCCACGTCGCCCAGGACCCAGTCACCGAAGGAGGTGCCCCCGCCCATGACTTCAGCCCCGGAGCCCGGATACGGGCTGGTGCTGTGCAGCCAGTTCACCTCCGACGACGACGTGGTGGCGCGCTTCGCCGAACAGGTGGAGCAGGTCCGCTTCGCCCGCGACGCCGGCTTCTCCTCGGTGTGGGCCACCCAGCACTACCTCGCCGACCCCTTCCAGTACCTCCATCCGCTCGCGGTGCTCTCCCGCATCGTCCCCGAGTCCGGCAGCATGCGGATCGGCACGGCCATCACGCTCATGGCGCTCCAGAACCCCGTCGACCTCGCCGAGGAACTGGCCACGCTCGACATCATCAGCGGCGGCCGCCTCACCGTCGGAGCCGGACTGGGCTACCGCGACACGGAGTTCGACGCCTTCGGCGTCCCCCGCGACGCAAGGCTGCGCCGCTTCCTCGACAACCTCGACCTCGTAAAGCGGCTGTGGACCGAGGACGAGGTGACCTTCCACAGCGACGCCGTCAAGCTGGAGGCCGTACGTCCCGTGCTGCGGCCCGTGCAGCGCCCGCACCCGCCGCTCTGGCTCGCCGGTCACACCGACGGGGCGCTGCGCCGCACCGCACGGATGGGCCTGCCGTGGCTCGCCGCCGCCGCACACGTCGACCGGGACTATCTGCACCGGCAGGTGGGCCACTACCGCGCCGCCTGCCGTGACTTCGGCCGCGATACCGCCCCCGTACAGGTCCTCCAGGAGGTCTACGTCGGCGAGAGCGACGAGGCCGCCGTCGAGGACGTGAGAGCCGCGATGACCGTCAAGTACGCCGCCTACCGCGCCTGGGGGCAGGACCGGGTGCTGCCCGCCTCGCAGAGCTTCGACGCGGAGTTCGACAAGCTGCGGCAGGGCCGCTTCATCCTCGGCGGGCCCGCCTCCTGCCGTGCTCGACTCACCGATCTCATCGACCACGTGGCACCGGAGAACATCCTCCTCCGCCCGCAATGGCCCGGGATGCCGCAGGAGAAGGTCATGGCCAGCCTGAAACGCCTGAGGGACGAGGTACTCCCATGAACACGAAAGCGATCGGACGGCGCGGCTTCCTGTCCGCCGCGGGCCTCGGCCTGGCCGCGGCGGCGGCCTCGGCGTGCGCCCCGGCGGACGCGGGGACGCGGCGCAAATCGAGGGTGGCGACCTATCTGCCGTCCTCCTACGGCGATCTCTACCCCGGCATCGAGATGTTCGACAAGGTCGCCGCACGGCGCAGCGGCGGACGTCTCGCGCCGGACCTCTACGACTCCGGCGCCCTGCTCGGCGCCGAACAGCTCCTGCCCGGACTGCTGTCGGGAGTCGCCGACGTCATCTTCCAGACCAGCTCCTACGTCTCCTCCACGTACCCGGTGCTCGGCGCGATGGAGCTGCCCTTCATCACCGAGGACTACGGCAAGCTGCGCCGCGCCATCGAACCGGGGCGCGCGCAGCACGAGTTGATCAACAAGAACCTCGCACCGAAGGGCGTGCGCATCCTCGGCGGCATGCCCACCACGTTCGAGTACCTCTGGACGGTCGACAGGCCCATCCGCAGGCCCGAGGACGTACGAGGGCTGCGGCTGCGCGTCGCGGGCGAGATCGAGGGCGAGACGGTCAAGGCCCTCGGCGGAGCACCCGTCACCATGGGGTCCGCCGAGGTCTACCAGGCGCTGGAGCGCAACACCATCGACGGTCTCGTCAGCTACATCGGCACGGTCGTCTCCCGCGACCTACAGAAGATCGTCAAGTACGGCACGGCAGGCCACTTCGGCGCCTACACCGTCGACGCCTACTGCCGCAGCGACTGGTACGAGCAGCAGCACCCGTCCGTCCGCCGGGCCCTGGACGAGGCCGGAAGGACCCTCTACCGGGACGGCACCGCCCACATGGTGAAGGTGCACACGAAGGACTACCTCCCCAAGGTCCGTGCCGCGGGAGTGCAGTTGATCGAGCCGGGCGAATCGGAGATGGCGGCCTTCCGCAAGGCGATCCGGCCCGTGCACGCGGCCTGGCGGCAGCGCCTCGGCGCCCGCACGGCCGACCAGGCCGTCGAATCCATCCGCAAGGCATGAGGGGCCCGGCATGAGCACGCTGAACTCGATACGCAAATACGTGCTGGCCTGCGCGATGGCGCTGGCCGTCGTCGCCATGGCCGTCGTCGGGCTGATGATGCTGACCATCACCTACGACGTCGTCGTCCGCTTCACCTTCTCCGCACCGACGGACTGGGCCTACCCGCTGAATGCCGCCGGTGTCCTCGTGGCCACGTCGCTGGCGATCCCCTACTTCTACGCCAAGGGGCAGCACATCTCGATGGACCTGGTCCACCGTGCCCTTCCGGCCGGGGCGCGCCGGGCCGCCGACGTGGTGACCGCCGCCGCGACCGCGTTCCTCGGCCTGGTGCTCGCCGTGACCGCGTACCGCTCGATGACGGTCGCGCTCGCCGGGGGCCTCACCGGCTCCGGCACCTTCAGCATTCCCCTGTGGGTGCCGGACGCGGTGCTGTTCCTCAGCGGCGTGCTCCTCGCCGTCGTGGCCGTGCTCTTCCCCCCGGGAGGCTGGGACGACGGAGCGGCCGCCGTGGTGGAGGGCGGCGCGGCGACGTCACCGCCGTCCGGCGCGGACCCGTCCGGCGCCCACCCCTCCAGGAAGGCCGGTACGTCCCAAGTGCCGCCCGCCGCAAGCCAGTCCACACACGCCGACAGCACCGACCGCCGCGCCGGCCCCGGTGGCGGCAACGGCCCCGCCGCCGACTCCGGCACCGGAGAAGGAGAGACCCGCTCATGATTTCCGACGCCGGTGTCGCCGCGCTCGCGGTCGTACTGCTGCTGTTGCTCATCGCCCTGCGCACACCCATCTTCGTGGCGCTCGCCGTCTCCGGCATCGCCGGGCTCATCGGCCTCGGCGGCCTGTCCGGCGTGGAGTTGACGCCGCTGTCACTGGTCGCGCAGCTACAGAACTACGCGCTGGTGGCCGCGCCGCTCTACATCCTTCTCGGCGAGGTGCTCGCGGTCAGCGGCCTGGGCCGCGACCTGTTCGGCGCCGCGTACCGCTGGTTCAACCGGATACCCGGCGGACTGGGAGCCTCCGCCATCGGCTCCTCCACGGTCTTCGGCGCCATGTCCGGCGTCAGCATCTCCTCCGTCGCGATCATCGGCCGCATGGCCGTACCGGAGATGCTGGCCCGCGGCTACCGCCCTGCGTTCGCCAGCGGCACCGTCGCCGCCTCGGGCGCGCTGGCCATGCTCATCCCGCCGAGCCTGATGTTCATCCTGTACTCGTCGGTGACGGGCGTGAGTATCGCCGAACTCTTCGCCGGGGGCCTCATCCCGGGGCTGCTGCTCGCCGCGTTCATGATCGTCTACGTGGTGGTGCGGGCGAAGACGGCCCCGGCCAACGCACCGGTGGTGGCCGAGCACTTCACCTGGGGGCAGCGCCTTTCCGCGCTGGTGAGGATCTCGCCCGCGCTGGCCCTGATCGTCCTCGTGCTCGGCTCCATCTACACCGGCTTCGCCACCCCCACCGAGGCCGCGGCCGTCGGCGCGCTCGCGGCGTTCGGCGTCACGGGATGGGTCTACCGGAAGCTGGGCTGGGCGAACCTGCGGACGATCTTCATCTCGACGGCCCACGTCACCGCGTCGATCCTCGCGATCGTCGGCGCCGCGTTCGTCTTCACACAGATGCTGGTGGTCGCGCGGGTCCCCGACGCCGTCTCCAACTTCGTCGTAGGACTGGACACTTCGCCGTACCTGGTCGTCGCGGTGATGATGCTGGTGCTCATCGTCCTCGGCTGCCTCGTCGACGCCGCCTCGCTGCTGCTCGTCGTGACGCCGATCCTGGTTCCCGCGATCGAAGGTCTCGGCTTCGATCCGCTGTGGTTCGGGGTGCTGCTGGTGGTCAACCTGGAGATGGCGGTGATCACGCCACCCGTCGGGCTGAACCTCTACACCATGAAGTCCGTGGTGCCCGAACTGGACCTCGCCGACATCTTCCGCGGCATCCTGCCGTATCTGGCCATCGAGGCCGGCATGCTGGCGCTCGTCACCGCCGTACCCGAACTCGCCACCTGGCTGCCGGGGTTGGTGACATGATCGCGGATCTCGCAGACTGGGCCGCCGCACTGGACCCGGGCGACGCCGACCGTGAACTCGCCCGCACAGCGCTGGCCGACACCGTCGCCGTCACCCTCGCCGCCGCCGGCGACCCGGTCGCCCGCATGACGGCCGGGCTGCCGGAGCCGCTGCGCTGGGCCGCCACGGGCCACGTACTGGACTTCGACGACGTCCATCTGCCGTCGACCTCCCACATCAGCGTCGTTTGCGTCAGCGCGGCCCTCGCGTGCGGAGGTGGAGAGCGTGCCTATCTGGCGGGCGCGGGAGTCATGGCGCGGCTCGGTACGGCACTGGGCTGGAGCCACTACAGCAGCGGCTGGCACACCACCTGCACCGCGGGCGCCCCCGCCGCCGCGATCGCCGCCGGCATCGCCCTCGGCCTGGACACGGACGGGCTCAGGCGCGCCATGGCGCTCGCCGTGCCCGGAGCGGGAGGCGTGCAGCGTGCCTTCGGCACTTCGGGGAAGTCCCTTCAGGTGGGTTCCGCAGCCGAGGCCGGGGTACGGGCGGCGCGCCTCGCCGCGGCGGGCGCCACCGCCGAACCGGCCGCGCTGGACGCCTGGTTCGCCCTCGTGGGCGGCGCACGGGAGCCGGACACGGCCGGGCCCGCCGTCCCGGACGGACTGGCCGTGAAGCTCCACCCCTGCTGCTACGCGATGCAGCGGCCCATCAGCGCGGCACGTCTGCTGCCGCTCCTCGGCGACGGGGGCGACCCGGGCGGCACCGAGGACATCGCGCGCATCACGGTCACCACGCCAGAGGCGGGCATGCAGCCGCTGATCCACCACCGGCCCCGTACGGGACTGGAGGCGAAGTTCAGCATGGAGTACGCCGTCGCGACCGCGCTCCTCGACGGCTTCCCCGGCATGGACGACTTCACCGACGCCGCTGCGTCCCGCCCCGAGGTGCGGCGCCTGCTGGAGCGTACGGAGGTACGTGTCGTGCCCGACGGCGGAGAGGATCTGACGGGAGGCGAGACCCGCATCGTCGTGGAACGCGCGGACGGCGAACTCGCCGAGGCCGCCCTGGAGTTGCCCCAGGGCCACCCGCGGCGCCCGGCCACCGGCGCCGAACTCGCGGCGAAGGCCGCCGCTTGCGTGGGCGAGGAGAGGGCTTCCCAGGTCATGGAAGTGACATGGGAGTCGGCGCCGGAGCTGCTGCGCGCAGCGCTGCCGGGAGGCTGAGGTCCGAAGGCGGCGGGACTCGGGCCACGGCCAAGTGCGGTGCGCGCGTGCGGAGTTCGCGTTCCGGCGAGACGGGCCGTGCGTCAGCTCGCGCCTGCGCCCGTGATCCAGGCATACGCACGCCCTGCGTCGAACTCGTCCTGTCCGCCCGCGAAGAGCAGCCCCGCCGAGGCGAACCCCTCATCCGTCTCCGCACCCCGTACATACGGCACGGCCACACAGCGCATGCCCGCACGGCGTGCCGCCTCCGCGCCGGGCGGTGCGTCCTCCACCACCACGCAGTCCCCCGGGGACCGGCCCAGACGCCGTGCCGCCTCCAGGAAGACGTCCGGCTCCGGCTTGCCGTGCGCGACCTCCTCCGCCGATACCCTCACGGGCAGCAGCGCCCCCAGCCCCGACCCCGCCAGGACCGCGTCGATCGCCTCCCGCGAGGAACCCGATGCCACCGCCAACGGGTGTGCGGCGGCGTGCAGTCGCTCCACCAGGCTGCGCATCCCGTCGAAGACCGGCGTCGAGCGCCCGGCCAGCTCCAGATAGCTGCGGTTCTTCTCCGCCAGCAACTGCTCGACGGGCGCGGCGATCCGGTGCTCGGCGCGCAGCGTCTCCATCGTCTCCCGAGTGCCGATGCCGACGAACCGGGTGTGCTCCTCCCAGCCGAAGTCCGTCACTCCGTGCGCGGCGAGCACCCGCCGGCCCGCCTCGTAGTAGTGCGGTTCGCTGTCCACGAGCGTGCCGTCGAGGTCGAAGATCACGGCGGTCGCGGGGGAGTCGTCCATGGCCACCAGGGTGCCCGACCCTCGCCGAGTGACGGGCGGGAGGAGGTGGAGGGGCCTGCGTGAAGGACCGTGGAAGCGGCCGCAGGAGGCGCTCTCGGGCGGCGGCGCACCGCCGACTGTCACGCACCCGCCCCTCGCGGGTGTGATCGAGTACGTCCCCTGCCCCCGCCAGCGCTGCTACGGTCGGCCCAAGATCACGGAATTCTCGTGCAGATCGTGGAACTCCCGGGCAGGAAGGGGCAGCACGGTGAGCGGAGTGAACGGGCAGTCGGCCGACAGGGCGTACATCGGGTCGTTCACCTCGGCGGGCGGCCGGGGCGTGACCACCGCGTCCCTCGACACCGGAACCGGCGAACTGGCGGTGCTGCACCACACCGGGACGCTCGTGCCAGACCCGTCCTATCTCGTCCTCACCGAGGGCCCCGGCGGGCCGGGCGCCCCCGGCGGCCGTCTCTACGCGGTCAGCGAGCGCGACATCGGCGGCGCGGCGGCCTTCTCCCTCGCCGACCGGGACAGACCCGAGCTGCTGGGCGAACCCACCCCCGTAAGGGGCGGAGGCCCGACGCATCTGACCATCGCCGCGGGCCATCTCATCACCGCCAACTACGGCACCGGCAGCATCAGCGCACTTCCCGTACGCGCCGACGGCACGCTCGGCAGCCGCGCCTCCGTACATCAGCACACCGGCAGCGGGCCCGAGACACAGCGTCAGGAGGGTCCGCACGCGCACGCGGTCGTCCCCGACCCGTCGGGCCGCTGGCTGCTGTCGGTCGACCTCGGCACGGACTCCGTGTGGATCTACGACCTGCGCGACGCCTGCCCGGAGGGCGAACCGCTGCCGTACGCCGAGGCGGCGATGCGCCCCGGAAGCGGACCGCGCCACCTCGTCTTCCACCCCGACGCCGGTCACGCCTACGTCGTGGACGAACTCGACTCCTCGGTGACGGTGTGCAGTTGGGACGCCGGCACCGGCACGCTCGAAGCGCTGCACGCCACGGCCACCGTGCCGGGCAGCGCCTCCCCGGAGCGCAACTACCCCTCGGAACTCGTCATCTCGCACGACGGACGCTTCGCATGGGCCGCCAACCGCGGCCACGACAGCATCTCGGTGTTCGACCTCGCCGCCTCCGGCGGCTCCATGGAACTGACGGGGACCGTGCCGTGCGGCGGCCACTGGCCGCGCGATCTGGCGCTGCACCCGTCGGGCCGCTGGCTCTACGCCGCCAACGAGCGCTCCGGCGACGTCACTTGGTTCCGCATCGACCAGACCACCGGCACGCCGCACCGCTCCGGGAGCATCGCCGTACCGGCGGCGTCCTGCGTCGTCTTCGGCTGAAGGCGGAGCCCGAACGGGGCAAGCCCGCCCGGGAGTCCAGCCGAACGGGAAGCCGGGCCCGAGCGAGCGCCCGGAACCCGGCTCAGGCGATCCGCCCGGGGCAGACGGGCCGCGGGCCGGTCGGCTTCAGGCCCCGTCCTGCCCCGGGCAGCGGAGAGGCGGCGCGCCCCGTCCTCCCCGACGGGCACACCGCCTCCGTTCCGCACCGGCGCGGCTAGCCGAAGCACGCGCCGGAGAGCTCACCCCGGCCGCTGAGCGCCCTCAGCGCGCCGCCAGTCCCTGCGGCGTCTGCTGATGCGGGATGCCCAGCTTGGTCGCGTACGTCGAAGCCACCAGCTTGCCCACCGCGGGGTACGCGCCCAGCGGCTCGGCCACGGCGCAGCCCGCCTCGGCCGCCGCCGCGTCGAGCAGCCCCTCCGGCACCTCCGGCCCGATCAGGCAGGGCGCGACGGCGAGCTGCTGGGAACCGGACTCGCGCAACTGCTCGGCGACGCGCGCCACGGCGCCCTCCTCGTCGAGCCCCGCCGCGAGCACCGGGACGGCGAGACGCGCGGCCAGCAGCATGCCGGTGATGCCCGCGGCCTGCACGGCCTCCTCGCCTCCGACGGACGCCAGGATGATGCCGTCCGCCGCGGTCGCGACAGTGAACAGCCGGGCGCGGTCGGCACGGGCCAGACCCGCCTCGGAGAGCTTCACGTGCACGCCCTCGGCCAGCAGCGGATGCGGCCCGAGCACATCGGTGAGTTCCGCGCCCGTGCCGCTGGAGAGGACCGCCTGCCGTATCTGGCGCATGCCCGCGGCGTCGGGGCCCGCGAGCAGCGGGATGACGAGCGCGACGAGACGCTCCTCGGCGCCGGTCTTGGGGGCGCGGCGGGCGGCGGTGCCGTCACCGGATTCAGGGTGCCCCGCGCCGTCCTCGCCGGCGGCGGCGGCCTCGACGGCCGCCAGCTCCGCGGCGCGTTCCTCCGCCTCCTGCTGATCCGCCGCGGTCCGGGCCAGTACGCCCCCGAGCGTCGGGTACTCCTCGCCGTCGCCTTCCACATAACCGATCCGGGCGTCCAGCCCCGGCAACTCCGAGCGGGCGATGCTGAGGATCTCCTCAGCGGTGCTGCGGACGGCGCTGGAGGGTGCGCCGGGCACGGCGAGTACCAGCGCGGGTGCGTTCTCTGGTGCAACGACAGGCTCCGGCTTGCGGTGCCTTCCGGGCCTGCGTGGACGCGGCATTCGCACTGGCAGGCCGTTGTCCGGGTCAGTGGGGGAGCTCATGCGCCCGCATGTTAATGCCTTGGGAGACCCCGCAGTTCAAGCGGGGGAGAGTGGCCGGAAATGCCCTTTTGGTCCGGCGGGTGAGATGTTGAGGTATGCCGGAATTCATCACCGGATTTCTCAACTCGTGGAAAGCAGCGCCGGATCGGTGGGAAGCCGCAGCGCACCCTCGGTGAGCCGGGCGGCCACGAGCAGTGCACCGTCCAGCGGACCGCCCTCGGGGACCAGCACCCGCGCATGGGGCAGCCGCCGCTCCAGCTCCTCCTCCAGAGGCTGCATGAGCGGCGCACCGATACGGAACAGGCCGCCCGTCAGCGCGACCGCGGCGCCCCCGGCCGAGGGGCATACGGCCGCCGCCGCACGGGCGATCTCCTCAGCCGCCTCGCGCATCACCGAACCGGCGACCGGATCGCCCTCGGCGGCACATGCAGCGACCTCCGGCGCGAACGAGGCCAGTACCGCCGGTCTGTCCGTACGGGGATAAAGCTGCGCCGGCAGTCCGCTCAGCGGCGCACCGAAGCGCTCCTCGGCGCGCTCCCTCAACGCCGGGGAGCCGCCCTCCCGGCCGTCGAAGTCGCGCATCGCGGCCCCCAGCCCCGCCTGCCCGATCCAGGAGCCGCCGCCGCAGTCGCCCAGCAGATGGCCCCAGCCGTCGGTACGCCGCCACTCGCGCAGATCGGTGCCCACGGCGATCAGGCCGGTACCGCCGGTCACCACGGCACCGGGCGACTCGCCCAGGGCGCCCGCGTACCCGGTCACGGCGTCGGCGGCCAGAGCCACATGCCGTGCACCCAACTCCCGCGCCAGCGCCCCCGGCAGCGTCGCCCGCAGCCCCGCCCCGAGGGTCGCCATGCCCGCGGCCCCGACGCACACCGCGTCCAGGCCGCCGCCCTCCGCCCCGGCCTGCGTAAGCAACTCACGGGCGGCAGGCACCAGTTGCGCCAGCATGTGGTCGGCGTCGATGCCCTCGGCGCTCGTGCGCACCGGCTCGGGCGAGGTGACCGTGCCTGCCGCCTCGGGCGCCTCGCCCGGACGTGAGGCGTCGGCCAGCGCGATGCGCAGACCCGAGCCGCCGGAGTCGGCGGCCAGCACCCAGACCGGTCCCGAGGACGGGCCGTCCGAAGACCCCTTGCCGTCGCCGGACTCCCGGCCTGTCACGGCAGTTTCCAGTCCACCGGGTCCGCTCCCTGCTGAACCAGGAGATCGTTGACGCGGCTGAAGGGACGGGAGCCGAAGAAGCCGCGGTCCGCCGACATCGGCGACGGGTGCGAGGACTCCACCACGGGCCTGCTCTCCAGCAGCCCGCGCAGATTCCGCGCGTCGCGGCCCCACAGCACGGAGACCATCGGCCGCTCCCGGGCGACGAGCGCACGGATCGCCTGCTCCGTGACCTCTTCCCAGCCCTTGCCCCGGTGCGCACCGGGCTTCCGGGGCGCCGTCGTGAGCGCCCTGTTGAGCAGGAGCACGCCCTGTCTCGTCCACGGCGTCAGGTCGCCGTTCGACGGCCGGGGCAGCCCGAGGTCGCTGTTGAGCTCCCGGAAGATGTTCTCCAGGCTGCCCGGCAGCGGACGTACTTCAGGGGCGACCGAGAACGACAAGCCCACGGCATGCCCCGGCGTCGGATAAGGGTCCTGTCCGACGATGAGGACCCGCACCTCGTCGAAGGGTTGCTGAAAGGCACGCAGTACGTTCTCCCCTGCGGGGAGGTAGGTTCTGCCCGCCGCGATCTCCGCGCGGAGGAACTCGCCCATGGACGCGATCCGTTCGGCGACGGGCTCCAGAGCCTTGGCCCAGCCGGGTTCGACGATTTCGTTCAACGGTCGTGCAGCCACGGGCCGTTACTCTACTGCTTCCGCGGGCGGCACCCGCCCCCGGCGATCACATCAGTCGATCACCGCCGCGCGGACACACAGCACATCCGGAAGATGCCCGGCCAACTGCCGCCAGTGCTCCCCTTCGTCGGCGCTGGCGAACACCTCGCCGTTGCGGTTGCCGAAGTAGATCCCGGCGGGGTCCGCGCCGTCGCTGCACATCGCGTCGCGCAGCACCGGACCGTAGTGCGCGTCCTCCGGCAGCCCCGATCCCAGCTCCTGCCAGCTCGCCCCCGCGTCCTCGGTGCGGTGCACCCGGCAGCGGCGCCCTGCCGGAACACGGTCGGAGTCGGCGTTGAGCGGGAAGACGTATGCGACGCCGCCGCGGCTCGGGTGACTGACCACGGGGAAGCCGAAGTCGGAGGGGAGGCTCCCGCCGATGGCCGTCCAGCTCGTGCCCTCGTCGTCGCTGCGGTAGACGCCCCAGTGGTTCTGGAGGTAGAGCCGGTCGGGGTCCGCGGCGTCACGCGCCACCTTGTGCACGCACTGGCCGTACTCCGGGAAGCGCATGTTCTCCGGGAGGAAGACCGCCTCCACTCCGCGGTTGCACGGCTCCCAGCTCTTGCCCGCGTCGTCGGTGCGGTAGGCGCCGCCCGTGGAGACCGCGACGGTCACCCTGCGGGCGTCCCTCGGGTCGACCAGGATGGTGTGCAGGCCGAGGCCGCCGCCTCCCGGCACCCAGTCCTTCCTCGTGGGGTGCTCCCACAGTCCGCGCACCAACTCGAAGCTGACACCGCCGTCATCGGAGCGGAACAGCGCGCCGGGCTCGGTCCCCGCCCACACCACGTCGGGCTCGTCGGCGCCGCCGGGCTGCAACTGCCACACCCGCTCCAGCGAGACCTCGGTGTCCTGCGGGAACTTCACCGCCGGAGCCTCCGGCTCCGTCCACGTCGAGCCGAGATCGTCGGAGTGGAAGACCGAGGGCCCCCAGTGCGCGCTGTCGCCGCCCACGAGGATCCTGGGGCCCGAGGCGCGCCTGGTGTCGAAGGCCACCGAGTAGACCGCCTGCGCGTTGAAGTGCGGACCGTCGAACTCCCAGTCCGCCGACTGCCGTCCGCCGACCGGCCGCCGTGCGAGGAAGAGTCCCTTGCGGGTGCCCACCGCGAGTAGTACGTCTGACATGTCTGATCCCGCCTTCATGACGTCATTGTCCGGGCTTTCGAGGTGGGCACAGTCTGCACCCGCCCACTGACAATGGCACCGCTGCCGACGTCGTAGCAGGTCACAGCGGCGCGTGCGCAACTGCGGGAGCACGCCCCGTGATCGGAGCGGCGGACGCGAGGCGGCTTGGGCGCGCCCTGCCCGCCCCGCGGCTCAGTTCGCCGAGGGCTTCCGCGGCGGAGTGGTGGCCGGCCGGGTCTTGCGCAGCAGTTCGCGCCCCTGCGACGCGGGCCGCGCCTCCGCCTCGGCTTCCGCCGGCTCCCCGGGCTCCGGCCGCGGCTCCCGCGCCACGAGAGCCGCCGGATTGCGCACAGTGGTCAACTGCCGGGCAGGCGCGCGGTGTTCGTCGCCGCCGGCGCCGTCCTCGGGCGGGGTGCCCAGCTCCCAGTCCAGCTCGTACCGTGCGAAGAGTTCGGCACGCAGCCGGGTCACCGGCATCGGCGCACCGGGAAGGAGCACGGCCACCACGGCACCCATCAACAGCGCCCGCAGCAGCGGATAGTCGGCGTCCGGGTCCGGCGAACCGTAGCGCGTGACGGTCTCCTTCAGCAGCGACGCCAGCCGCTGCTGCTCGGGACACTGGACGAATCCCTCCTGTTGGAGGATTCCGGCCATATGGGCACGCATCAGCACAGGACGGTCCTGGGCCAGTCCGAGTACGGCGTCGATCGCCCTCGCCAGCGCCTCGTCGCCGTCGGCGGGACCCTCCGGTCGCGGCGCGCGCCTCAGTGCGTCGTCGAGCGTGAGGTGCATCAGCCGGTGCACCGCGGACTGGAAGAGCTGCCGCTTCCCGGGGAAGTAGTACGAGATGAGCCCGCGCGCCGACCCGGCGCGATCGGCGATGTCCCCCAGGGTCGTCGCCTCGTAGCCTCGCTCGCCGACGAGATCGACCGTAGCCTGAAGCAACCGTTCCCGGGAGCGCCGACGCAACTCTTCGTTGACCGAGGCGCTCCGGGGGGACATCCTGTTAACTCCTATGTTGACTGGCTCGCAGCCAGTATACTCGTGGAGACTTCGGCGGCAGTCCCGACCAGGCTGTTTCCGACGCGGGCCGCCGGTATTGGGCGACGCGGGGGATCGCCCAATACCGGCTATCTGCCTGCCCCACCGGCCACTCCCGCCCCCTTGCGAACGCCGCGGGCGTCTCCGTGCGCCCCGTCTGCGAGCCCTCAACTCCCGTTGTGCGAACCGTTGTTGAATACGGGACGAGCAATAAGATGAGACGACGAACACGCTGAGACGGGCACACGTCCCACGATCCTCCGCTGCCTGTTCCGCGATCTTCCGGTAACCGTGGCCCACTAGGAGAGCCCATGTCGTTAGCGGTCGTCTCGCTCATCTGGGATGCAGAGAAATCCTCCGGTTCGCAGCGCGTCAAGTACGACGACGACGGCTATTACCTGGTCCGCTTCCCCTACGGGGAGCAGGAGTCGTACGACCCCTGGAACATGCACGCTTCACGGCGCGACGGAGAGGACTCCCGGTTCCCCGACGCGCACTCCGGCCTCATCTACCCCAGCCACGAGGGCTGGGGCGTCGTCTCGGCGATGGTGCACTGGGAGGAGGACGACGACCCGCACGAGTACCGCGCCCGGTTCGTGCGCGACCCCCTCGGCGACGGATACGACTCGACGGCGACGACGGACGCCGCCGCGACCGGCGGCGGCCAGTACAAGTCGTACATGTGGCAGTTCTTCGTACACCCCGATGTGCCGATCGGCCTGAAGGTCTCCGCACGCGGCAGGCGCGACAAGAAGATCGCCGTCCCGCTGATGCACGCGCAGTTCAAGCTCGCCATACACACGGACGTCGCCGAACCCTGAACCCGGTGACGCATCGCAGAGGCCGGGCGCCGACAATCCTCAACCGGCGCCCGGCCTCGCGCCGTTGACGTCCGCTCCCGTGCGTCCGGGGTGCCTGTCCCGGCTGTCCGCGCGCTCCGACGGACCTCGCCGGGCGGTCCTGCCCGAGAAGGACTCGAACGCCCCGATCGCCGCCGCGGCCAGCGCGACGCCGAGTGCCGCCCCCGCGACGGTGTCCGTGAGCCAGTGCACCCCCAGCGCCACCCTCGTAAGGGCGACCCCGGCCACGGACAGAACGGCGGCGGCGAGCACCAGCGCCCGCGAGGGTGCTCCCGCGTCCGTGCGGCGCACCAGCCAGACCAGCAGGGTGCAGGCGAGAGCGGCGGTCATCACATGGCCGGACGGCATGGCGGAGTACTGCGCCGAGTCCACGGGGTGCTCCCACTGCGGACGCTCCCGGTCCAGCAGCGCCTTGAGGGCCTGCTGAACTCCCGCGCCCGCGGCGGCCGTCACGGCACACCACACCGCCCGCAGCCGCTCACCCCGCAGGCCCACCCAGAGCGCAGCCGCGAGGACCAGCAGCCGCATCGTCACCGGGTCCCACACCCAGTCGGTGAGGATGCGGTTGGTCCCGGTCCAGTCCGGGTGTGCCAGGGCCCTTACGTGGAGCACGTGCGCGACCGCACGGTCCAGCGCCACCAAGGGCCGCCACCCCACGGCGACGAGCACGATCACGACAGCGCCGGCGGCGCCCAGCGCCAGCGCGGTCCTCAGCCACGGGCGCCTGGACGAAGGCGCCTCGGAGGTCTCCATCGGTGAAGTCTCCGCTGGTGGTGTCTGCACAGGGGAAGTCTCCGTGGGGGAGGCCGGAGCCGGAGCAGCGGGGCGGTCCGTCGGTCCGTACATGCGTCGATCTTCGCGCGGATCGCGGCGGCGCGGCTATCGCAGCGCGGAAAGTCCCGGAACGAAGGCCACGAGGAGGGGCACCGCCGGTACGAGCACGGCTGCCGCGGTCATCCGCAGCCGCCGCGATACCGGCAGCCGCGGAGCGGCGGACAGCAACCGGTGCACCCGGTGGGGGACTTGGGCCAGCGGCGTCGGCGCGGGCCCGAACACCCCGCTGTCCTCGTTGAGTTCGACCAGTGCCAGCGCGGTCGTCAGCCGCCCGTACCGCCTGGAGGCGACGTCGTCGGCGGCCATCTCCACGAGCGCGTGCACCTGGTCGCGGAACGCGGCGAAGACCGGCACCCTCGGGAATCCGGCCGCCAGGGCGGCGGAGCAGTGCATCAGCCAGTCGTGCCGGGCACGTGCGTGGCCCTGCTCATGCTCCAGCACGGCGTCCAGTTGACGGCCCTTCAGGCGGCGCAGCGCCGCGGTGGTGACGACGAGCCGCGCTGTGCCGCCGGGCAGCCACCACGCCTCCGGCTTCTTCCCCTCCAGCACCACCAGCCGGTCCGACTCCGACGGCTCCTCGCCAGGCAACCGCGGTGCCCTCTCGCGCAGTTCGGCGTGGCGACGGCGGCGGCGCACACGTGCCTCGTACACCTCCCGCAGCAGCATCGCGCCCGTCCACGCACCCCCGCAGGCCAGCAGCACCGCGAGGGCTCCGGCCCAGGGCCCGTACGAGCCGAGGCCGAGGCCGTACGCCTCCTCGACGCCGCTGGGAGCCGGTGCGAAGACATGGCCCCTTACGACCTGCCACGCGGCTGCCGCCGAGAACGCCATGGCCAGCAGGCAGCACAGCAGCACGGCGGCCACGACGCACTGCCACACCCAGAGCGCCAGCACGGGTTCACGCTCCGGCCAGGACGAACGGGCCAGTATGCGCGGGGCGACCGCGGCGGCCAGCCCGCCGAGGACGAGCAGCGCCAGCGGGACCATCATGGTCGCCAGACTATGGGCCTGCGGGCGCGGGGCGGTACGCGGGACCGTCCAGAAGTGACCGATGCCTCACGATCAGCGAGGGGCGTACCACGGCGGACGTCTCAGAGCGTCAGCAGCATCGCCAACATGCCCGTGGCCATGGCGAGTCGGCATGCGGGGGCCAGTCCCGGAAGATCGAGCGTGCCCGCCGTGTCACGCGGGACGGGCAGCACACGGCGCCCATCGGGGACGCCCGCGTCACCGTCGCCCCCGCGGCGCCGCACGGCGATCCCGTCCCGGCGGGCCCGGTCCTCGTGGCCCTGCCCGGCGGCGTCAGGGAGCAGCAGCAGTCCGGTGCGCAGCACATAGCCCGCGTAGTAGACGAGCAGCGCGCCCGTCAGCAGGGGCACCCCCGCGACTGCGGCGCCGCCCGGCCCATGGCCGCCCGCGGCGCCGTGCGCCCCCGGCATCGCGAGCGCCATGTAGATCATCGCCAGCGCCCCCACGAAGTGGTGGAGGTGGTGGGCGTGCTCCGCCTGCTCCGGATCCGTCCCCGGCCCCGCCCCAGAGACCGGCCCCCCACCCGGATCCGAATCCGGCCCACTCGCCGGTACGGCACGACGCAGCCCCTCCCTGAACCGCGTCAGTTCCAGCACGCCCACCGTCCCGAAAAGCGCCAGGAAGACGAGCGGGGACAGCGCGCCGGCCACGCTGCCGGGCAGCGCCATCGCCGCCATCCCCAACCCCATCAGGGCCTCGCTCCTGGCGGTACGCCGCCGCATCCCCCCGGCACCCTCTGCGCGCAGCAGGCACACGCAGGCGACGAACGCGCACACTGCCGTCAGCAGCCAGGCGACCGTCGCCGACCCGTGCATCACCGACCTCCCCGCTCGCCCCGCGTGAAGGCTGCCCGTACGTACGCGGTCACACGGGAGCGCACGGGCGCAACCGGGGAGCGCTCAGGGGGCGGGCGGGAAGCCCGGTGGCAGCCGCGCCGCGAGGACGGTCCGGGAGTTCCCCGACGCGGGCGGGGCAGCCCGCGGGCACCCGTGAACCGCCTCCCCGCGCCCCCCGGGGGTGTCTTGCGTACGGCGCTTGTCTGCGGCGGTGCGTACGGCGCTGTGTGCGGCGGTGGGTACGGCGTCAGATCCCGGGCCGGTAGCGCATCGGATGGTCCGCGGGGACCTCGACGACGCAGATGCGCACGCCGTCCGGGTCGGCGATCCACATCTCGATCAGCCCCCACGGTTCGCGGACCGGTTCGCGCAGCACGTCCGCCCCGGCCTCGCGCAGTCCGCGGTGCGCCGCCTCGGCGTCGCGCACCTGCAACCAGAGCTGAAGGCCCGGCGCGGGCGGTGAGTCGGAGCGCCCGGAGACCTCCAGATATCCACCGCCGAGGAAGTAGACCGTGCCGCGCTCGGGGCCCGTCCCGAACTCCCGGTGGACGGCCAGCCCCAGCGTCCGCCCGTAGAACTCCCGGGTCCGCTCCGGGTCTGTGGGCCGCAGCAGGATGCGGCTGCTCAGTACGTCCAGCATGCCTGCCGACTCTATTCCCGGCGGCCGGGTATTAGGGTCCCTCACCATGGAGAACGTCAAGGAGACCGGCGAGCCGACCTTCCGTGCCGCCGTGCGCGACGACGTGGACGCTCTCGTCGCGCTCCTGGAGTCCGCCTACCGCGGGGACTCCAGCCGCAGCGGCTGGACCACCGAGGCGGATCTGCTGGAGGGGCAGCGCACCGACCCCGAGGGAGTCCGCGCCGTCCTCGCCGCCCCCGGCAGCATGATGCTCGCCGTCGAGCGGGACGGGACGCTGGTGGCCTGCTGCCAGCTCGAACGGCGCGGCGACGTCGCCTACTTCGGGATGTTCGCCGTACGCCCCGAACTTCAGGGCGACGGGCTGGGCAAGGCCGTACTGGCGGAGGCCGAGCGCACGGCCTCCGCCGAGTGGGGCTCCCGCGAGATGCAGATGACGGTGATCCGTCAGCGCGAGGACCTGATCGCCTGGTACGAGCGCCGCGGCTACAAGCGCACCGGCGAGTTCACGCCCTTCCCCTACGGCGACGAGCGGTTCGGGATTCCGCAGCGCGACGACCTCGCTTTCGAGCTGCTGGTCAAGAAGCTCGGCGTGCGGCCCTCTTGATCTCCGGCATATCGGTCACGATTCCGTCGAGGCCCAGCTCCCGCACCCGGGCCAGTTCCTCGTCGGTGTTGACGGTCCAGGTGATGACCTTGATCCCGTCGGCGTGGCAGCGTTCCACGGTCTCCGCCTCCAGCCACCGCAGCTCGCACGAGACCATGAACGCGCCCAGTTCGCGGGCCCGTTCGGGAGCGGTGGGCGTGGAGCGGCCCGTGACCAGCACGAGCGGCATGTCGGGAAGGTGCGTACGGGTCTCGCGCAGCGCCTCGTCGTGGAAGGAGATCACGGTGACGCGGTCGTGCAGCCCGAGTTCGGTGATGGCACCGGCCAGCACCCGGGCCGCCGCACGGTCCTTGATCTCGGCCTGCAACGGAGAGCGCACGGCCTCGACGACCTCCTGGAAGACGGGGATGCGCTCGCCCTCGCCCGCGTCGAACTCGCGCAGTTCCGCCAGGGTGAAGTCGCCGATGGCGCCCGAACCGTCCGTCGTGCGCGAGACGTCGGCGTCGTGCATCACCACCAGGGCGCCGTCCTTGCTCAGATGCAGATCGAGTTCGATGACGTCGAACCCCTCGCGCTCGGCACGTACGAAGGAGCGCAGGGTGTTCTCGGGCTCCACGCCCATGACCCCGCGGTGGCCGACGGTGAGCAGCGACACGGCACCCTCTCTTCCCTGTGGTCCGGCGCACGCGGTGACGTACGCGGCGCACACACTAGCTTTCCCGTCCGGACCTTCCCCTGCCCCCGTTGTTCGCCGTCCGCACCGCGTGACGTACGAACGGCCATGAGCACGCCGGCACCTGGCGCGGCAGGTACCGCCACACGCACGGCATCCCGACTCGCCGCCCGGCGGCGCCGGTTGGGCCCGCCCCGGCCGCACCCACGTGACACACACACCCCCGACAGAAGGAGCAGTGAAGTGAGCGGCAGCACCGCGTCCCAAGGACCCGAGCGCCTCGCCCCCGGAGCCCGCGAGCTGATGCAGGCCATGGCGGCCGTCTTCCCCGACGTGGGAGCCACCGTCCACGACGCGGCCGAGGCACGCCGCATGCTGGCGCTGATGATGCCGGAGCCGTCGCGCCGCCCCGAGGTGGGCGCGGTGTCGGACCGGCTGATACCGGGCCCCGAGGGTGCGCCCGACGTGCCGGTGCGTATCTACCGCCCCTACGAGGAGAAGCCCGCCCCCGGCAGGGCGCCCACGGTGGTCTTCCTCCACGGCGGCGGCTGGGTGCTGGGCAGCATCGACTCACACGATTCGACGGTGCGCGCGATGTGCCGTGCCTCCGGTGCCGTGATCGTCTCCGTCGGCTACCGGCTCGCGCCGGAGGCACGCTTTCCCGAGCCCGCCGACGACGCGTACGCGGCCGCGTGCTGGGCGGCTGGGCACGTCGACGAGCTGGGCGGCGACCCGGACGCCCTGCTGGTCGCGGGCGACAGCGCCGGCGGGAACCTCGCCGCGGTGTGCACGCTGATGGCCCGTGAGCGCGGCGGCCCGTCCGTCGCGTACCAGTTGCTGATCTACCCGTCCACCGACCCGGGGGGCGAGACGGAGTCCCGTCGTGTCAACGCAGAGGGCTACTTCCTCACCGAGACCGCGATGCGCTGGTTCGGTGCCCAGTACTTCGGGCCCGACGGCGATCTCACCCACCACTACGCGGCGCCGCTGCGCGCGGACCTCTCCGGGCTGCCGCCCGCGCATGTGATCACCGCGGGCTGCGATCCGCTGTGCGACGAGGGACGGGCGTACGCCGCGAAGCTGCGCGAGTGCGGAGTGCCGGTCAGCGAGGCGCACTTCCCGGGGATGTTCCACGGCTTCCTCGGTGTCGGGGAGCTGCTGCCGGACGCGGTGGAGGCCATGGCAGGACTGGGCAAAGTCATTGCCTCGACGGCATCTGACAGGAAGATCGACGGTTGCGACGGGGGGTTTGGCGGATGATTTCCTGTCCCTCCACTTGAGGGGGTCTCCATGGCGGGCTACCGTGCTGTTGACGCCAGGTTCTTGTGTGGAGGGGTAGTCATGACGGAAATGCTTTCGTCCAAGACCGTGGGGACTGCGAATACGTCCGCCGAGCGCGTGGTCGAACACCCGGCATGGGCAGTGCTCAAGGACGCCGTCGAAGCCATCCGTCCCGCGCAGTCGAAGGACGGGTCGATCGACTTCGAGGCGGAGGGCGCACCGTCACGTGCGGCCGTAGAAGCCGACCTGGAGCAGATCTGCAACGCCGTGCGCGACCTGACCGCGCTGCTGCCGCACGACTCCGCCTACCACGAGGCGCTCGTCGACGACCTGCGCCGCTGGGCCGCGGGCGGCTTCGGCGTGCCCGACTTCCTCGACTCGCTGCTCGCCTTCCAGCCCGCGCAGAACCGCCAGGACGGCCTCCAGCACCTGGTCGTCTTCCCCATGTACACCCAGAACGGCAACCCCGACCGCAACCTCGAGGCCGTGGTGCTGCGCATGGTCTGGCCCGACTGGCTGGCCGAGCTGGAGCGCACGCGCTACGACAACCCGCTCTTCTGCGGCATCACCTTCGAGGACTTCACCTCCGGCTACGACACCAACTCCGCGGTGCTCTTCCCGGAGACCGTCGCCGTGCGCGAGGCGCCCTCCCGCTTCTCCTGGGGCGGCATCTTCTGCGACCGTGAGGCGGCACGCTTCCGCCGCGTCGTCGACGCCGCCTGCGACGTCACCAGCCTCCAGCTCCCCGAGGACGCCAGGGGACTCGTCGACGACCAGGCTCGCTGCCAGCAGACGTTCGTGCTGTGGGACATGATCCACGACCGCACCCACAGCCACGGCGACCTGCCCTTCGACCCGTTCATGATCAAGCAGCGGCAGCCGTTCTGGATGTACGGACTGGAGGAGCTGCGCTGCGACCTGACCGCCTTCCACGAGGGCGGACGCCTCGCGGCGGAGGGCTATCAGCAGGGCCGGGACGTGCAGTTCGCGGTCCTGCTGGACCGGCTCTTCCGCTTCCCCGTCACCGGGGAGCGCAACCGCAACTACGACGGTCTGGGCGGCCAGTTGCTCTTCGCCTACCTCCACCAGCACGGCGCGCTGCGCTGGACCGACAACAAGCTGGCCATCGACTGGGACCAGGCCCGGCAGGTGACGGCGCGGCTGCGCGAGGAGATCGAGACGCTCTACCGCGCGGGCATCGACCGCCCCAAGATCGTCCACTGGTTCAAGGCGTACGAGCTGGTCTCGTCGTACCTGGCACCGCACCCCGGCTCCACATGGGCCAAGGGACCCGACGCGCTCGACCTGACCCTGCCGCCCCGCAAGCTCGTCGACGACGTGCTTCCGGACGAGTTTCCGCTGAGCATGTTCTACGAGGCCCTCGCGAAGAAGCTCCGTTCCGTGATCGCATCGACCAAGGGCATCACCGCTCAGGCCCCCGCGCAGGCCGCGGCCTGAGCACGCCCGCGGCACGGAGGGCGGCGGAGCGGCAGGGCGTCGAGGACCAGGAGGCACACGCATGACCAACACGACGGCACGTGGATACCGCGGAGACGGAAAGGGGAGCCTGGAGGGGTCCGTCATCGCCGTCGCGGGAGCGGCGGGCCCGGCCGGGGCGGCGGCCCTGCTCCGTCTCGCCGAGGAGGGCGCCACGGTCGTCGGTGCCGACTCCGACGTCGGCCGCCTCGCCGAGGCCGTCGACGCCGCCCGTTTCGCCCACGGCGGTGCGAGCGTCACCGGGGAGACCGTCGACCTGCTCGATCTGTCGGCCACGCGTGAGTGGGCCGCCCGTACGGAGAAGGAGTTCGGGAAGGTGCACGGGCTGGTGCACCTCGTGGGCGGCTGGCGGGGCTCGGCGACGTTCGCCGAGACCGACCTCGGCCACTGGGACACGCTGCACGATCTGCTGATCCGCACCGTGCAGCACACCTCGCTGGCCTTCGAAGGCCCGCTGGCGCGCAGCGGCAACGGCCGTTATCTGCTGGTCAGCGCCGCCGGAGCGAGCAGCCCCACCGCGGGCAACGCCGCCTACTCCGCGTCGAAGGCGGCGGCCGAGGCGTGGACTCTGGCGCTGGGCGACTCCTTCCGCAAGGCGGGGGGCGAGCAGGGCCCGCCCGCGGCTGCTGCCATCCTGGTCGTCAAGGCGCTGGTGAACGACCAGATGCGGGCCGACCGCCCCAAGGCCAAGTTCGCGGGCTTCACCGACGTCAAGGACCTGGCCGGCGCCATCGCCGGCACGTGGAGCAAGCCCACCGAGGAAGTGAACGGACAACGCCTGTGGCTGACCCCGAAGCCGTGAGTACGGACGCGACCGACGCCAAGCGCCGCCACGACCCCGGGACCCGCGGATTCGCCAGCGACAACTACGCGGGCGCCCACCCCGAGGTCCTGGCGGCGCTCGCCCTCGCCAACGGCGGGCACCAGCCCGCGTACGGAGCCGACCAGTACACCGCGCACCTCCAGCAGACCGTGCGCAGCCACTTCGGCTCCCGCGCCGAGGCGTACCCGGTCTTCAACGGCACGGGCGCCAACGTGATCTCGCTCCAGGCCCTCACCGACCGCTGGGGCGCCGTGATCTGCGCGGACAGCGCGCACATCCACGTCGACGAGTGCGGAGCACCGGAGCGCGTCGGCGGCCTGAAGCTGCTGACCGTCCCCACCGACGACGGCAAGCTCACGCCCGAGCTGATCGACCGGGAGGCGTACGGCTGGGACGACGAGCACCGTGCGATGCCGCAGGTCGTCTCCATCACCCAGAGCACCGAACTGGGCACCGTCTACACGGTCGAGGAGATCCGGGCCATCTGCGACCACGCCCATGAGCGCGGGATGAGGGTCCACCTCGACGGCGCCCGCATCGCCAACGCCGCGGCGGCGCTCGACCGCCCCATGCGGGCCTTCACCAACGCAGCGGGCGTCGACGTCGTCTCCCTGGGCGGCACGAAGAACGGCATGCTCTTCGGCGAGGCCGTCGTCGTGCTCGATCCCGGCGCGGTCCGCGCGATGAAGCATCTGCGCAAGCTGTCGATGCAGCTCGCCTCCAAGATGCGGTTCATATCCGCGCAGTGGGACGCGCTGCTCTCGGGCGACCTGTGGCTGCGCAACGCCAGGCACTCCAACGCGATGGCCCGCCGCCTCGCCGAGGGCGTGAAGGACGTCGACGGCGTCGAGATCCTTCAGCCGGTCCAGGCGAACGCGGTCTTCGCGCGGCTGCCCAACGAGGTCAGCGAACGACTCCAGAAGCGCTACCGCTTCTACTTCTGGGACGAGGCCGCCGGCGACGTGCGCTGGATGTGCTCCTTCGACACCACCCCGGAGGACGTCGACGGATTCGTCGCCGCCCTGCGCGAGGAGATGGGCCGCTGACGCAACGGCCCGGCCCGGCCCCCGCCCGTACGTCTCGTCCCGAACCCACGGCCCGCACCGCCTGGGCCTGTACGCCTCGGCCCGCACCGACTCGGTGCGGGCCGCCCGGCCTTGCGGGGCCGCCGTCGGCCCGCAGCTCGCGCTACATCGCCTTGGCCTCCGCCGGCGTCGGCGCCGTACCGCCCATGTGGGCCGGGAGCCACCAGGAGTCGTGCGGTCCCTCCGGGGCGGAGGGGTAGGCGCGCTGCGCCGCCTCCAGCAACTCCTGTACGCGCCCGCGCAGTCGGGCGGTCAGGCCGGCGGTCTCCTCGCCCTCCGCGCTGTGCAGCGGCTCGCCGACGCGGATGCCGACCGGGAAGTGGTTGCGCCCGAAGTCGCGCTTGCGGCCCTTGGTCCACAGTCTCTGCGTGCCCCACAGCGCCACCGGTACGAGCGGCACCCGCGCCTCCTGCGCCAGCCGGGCCGCACCGGACTTGAAGTCCTTGAGCGTGAAGGAGCGCGAGATGGTCGCCTCCGGGAAGACGCCTATGACCTCGCCCGAGTCCAGCGCCCTCAGCGCGTGCCTGTAGGCGCCCTCCCCCTGTGAGCGGTCGACGGGGATGTGCTTCATCGCCCGCATCAGCGGCCCCGAGACCTTGTGCCGGAACACCGACTCCTTCGCCATGAAACGTACGAGCCGCTTGGCGGGCAGCGCCGCGAGACCGGTGAAGACGAAGTCGAGATAGCTGATGTGGTTGCTCACCAGCACGGCGCCGCCCCGCCGTGGAATGTGCTCGGTGCCCTGGATGTCGAATCGCAGGTCGAGCGCCTTGAACCAGGCGCGTGCCGTGGCGATCACAGGCGGGTAGACGAGTTCTGCCATGGGGAGCCCTTCCTGTCGGCCCTGGGAGAGGGTGGCTCCCGCCAGGTGCGCAGCCGTACCTACGGATGCGTAACTTCGGTCCGCCGCCGATGGTTCCTCATGGGCCTGCCGATGGCCATACCCGGGGGGTCCGCACGTCCGCCGCCTGTCCCGGGCCGTGCGGGAATGCCCGTACATGCGGCGAGTGCTGCACACTCCGGGGGTGCGGGGCCCCGGCAACGACGGAACGAACGGGGTGAACGGGGTGAATGGGGCGAACGGTGCGAGCGGAACGAGGGAGAGAGCGGAGTGCGGCGGCCGACCGGCGGCGAGGACATGAGCGCACACCTGGACGCGGAGACGCTCGGCCTCCCGGCCTTGGGGCGGCGCGCGACGCTGGTGCAGTTCTCCAGCGCCTTCTGCCAGCCGTGCCGGGCGACGAGGCGGATACTCGGCGAGGTGAGCGCGATGGTGCCCGGCGTGGCGCACGCGGAGATCGACGCCGAGCAACATCTGCCCGTCGTAAGGGAGTTGGGCATCGCGCGCACCCCGGCGGTGCTCGTCCTGGACGCCCGCGGGCGTGAGGTGAGCCGCGCGTACGGGCAGCCGCGCAAGGCCGATGTCATCGCGGCGCTGGGCGCGGCGGTGGAGGAGGGGACCCGGTAGGCGAGTGGCGGGGCGTGCGGTTAGCTGTCTGCGCTCCCGTGATTGTCGTCGCATCCGGGCGCTTGTTCCTTGACCCCCACCCGCCACCTGGGCACCGTGACAGCGCGGTCGCCGACGGCGTCGCGGTGCGGCCGCCGTGATTGAGTTGAGCCCGTGCTCCGGCGGGCCCGGGGGTATGCAAGGTCACAGTTCCCGGCCTTGAGAACCGGGTACGCGCTGTGTGTACTGACGAGTAATATAGAGCGACGGGGTGCCGGTTCAGCGACGGACCGGAACCGTAGGACAAGCAGTAGGAGAGCCGGCGTGAGCTTGAGGATCGTTGTCTGTGTGAAGTACGTGCCCGACGCCACCGGCGACCGGCACTTCGCCGAGGACCTGACCACCGACCGCGAGTCCGTGGACGGCCTGCTCTCGGAGCTGGACGAGTACGCGGTGGAGCAGGCCCTCCAGATCTCCGAGGACGCCGACGACGCGGAGATCACCGTGCTCACCGTCGGCCCCGACGACGCCAAGGACGCGCTGCGCAAGGCGCTTTCGATGGGTGCGGACAAGGCGGTGCACGTCGAGGACGACGACCTGCACGGCACGGACGTCATCGGCACCTCGGCGGTGCTGGCCAAGGCGATCGAGAAGACCGGCTACGACCTGGTCGTCTGCGGCATGGCCTCCACCGACGGCACGATGGGCGTGCTCCCGGCGCTGCTGGCCGAGCGCCTGGGCGTGCCGCAGGTGACGCTGCTGTCGGAGGTCTCCGTCACCGACGGCAAGGTCAACGGGCGCCGCGACGGCGACACCGCGACCGAGCAGCTGGAGGCTTCGCTGCCTGCCGTCGTCTCCGTGACCGACCAGTCCGGCGAGGCCCGTTACCCGTCGTTCAAGGGGATCATGGCGGCGAAGAAGAAGCCCGTGGAGTCCCTCGACCTGGACGACCTGGACATCGAGGCGGACGAGGTCGGGCTCGACGGCGCCTGGACGAAGGTCGACGACGCGACGCCGCGCCCGGCGCGCACCGCCGGCACCGTCGTCAAGGACGAGGGCGAAGGCGGCAAGCAGCTCGCCGAATTCCTCGCGGAGCGCAAGTTCGTATAGCGCCGCCCGGCGGGCCGGAAGCCCGTCCGACGCCGCACCCGAAGACCCCCTCCGCTCGACCGCCACACTTTCCGCAGGAGCAACCCCATGGCTGAAGTCCTTGTCTACGTCGACCACGTGGACGGTGCCGTCCGCAAGCCGACCCTCGAACTGCTCACCCTGGCCCGCCGCCTCGGCGACCCGGTGGCCGTGCACCTCGGTGCGGGCGCCGACGAGGCGGCCAAGACCCTCGGCGAGTACGGTGCGGTGAAGGTACTGGCCGCCGACAGCGCCGAGTTCGCCGACTACCTCGTCGTGCCCAAGGTCGACGCTCTCCAGGCCGCCTACGACGCCGTCTCCCCGGCCGCCGTGCTGGTGCCGTCCTCCGCGGAGGGCAAGGAGATCGCCGCGCGCCTCGCGGTGCGCATCGGCTCCGGCATCATCACCGACGCCGTCGACCTGGAGGCCGGGGACGAAGGGCCGGTGGCCACTCAGTCGGTGTTCGCCGCGGCCTTCACCACCAAGTCCCGTGTCAGCAAGGGCACTCCGGTCATCACGGTCAAGCCCAACTCCACCGCGCCGGAGGCCGCTCCGGCCGCCGGTACGGTCGAGCAGCTTTCGGTGTCCTTCGGTGAGAAGTCGACCGGCACGAAGATCGTCTCCCGTACGCCGCGTGAGTCGAGCGGCCGTCCGGAGCTGACGGAGGCGGCGATCGTGGTCTCGGGCGGCCGCGGCGTCAACGGCGCCGAGAACTTCCACATCATCGAGGCGCTGGCCGACTCCCTCGGCGCGGCCGTCGGCGCCTCGCGTGCCGCCGTCGACGCCGGCTGGTACCCGCACTCCAACCAGGTCGGGCAGACCGGCAAGACCGTCTCTCCGCAGCTCTACGTCGCGACCGGCATCTCCGGTGCGATCCAGCACCGTGCGGGCATGCAGACCTCGAAGACCATCGTCGCGATCAACAAGGACGCCGAGGCGCCGATCTTCGACCTCGTCGACTACGGCGTCGTCGGCGACCTCTTCGACGTCGTCCCGGCTCTGACCGAGGAGGTCAAGACCCGCAAGGGCTGAACTCCGGCCGAGGCCGGCCGCGTCGGCCCCTCGAAGGGCTCAGCTCCTGCGGCTCGCAGCCGCCCCGCCCGCCCCCGTACGCCACCGGCGTGCGGGGGCGGACGTGCGTGCGCGTGTGCCCGGCGCTGCCCGGCGTGGTTGACCTGCTCGAAGGCGGTGGATAGCTTCGGCCTTCGTTCTACGAATTGTTGATTCCGCTAAGCGGAAAAGGAGGCCGGTGTGGCCGAGCACCGCGACGGCACTGCGCCGACGAGCCTGACGAAGAGCGTGAGCGAGGACCTCGCCGCCCGGCTCGCCCCCGTGGACGCCGAACTCGCCCGCCGCTATCCCGGGGAGCCCGCCTCGCGGCAGCCCGTGCACACCGTCTACGTACCGGCGGACGCCTTCTCCGCCCGCACCGTGCGCTCCTGGGGCGAGCAGGCCCTGGCGCTGCTCGACGAACACGCCCCGGACGCCGCCTCGTTCGCCTCCGTGCTGGCGCTGCCGCCGCAGCTCGCCGAGCCGGTGCACGACCGGGTACGGGCGAAGCTGGAACGCGAGCCGGTGGAGGACCTGCGTATCGACTTCGAGGACGGATACGGCCGTCGGCCCGACGCGGAGGAGGACGCCGCGGCGGCACGCGCCGCACGACTGGTGTGCGCCGCCTGCGAGGACGGCAGCGTGCCGCCCTACGTGGGCATCCGCATGAAGTGCATGGAAGCCGACGTGCGCGAGCGCGGCATCCGCACCCTCGACATCTTCCTCACCGGCCTGATGGACGCCGGGGAACTGCCCGCGGGCCTGGTGCTGACGCTGCCCAAGGTCAGCCACCCCGAACAGGTCGCGGCCATGGCCGAGTTGTGCGCCGAGTTCGAGTCCGCGCGCCGACTGCCCGCGGGGCGCCTCGGGTTCGAGATCCAGATCGAGACCACCCAGTCCATCCTCGGCCCCGACGGGCGCGCCACCGTCGCCCTCATGATCGACGCCGCCGGCGGGCGCGCCACCTCCCTGCACTACGGCACCTTCGACTACAGCGCGGCCTGCGGAGTGAGCGCCGCACACCAGGCGATGGACCACCCCGTTGCCGACCACGCCAAGGCCGTGATGCAGACTGCCGCGGCGGGCACGGGAGTTCGCCTCTCCGACGGTTCCACGAACATCGTCCCCACCGGCCCCGGGGAGCAGGTCCACGACGCCTGGCGGCTCCATCACCGCCTCGTACAGCGGTCGTTGGCACGCGCGTACTACCAGGGATGGGACATGCACCCCGGCCATCTGCCGACGCGCTACGCCGCCGTCTACGGCTTCTACCGCGAGGGCATGGAACGTGCCGCGGCCCGGCTCGCCGCCTACACCGGCAGCGCGGGCGCCGACGCCGCCGTCATGGACGAGCCCGCCACGGCCCGCGCGCTCGGCAACTACCTGCTGCGGGGCCTCGATTGCGGGGCGCTCTCGCCCGGCGAGGTCGCCGCGCACTCCGGTCTCACGCGGGCGGACCTCGGCCGCCTGGCAGGACGCACCGAAGAGGCGCGGGACGAATCGGCCCCGTAGTCTGGGCCCTTCGCCACACGATGATTCGTGCTCGACGGTTCGGTACGCCACAATTCGGTGCGCTGCGACCGTGTGCGGCGACCGGGCACGATGGCCGGTGCACGGTGACGAGTGTGCGCGACTCGTACGTGGCGGATTTCGTACGCGGCAAAGGGGACGGGCAGTGCGGACACCGGGGGAGCAGCCGCCGGCGGGCGGCGGAAGCGGCGAATCGGGGCCGGCGGGTGCCAACTCGGCCCCGGGCGGCGGCAGTCCGGGCCCGGGCACGGGGCCCGCGGAGCCGGGCAGGGTTCTCGCGGGACGCTACCGGGTGACGGGCCGGCTCGGCCGCGGCGGCATGGGCGTGGTCTGGCGCGCCGTCGACGAAGTGCTCGGCCGTGAGGTCGCCGTCAAGGAGCTGCGGACGTTCGCCGACGCCGCCCCTTCCGAACTGGAGGAGCTGCGCACCCGGATGCAGCGCGAGGCGCGGGCCGCGGCCAGGGTGCGGCACGCGGGCGTCGTCTCAGTACACGACGTCGCACAGCACGAGGGCCGCCCCGTCATCGTGATGGAACTGATCGAGGGGCCCTCCCTCGACGACGTGCTGCGGGAACGGGGCACCGTCGAGCCACGGGAGGCCGCCGCGATCGGGGCCAAGGTGATGGGCGCCCTGGCGGCCGCCCACCGCGCGGGCGTGCTGCACCGCGACGTCAAGCCCGGCAACGTGCTGCTGGAGAGCGGCTCCGACCGCGTCGTACTCACCGACTTCGGGATCGCGGCGGTGGAGGACCCGGACGACGGCGCCGGTACGCAACTGACGGGCAGCGGCGAACTCGTCGGCTCTCTCGACTACTTGGCGCCGGAGCGGGCGCGCGGCGAAGCCCCCCGCGAGGCATGCGACGTATGGGCGCTCGGGGCCACTCTCTACGCTGCCGTCGAGGGAGCCGCGCCCTTCCGCCGCACCTCGACGTGGTCCACGCTCAACGCGATCGTCGTCGAACCGCTGCCGGAGCCCCGGAACGCAGGGCCCCTCGCGCCCGTACTGGCCGAACTGATGGACAAGGACCCGCAGAAGCGGGCCGGTGCGGAGCGTGCCACGGCGCTGCTGGAGGCCGTCGCACAGGGTGTCCGGCCCCCGGCGGACCCCTCCTCGACGATGCGTCTGGGCAAGGCGGAGCAGGGCGGCGGCCTGTCGTCCGGGTCCGCCGGCGGTCAAGGCGCGGGCGCGCAGGGGCAGTTCGGCCCGCAGGGCGCGGCGGGGGCCGCATCCGGGGGTGGCGGTAACGTCAGTGCGGGCGGATACGGCGGGGGTGGGCCCGGGGCGCCGGTTCCCGCAGCGCACGGGCCGGGTGTACCTCATGGGCCCGTGCCGTCCGGTTCGGGCCGCGGCATGAGCGGTGACGAGGACACCGACCGGCACACCGTACGTACCCGTGCCGAGCGGGCGAAGGGCCGCCGCCGCGCGCTGATCGCCGCAGCGGTCGCCGCGGTCGTGGTGACGGGCGCGGGCGCCGCCTACGCGGCGATCTCCGGTGACGGCGGCGACCGAGCGGGGGGAGCGGCCGGGAAGCGCGTCGTCCCCGGCGGCGGCGACCAGGAAGCGGACCGGAGCGGCGGCAGCGTGCCCGAGAGGGACGGGCGTTCGCCCGACGGACGCCAGAAGGGCGACGGCAGGCCGGGCGCCTCGGGCGGCGACGGCAAGGGCGGCCGGAAAGGCGCGGGCGGCTCCGGCGGAGGTGACGGCGGTACCACCGGCGGCGTTCCGGGGGCCACCGTGGGCGGCGGGAGCACGGGCGGCAGCGGAGGCGGCGGCGCGACGCAGCCGAAGGCGTGCCACCCCAGTGGCGGGAACAAGTTCGACTGCACGGTCTGGAAGGCGGCGACGTCCTACAACGCGGAGCACAAGCCCGTCGGCCAACTCAACGCGGGAATCAACTACTTCTACTGCCAGAAGAAGCTTCCGGCGCACCGCGAGACCTCGGGACGCTGGACGAACGTCTGGTGGGCGAAGACCGACGACGACAAGGGCAACAAGAACGTGTTCGTGTCCGACGTCTACATCAAGGGCGGGGACAACAACGAGCCGGTGCCCGGACTTCCCCGTTGCTGACGCTCGCGTCGGCGCCCGCGGCCGAGGACGCGCACCGGAGGGGCAGCGGGCGTAGGGGCGAGTGAGATGGACGAGCGGGAATCAGCGGGACTCCAAGCGCCGGAACAGGCAACGGAACGGGACTCCGCCGAACGGGCGTTCACCGATGGTGAGTTCACCGAGCATGTCGCCGGGGCCCTCGCCGCGCTGCCCGCCGTCGAGGCCGTGGCGCTGGGCGGCTCCCGCGCACAGGGGACCCAACGGCCCGGCAGCGACTGGGACTTCGCCCTCTACTACCGCGGCGCGTTCGACCCCGCCGATCTGCGCGCACTCGGCTGGCCCGGCGAGGTCAGCGAGATCGGAGCGTGGGGCGGCGGCGTCTTCAACGGAGGGGCGTGGCTGACCGTCGACGGACGCCGCACCGATGTCCACTACCGCGATCTGGACGTCGTGGAACACGAACTGGCGGAGGCCGAGCAGGGACGCTTCCACCGTGAGCAGCTCATGTTCCACCTCGCGGGCATCCCCAGCTATCTCGTCGTCGCCGAACTCGCCCTGAACCGTGTGCTGTCCGGGCGTCTGCCACGGCCCGCCTACCCTTCGGCGCTGCGTACGTCGGCGTCCGCGCAGTGGCGCGAGACCGCCTGTCTCACTCTCTCCTACGCCGAGTCCGCCGGCGCTCCGCGCGGCGGCCGTACGGAAGTCGTGGGCGCGATCGCGGTGGCCGCCATGCAGCAGGCCCATGCGGTGCTCGCGGCGCGCGGGGAGTGGGTGACCAACGAGAAGACGCTGCTGGACCGTGCGGGGCTGCGCGAAATCGACGAAGTGACCGCGGAGGCGGGCTCAAGTCCCGAGGCGCTTGCCGCGGCCGTGGAGGAGGCACGGGCGCTCTTCGACTCCGTACTGCCCGGCTGAACTCGCGGCGGCGTACCGTGCGTTCACCAACGGGCTCCGGTCCGCCGACCGGCGCCGAGCCCGCGCTCCTCAGCAGACCCGGCCGAGCGCCAACCGCCCTCAGCCAGGCGGCAGTTCGCCCGATCCCCGCGCGATCAGCTTCGTAGGATGCGTCATGAGCTGCGGCGGGTCGTGTGCGCCCTCAAGGCGACGGAAGAGCAAGTCGGCGGCTGTGCGCCCGAGTTGGGCCGGGTCCTGCGCTACGACGGTGACGGGCGGCGAGAGCAGGTCGGCGAGTTCGAAGTCGTCGAACCCGACGAGCGCAACGGGCCGGTCCAGTTCGGCGAGCACCCGCACCAGCGTGACCGTGACCCGGTTGTTGCCCGCGAAGATCGCCGTGACCGGCTCGGGGCCGCCGAGCATGCGCTCGGCGTCGGCCCGTACCCGCTTGGGATCGGTGACGCCCGGCGCCAGCCAGCTCGCATGCACCGGCAGTCCTGCCTCGGACATGGCCGCCTCATAGCCCCTGACACGTTCGTGCGCGGTGTGGATGCGCGGGAGGTCGCCGATGAAGCCGATGCGGCGGTGCCCGTGCGCGACGAGATGCGCGACGCCTTCGCGGGCGCCGGCGAAGCTGTCGACGAGCACCTGGTCGGCCTCGATCCTCCCCGGCGGGCGGTCCACGAAGACGGTGGCGACACCGGCGGCTATCTCAGGCTCCAGATAGCGGTGGTCGTCGCTGGCGGGGACGATGACGAGACCGTCCACCCGCCGTGCGCACAGCGCGAGGACCAACTCCTGTTCGCGGCCCGGGTCTTCGGCGCTGGAGCCGTTGATCAGCAACGCCCCGTGCGCGCGGGCGACTTCCTCCACGGCGCGGCTCAGCGGTGCGTAGAAGGGGTCGGCGAGGTCCTCCAGCACGAGCCCGATGCTGGCGGTGCGGCCCTTACGGAGGATGCGGGCGCTGTCGTTGCGGCGGAAGCCGAGAGCGGTGATCGACTCCTGCACCCGGCGCTCGGTGTCGGGGGAGACCCCTGCCTCGCCGTTGACCACTCTGGAGACGGTCTTGAGGCCGACCCCGGCGCGGGCGGCGACGTCCTTCATCGTCGGACGGTTGCCGTAGCGGCCCCCGGAGGCGCGGGCGGCGGCGGAACGTACGGTCTCGGGCACGGCGTTCGGGTCCCCCTCGAAGCGGTGAAGCGGCAGCGAGCAGCATAGCGGCCTTGCACAGCAGTCTGGACAACGTTGTCACAAAGCGCCAGACTTGAGCCTCGTCCGTTCCCGTCCGGGGGCGGGTCTCCGGCCCCTCCCCGGGAGTACATCACCCATGCACACGGACCTCGTCGCGGCCCTCGACATCGGCGGTACGAAGATCGCTGGCGCACTGGTGGACAGCGACGGCGGACTGCTCGTGCGGGCACAGCGTCCCACGCCGCCCCAGGGGAGCGGAGAGCAGGTCATGGCCGCCCTCCACGAGGTCCTGGACGAACTCGCCGCGTCGCCGCTGTGGCCGGGCGTACGGGCCGTGGGCATCGGCAGCGCCGGTCCGGTGGACGCCAAGGCGGGCACGGTCTCTCCCGTGAACATCCCCGGCTGGCGCGACTTCCCGCTCGTGCGGGGCGTACAGGAGCGCACGGGCGGGCTGGCAGCGACCCTCGTCGGCGACGGTGTGGCGATGGCCGCCGCCGAGCACTGGCAGGGCGCGGCACGCGGCCGCACCGGTGCCCTGTGCATGGTGGTCTCCACGGGCGTCGGCGGCGGGCTCGTACTCGGCGGCGAACTGCACCCCGGCCCCAGCGGCAACGCCGGTCACATCGGCCACATCAGCGTCGACCTCGACGGGGACAGTTGCCCCTGCGGAGGACGCGGCTGCGTGGAACGCATCGCGTCCGGCCCCAACATCGCCCGACGCGCCCTGGATCTGGGCTGGCGCCCCGGGCCCGACGGCGACGCCTCGGCGGCGGCGGTCGCCTCGGCGGCGGCCGAGGGGCACCCGGCGGCCGTGGCCTCGTTCGAGCGCGCGGCCCGTGCGCTCGCGGCGGGCATCGCCGCCACGGCCACGCTCGTCGAGGTGGAGATAGCCGTACTCGGCGGTGGAGTGGCGAAGGCGGGGGAGGTCCTCTTCGCGCCGCTGCGCCGGGCGCTGACCGAGTACGCGACGCTGTCGTTCGTGAGGGGGCTGGAGGTGGCGCCCGCGCAGATGGGCACCGACGCCGGGCTCATCGGGGCGGCGGCGGCCTGCCGGGGGCTGGACTGCCGCTGAACGCGGGGCAGTCGGGCGGTCGACGCCGGCTCGGCGACCCGGACGGCCGGACCGAGCGGCGTGAACTCGGGGTGCCGGACCCGTGCGGCCTGAACTCCGGCGGTCCCGGCGCGACTTCAGGCCCGAGAGGGATGCGCGGCGTCAGGCTCGCATGGGCTGCGAGCGCAGCGCGGCGCGCGCGCATACTCCGTCGGCGGCAGCCCGACCGTGTCGGTGAAGTCCCTTACGAGATGGGCCTGATCGCTGTATCCGAGTTCGCCCGCCAGCCGCGCCCAGTCGACGTCCGGGCGTCCCGCCGCCTGCTCCAGCGCCTCGTGGATGCGGTAGCGCAGGATGACCCACTTGGGGCCCACGCCCACGCAGTCGGCGAAGAGCCGTTGCAGCGAACGCACCGACACCCCTTCACCGCGGGCGAGTTGACCGACGCGGGTGAGGCGGCGGTCGGTGCGCACGCGGTGGACGAGGCGCATCGCACGCTCCGCGGCTGCGTCCTCCTCCGGTCCGAGCCGCAGCAGGAACTCGTCCAGCGCCTCGACCCTGGCGTCCTCCTCGCCGGGCGTGAGCACCTGCACGGGGGCGCCGCCTTCGGCGGGGAAGACCTCCGTGAGCGGGTCGCGCCGCCCCGTGAGCGCCGCCACGGTCCCCCTGCCGCTACGGGCGAGGAACGGCCGGAAGCCGCCGGGCCGGAACTGGACGCCGCACACCTGCCCCCTGCCCTCCAGGCTGATGGAGAACAGGCCCAGCCCGACGCCCGCCACCTCGGCCACCGGCGGCAGAGCCCCGTAGCGCTGGAAGACCACGTTCACCGAGGGGTGCGGCACGACCTGGGAGAGGAAGGGCTGTTCCAGGTCCCAGTCGATCAGCCAGTAGTGCTCCACATACGGGTGCAGCGGCTGGGCCGCCGCCCGCCTGCGGAAACGCACCCGGGAGAGGAGTCCCTCGGCGTCGACGATGCCCCGGGTGTCCCGCCGGGGCGCACCGGAGCCGAAGCCGGCGTCGTCGCCGGGGGCGGCCGGGCCGCGCAGGCTGTGCCGCCCGTCCTCCCCGCCGTCCGCGCCGTCCCGGCTCCCACCTGCCATGCCGCCGATCCTATGCCGGGCACGATGTCGCGTTTCTTCAAGCCCGAGCCCGCACGGGCGACGTAGCTTTCCGGACATGACGAACGAGATCTCCGGACTGCTGGTAGGCGCCGCCCGTGAGGCCCGCCCCGTCGTACACGGCGTACGGGAGGACCAGCTCTCCGACCCCACCCCGTGCAGTGAGTACGACGTAAAGGCCCTGCTCAACCATCTCCTCCATGTCGTGGTGAGCTTCCAGGCCCTCGCCGCGAAGGGCACCGCGGACTTCGCCACCACACCGGACCGGGTGGGCGAGAGCAGCGACTGGCGCGCCCTCTTCGACGACGAGACAGAACGGCTGGTGACCGCCTGGTCCGCGCCCGGTGCGCTGGAGGGCACCTCGCAGGGCATGGGCCTTCCGCAGACCACCGTCGGAGGCATGGTGCTCGGCGACCTCACGGTGCACGCGTGGGACCTCGCCCGCGCCACCGGCCAGGACTTCACCCCGTATGAGCCGAGCCTCCCGACGCTGGTGGAGGGCTGGCGCCAACTCGCCCCCACCGGGCGGAAGATGGGCGTCTTCGGCGAGCCCTTCCCGGTGCCGGAGGGCGCCTCTCCCTTCGACGAACTCCTGGCTCTCAGCGGGCGCGACCCCGGCTGGCGGCCCGCGGTGAAGCACTGACGGCGGCTCTACGGCCCGTTCCCCGGCCCACGGTCCCCGCCCGACCCCCCGCCCGTCGCTCCGAGAATTCGGCGCGTGCACCTCCGTACCGGCCGTGCCGTGGTGAAACGCGCCTCGCGCGCCAGGGTTTTGCGACGGCGCCGCCCCCGCGCGTTTCCGTGGCAGGGTTGAGCGGGCAGCGTGAAACGGGGGGCGACGGCAGAGGGGGACCGACCGTGATCGTGTGGCTCAACGGCGCCTTCGGTACGGGCAAGACCACCGCGGCGCAGGAACTCGTGGAGCTGATCCCGGGGAGCACCCTGTGCGACCCGGCCCTGATCGGTACGGGACTGAGATGCATGCTCCCCAAGGAACGCCTCGCCCAGGTCGACGACTACCAGCAACTCCCTTCCTGGCGGCGGCTCGTGGCCGACACGGCGGCGGCCCTGCTCACGGAGGTGCCGGGGCCGCTGATCGTTCCCATGACGCTGCTGCGGCAGGAGTACCGGGACGAGATCTTCGGTGCGCTGGCCGCCCGCCGGATTCCCGTCCGCCACGTACTGCTTCACGCGGACGAAACGATCCTTCGGATGCGCATCGAACAGGCAGGTGACAACGACAGCCGCCCGGACCGCAGTTGGTGCCGCCGCCAGCTTCCCGAATACCGTGCGGCCCTCGGCTGGCTCACCGAGGACGCGCACACCGTGGAGACCTCCGGGCTCACTCCGCGGCAGACCGCGGAGGAGGTCGCGGGGGCGCTGCGCGCGGGAGCGGGAAGCCTGGAGATCGTGCAGACGCCGGAACCGACCGCCGAGACCCTGGCGGCCGGTGTCCTGCTCTTCGACGAGCAGGACAGGGTGCTGCTCGTCGACCCGACCTACAAGCCGGGCTGGGAGTTCCCCGGCGGCGTCGTCGAACCCGGAGAGGCGCCCGCGCACGCGGGAGTGCGCGAGGTCGCCGAGGAACTCGGCCTGCGGCTGAAGGGCGACCCCCGGCTGCTCGTCACCGACTGGGAACCGCCACGGCCCCCCGGCTACGGCGGCATACGCCTCCTCTTCGACGGCGGCCTACTCCCCGCCGAGGAGGCGGAACGGGTGCTGCTGCCCGGTGCCGAACTGCGCGGCTGGCGCTTCGTCACCGAGGCCGAGGCCGCCGAACTCCTGCCTCCCGTAAGGCTGGAGAGGCTGCGCGGTGCGCTGAGGGCACGCGAGGCGGGGCGGCCCCTCTATCTGGAGGCCGGTGTTCCCATCGGCGGACTGGACGGACGCGACGCGGCGTAGGGCTGCGTAGCGACCGCTCGGCGCAGAAGGATCGGACACGGAACGAATCGGCGCACGAGCCGGAGCACGAGGCGGTTGCACGAATCGGCGCACGAGGCGACGTCGAGCGGAGTCCCGGCGCCGTGACGCGGAGCCTCACGTAGTACGAGGAGTGAGTTCGGCGACTGAGTTCCCGGGGCGGTTCGGAACGCCGTCGCACGGCGCGTGCCGCCGTCAGGCGCGCTCTGCGTACTCCCGCAGGAACAGCGCCTCCGCGACCGACAGCCGCTCCAACTCCTCAGGCGAGACGCTCTCGTTGACCGCGTGGATCTGGGCGGCGGGCTCGCTGAGGCCGATCAGCAGGATCTCCGCCCGCGGATAGAGCGTGGCCAGGGTGTCGCACAGCGGGATCGAGCCTCCCTGCCCCGCGATCTGCATCTCCTGCCCGTCGTAGGCCGCGCTCAGCGCATCGGCCATCGCCTGGTACGCGGGACTGGTCGTGTCCGCGCTGAACGGACGCCCCTCGCCGGTCCGTTCGACGCTCACGCGCGCACCCCACGGGGCGTGTGACTGAAGGTGCGCGATCAGCAGCCGCGTCATGTTCTCGGCGTCCGCACCCGGCGGTACGCGCAGACTGACCGAGGCGCGCGCCCTCGCATGCACGGACGGCGTGGCCCCCACGACCGGCGGGCAGTCGATGCCCAGCACCGTGACGGACGGCTGCGCCCAGATGCGGTCGGCGACGCTTCCCCCACCGGTGAGGGCTACTCCGTCGAGCACGCGTGCGTCGCGGCGGAAGTCCTCCTCCGGGTACTCCATGCCGTCCCAGCGCTGGCAGGGCTCCACGCCGTCGATGACGGTCCCGCCGTCGGCGTCGCGCAGGGAGTCGAGCATGCGCATGAGCGCCGCGAGCGCGTCGGGGGCGGCACCCCCGAACTGACCGGAGTGGAGATTGCCCTCCAGGGTCTCGACCGTGACCCGCAGTCCCGCCATGCCGCGCAGCGAGGCGGTCACGGTCGGCAGTCCGGCACGGAAGTTGCCGGAGTCCCCGATGACGATCGTGTCGGCCGACAGCAGTTCGGGGTGCGCCTCCGCGTAGCGCTGGAGGCCGCCCGTGCCCTGCTCCTCCGAGCCCTCCGCGATGAACTTGACCGTCACCGGAAGCCCGCCGGTCTCGGAACGCAGAGCCCGAAGTGCCAGCAGATGCATGACGATTCCGCCCTTGCAGTCGGCCGCGCCGCGCCCGTACCAGCGTCCGTCGCGTTCGGTGAGTGCGAACGGCGGTGTGTGCCAGGCGTCTTCGTCCAGCGGCGGCTGCACGTCGTAGTGGGCGTAGAGCAGCACCGTCGGGGCGTCCGGCGGGCCGGGCAGCGTTCCGTAGACGGACTCGGTGCCGTCGGGCGTGACGAAGACGTCCACCTCCTGGAAGCCGTCGGCACGCAGCGCGTCCGCGACCCAGCGGGCCGCGCCCTCGCACTCGCTCCTCGGGAACTGCGCGGGGTCGGCCACCGAGCGGAAGGCGACCAGTTCCGCAAGTTCCGTACGGGCGCGGGGCATCAGGGAGGCCACGGCGGAGGCGATGGCGGCATCACCGGCGGCGGCACCGGCCCCGGGCGCGTGGTCCACGGCCTGAGCTCCGGTCCGGTCGGCAGCTCCCGCCTGTCCGTTCTCTCCGGCCTTTCCGTCGTCTCCACGGGCCGGGCTGAGAGTCATGTGAACGCTCCTTGTGGGCGCGGTGTTCGGGACGTCTCCCCGCGTGGCCGTTGTGCGGTCCAGGTGCAGGGAACGTGGTGTGAAGTCGGCGATGATCCTCCCACAGGGGGAGCGGCACGGGCGGCGCCGTAGGATGCGATCGGCCACACCAAGCCGAGGTCGAGCGGAGCGGAAGCACATCGTGAACAGCGAGGACGCAACCGGGGCAGAGGGGCGGGGCGACGCCGGGGGCGCGGTCGCCGCGGGCACCGAGGAGACCTGGAGCGGGGAGCCGAACGGGCCGGAGAGCAAGGGCAGTTCGAGGCTCCCTGCGGGCGGTGCCGGTTCGGTTGAGGAAGTCTCGCCCGGGGATGACCCGACGGGGGCTGTCTCGACCGGGAACGCCTCGGCCGGGGATGCCTCGGCCGGGGACGTCCTCGCTGAGAACGCCTCCGGTGAGGCCGACGGTGGCTCCGATGACGGAGAGGGCGGCTCCGACGCGGACGCCGAGTACGCATCCGGGTCCGACCCAGGTACGGACACCGACTCCGGCACGGACGCCGACTCCGGGCCCGCGCCCGCCTTCGCACCCGACGATGTCGCGAGCGCGGAGGCCGAGGACCCGGTGTGGGACGTGGTCGTGGTCGGCGCGGGCCCGGCGGGAGCGTCGGCGGCGTATGCGGCGGCCGTCGCGGGACGCCGGGTGCTGCTGCTGGAGAAGGCCGAACTGCCGCGCTACAAGACCTGCGGCGGCGGCATCATCGGACCCTCGCGCGACGCCCTGCCCCCGGGTTTCGACCTTCCGCTGCGCGACCGCGTACACGCCGTGACCTTCTCCCTCAACGGCAGGCTCTCCCGTACCCGCCGCTCACGTCAGATGCTCTTCGGCCTGGTCAACCGCTCCGAACTCGACCAGTCGCTCGTCGAGCACGCGGTCAAGGCGGGCGCCCGCGTACGTACGGGCGTCACCGTCACCCGCGTCGAACAGCACGGCGCCTCCGTGCCCGACCGCCGTACCGTCGCCGTCGTCGTCTCCGGTGAGGAACGGCCCGTACTCGCCCGCGCGGTCGTCGGCGCGGACGGCAGCGCGAGCCGGATAGGCGCCCACGTCGGCGTGAAGATGGACCAGGTCGATCTGGGGCTGGAGGCGGAGATCCCGGTGCCGTCGAGCGTTGCCGAGGACTGGGCGGGCCGGGTGCTCGTCGACTGGGGCCCGCTGCCCGGGAGTTACGGCTGGGTCTTCCCGAAGGGTGACACCCTCACCGTCGGTGTGATCTCGGCCCGCGGCGAAGGCGCCGCGACCAAGCGCTACTTGGAGGACTTCGTCGGCAGGCTCGGCCTGGCCGGCTTCGAACCCAGCGTCTCCTCGGGCCACTTGACCCGCTGCCGCGCCGAGGACTCGCCGCTCTCCCGGGGCCGGGTCCTGGTGTGCGGGGACGCCGCAGGGCTCCTCGAACCATGGACCCGGGAGGGAATCTCCTTCGCCCTGCGCTCCGGACGGCTCGCGGGGGAGTGGGCCGTAAGGGTCGCCGAGGCACACGACGCGGTGGACGCCCGCCGGCAGGCGCTCAACTACGCCTTCGCCGTCAAGGCCGGTCTGGGCGTGGAAATGGGTGTGGGGCGGCGCATGTTCAACGTCTTCTCGCGCCGCCCGGGGATGCTGCACGCCGCGCTCACCGGGTTCCGGCCCGCCTGGAACGTCTTCGCGGAGTTCACGCGCGGCGCCACATCGCTGCCCGAGGTCATCAGGACGAGCCCGATCGCGCGCCGCGCACTGGACGCGCTGGACCGGTAGCCGGGTGGGTTCACGGGGCTTCGCGTGGGGCGCGCGGCGCTGGGTGTGCGGCACGCGGGGAGCGGGGCGCCGCCGGGCGCGGGGCGCGGACCGGAGCGGACCGCGGAGCCCAAGTGCCGGTGTTCGCGGGGGAGTCGGCGCCGTAGCCGATAGCGCTCGTGTCGGTGCGGTGCGGTGCGGTGCGGTGCGGTGTGCTGTGCTGTGCTGTGCGCGGCGTGACCGTGGCCGGGGCCGTGGCCTCGGGCGGGTTCCTCTTCAGCCCTCGGACGTACTCGACCGGTACGCGCCCTCGTCGGCGGGCGGGAGCGCGGTGATCCGGAAGACCGGGTACTTGTGGGCGGCGGCGAGCAGTTCGGCGTCGGTCGACTTCGCGCTGAGCCCCTTGAAGAACGCCCCCACCTCCCAACTCCACTTCTTCAGATAGGCCCGCAGGATCTCCGGCTTCTCGTCGTCGCGCAGTTCGGATGCCGTGAACCGCTCTACGTGGCCTCCCTTGTGCAGCTCCCCGCCGCCCGCGGCACGCATGTTGTGCGTCCACTGGACATGGCCGCGCGGCGCCACGAGATAACGCTCACCCCGGTACGCGAGCGGATTGACGGGCGTACGGCGCCACTCGCCGCTCTTCCGGCCGCGCACGGCGAGTTCCCGTGACCCGGCTACGGCGATGCCGTGCCGGGCGAGCCAGGCGACAGCGGGATTGATTACGCGGCGGGTGAGCCAGTCCGGTCTGATGACATGTGCTGCGGTCATGGCGGAATCCTCCTGGGTGCGTGGGTGCGTGGGTGCGTGAGCGGTGGTCGGAGGCGAGAGCAGTGCTCTCGATCCCGGATCAATGCGGCGAGAGCGGCGCTCTCGGACCGGAGCGGTGCGCGCAAGAGCAGCGCTCTCAAGCGTTGCCAGCGCTCCGAACCGATTGCGAGAGCAGTGCTCTCTCTTTGGAGCAGTGTTGCACGAGCAGTGCACTAAATCCAGAGCAGTGCTCTCGAACGTGTGCAGTGCTTCCGCGAAGCTGGCAGACTTCGCCCATGGTCAGGATCCAGGGCGCCCGGGAGCGGGCACGTGACGAGATCGTCGTCGCCATCAAGGAGGAGGCCCGCAGACAGCTCGCCGCAGAGGGCGCGGCCAAGCTCTCCCTACGTGCCGTCGCCCGCAGCCTCGGCATGGTCTCCTCGGCGCTCTACCGCTACTTCCCCGGCCGGGACGACCTGTTGACCGCCCTGATCACCGACTCGTACGACGCGCTGGGGGCCGCCACCGAGGCCGCCCACGAGGCTTCCGCAGCGCAGGGCGACTCGCACATCGCGCGCTGGCAGGCCGTTTGCCGGGCGCATCGCGAGTGGGCGCTGGGCCACCCGCACGAGTACGCGCTCGTCTACGGTTCGCCGGTCCCCGGATATGCGGCACCGGCGTCCACGACGGTCTCCGCCACCCGTGCCGCGGCGGCTCTGGTCGCCGTGGCGTCCGACGCGTATGCCGCCGGTGCACTGCGGGTGCCCGGCACGGACAGGGGCAGCGGCGGTCCGGACCCCACGGCGGCCGGAGTCCCGGCAGCGCCCGCTGCCGTGCTCGACGACGCCCGTGAGCTGGCCGAGCGTCTGGAGGTACGGCTGCCCGCGCCGGTGGTCGCCGAACTGATCGCCGCCTGGGCGCAGTTGGCGGGGCTGGTGAGCTTCGAACTCTTCGGGCACTTCGAACGCGTCGTGGCAGCGAGGGAGAAGTTCTTCGACCACGCAGTGGCTTCGCTCGCCCACAACGTGGGCCTGGCCTGACCGGATTCGCGTCCGCGCATCTCTCGGCGCCAGTGCCTGCCGCCTCGTGAGCACCCGGCCCAGCGCCTCGTGAGCGCCCGCCGTTGCGATGTCGACCGGCGGCCCGTTCGCCCGCGTCGCCTCGTGGCGGCAGCTCATCTCGCGCCTCGGGGGCGCCAGTTCGCCCGCGTCTTGTGGCCCCGCGTCAGCGCGTACGCTCCGTGCCTCGCGGCCAGCCACCGTGCTCAGCACCTCGCCGTAGCCCATACGCTCCCGCGCTACGCGTCTCCCGCGCTACGCGTCTCCCGCGCCTCGCGGCTCCCGCGCCTCGCGTCTCCCGCGCCTCGCGTCTCCCGTACCTCCGGACCCCCGCCCGGGGCTCCCCCACGCCCTGGCCATCCCCACCGATGCCCGGCCACCCCACCGATCCCGGCGCCTGCCCACGCCCACGCGTACGCCCGCCCCGCGCGCACCCCCGCCCCGCACCTACGCCCAAGCCCGCACCTGGATCGAGGACTCCCGCCTGCTCCCGTAGGTCCCCGCCCCTGCCTACTCCCGCAGGAGTAGCCCCGATGTCCGCCGCAGGCTGACTACGCGGCCCCCCGCTCGCGGCTAGCGTTGCCGACATGAACCCCCGCCCGCACCGGCCAGGCGGCCCGGGTCTTCGCGCCCTGGTCCAGCCTCCCTCCGGTCCGCCTCCCTGGGGCCCGCCCAGGTGGCGTGGCTCGCCCATGCGGCGCGGCCCGCGCGCCGCGGGGCAGGAGTCCGCCGGCCGCCATGTGCCCTGGCTGACGTCTCTGGCCGTGCTCGTGATCCAGCAGGCGGGCTCCCAGGGCGCGGCTGCCAACCAGGAGGGCCTGCGGACCTCGCTCGACGTCTACGCGCGGCTGCTGCTGGCGGTGGGTCCGCTGCTGCTGCTGGTGCGCTACCGCCTTCCCCGCACCGCCGTCTTCGGCTGCGCGGCGGCCACCGTGGTGTATCTCGCCGCCGGATATCCGTACGGGCCGGTCTTCGTCAGCGTCGCCGTGGCCGCCTTCGCCGCCGTCGTCGGCGGCCGACGCTATGCGGCATGGGGTGCGCTGGCGCTGGTGTGGGCGGGCCATCTGCTCATCGGCTATGTGCTGCGGGACTGGCTGCCGCCCGAGGGCGACCAGCCGCCGGGCTGGCAGTCCGAACTCCTCGTGGCCGCCTGGATCGCGGCCGTCCTCGCGGCCGCCGAACTCGCCCGTACCCGCCGCGAGGAGTGGGCCCGCCGCCGAGCCGAGGAGGAGGCGGCCGAGCGCCGCCGCGTGGACGAGGAGCGGCTGCGCATCGCGCGTGAGCTGCACGATGTGCTGGCGCACAGCATCTCCGTCATCAACGTCCAGGCAGGCATGGGTCTGGCGCTGCTGGACTCCGATCCCGAACAGGCCCGCAGCGCTCTGACGACCATCAAGAGCGCCAGCAAGGAGGCCCTGGGGGAGGTCCGGCAGGTGCTGGACACGCTGCGCTCCTCCGGCGACGCCCCGCGCGCACCCGCTCCCGGCCTGGCCCGGCTGCCGGAGCTGACCGCGCAGGCCGCGGACGCGGGACTGCGGGTCACCACCGAGACCGAGGGCGAGGAGAGGGCGCTGCCGCCGGGCGCCGACCTGGCCGCGTTCCGTATCGTCCAGGAGGCCCTGACCAACGTCGTACGGCACTCCGAATCCCGTACGGCCCGTGTACGGATGAGCTACGGGCCCCGCGAACTGCGGCTCGACATCGACGACGAGGGCCCCGCGTCCGGCGGCGGCAGCGCTCCCGGCCGTACCGGCGGCGGCAACGGCATCCTCGGGATGCGCGAACGGGCCGCGGCGCTCGGCGGCAGCGCCGAGGCGGGCCCGCGACCCGACGGCGGATTCCGTGTCACCGCACGTCTGCCCGTCGGCCCGGGCGGTAGCGTGTCGGCGCCCCCGGCCGAGGAGTCAACGTGATCCGAGTCCTGCTCGCCGACGACCAGTCGCTGGTACGTGCGGGATTCCGCGCGCTGCTCGACGCCCAGCCCGGGATCGAGGTGGCGGGGGAGGCCGCCGACGGGGAGGAAGCCCTGCGGCTGGTGCGCGAACTGCGTCCGGATCTGGTGCTGATGGACATCAGGATGCCCGTGCTCGACGGGCTGGCGGCCACGCGCCGTATCACCGAGGACCCTGAACTGGCGGACGTGAAGGTGGTCATGCTGACGACCTTCGAGCTGGACGAGTACGTCTTCGAGGCGATCCGCTCCGGGGCCTCCGGTTTCCTCGTCAAGGACACCGAACCGGAGGAGCTGGTACGGGCCGCACGTGCCGTCGTCGACGGGGACGCGCTGCTGTCGCCCAGCGTCACCCGGCGGCTGATCGAGGAGTTCGCGGCGAGGTCCAAGGAGCCCGCGGAGGCCGAGTCGCTGTCCCAACTCACCGAGCGCGAACGGGAAGTGATGGCGCTCGTGGGCATCGGCCTGTCCAACGAGGAGATCGCAGGGCGTCTCGTGGTCTCGCCGCTCACCGCCAAGACACATGTGAGCCGTGCGATGGTCAAGCTCGGCGTGCGCGACCGGGCCCAACTCGTCGTCCTCGCCTACGAGTCGGGGCTCGTACGGCCCGGCTGGCTCGGCTGACGGCCCGACCCGGCCCGCGCGGAGCGCCGCCACCGGCCGCCCTGCCCGGCCGCCGAAACCTGCCGCCGCGGCGAGCCTCCGCACACCGCCGCTGTACGTATCGACGAGCGCGGAACGCGAAAACCGGGCGGCTACATGTATGCGCTTCCAATAATTCCGGCCGCTTTCCCTTTCGTCCCTTGACCGGCCCTGCCCAGGCGGATTGACTTCCCTCCGGCAAGATCCGTACGACACTGGCCGGGACGCCGCCGAAGGAGATCCGAGTGACCGGAGAACCCAGCCGCCGCAGTGTGTTCAGGGCATCCGCGGGGGCGGCGGTGCTCGCCTCCTCGGCGTCGATCGCGGGGCTCACGGCCGATCCGGCCGCCGCGGCCACGCCCGCCGGCACTGCGTCCGGTACCGCCTCCGTACGGGCCGCGCGCCGCGCGACCTCCGCCGCACGCAGCCGAGTTGACGCGAGGACGGAGCGACGGGTGCGGAAGCTGCTGGCAGGTATGACCGTGGAGGAGAAGCTCGGACAGCTACAGCAGCTCACCTGGAACCCCGACACCGGGCCGGGCGAGGGCCAGAACGAGAAGGCACGGGAGGCCGCGGCCAAGGGGCGGCTGGGCTCCGTCCTGAACATCACCGGCGCCAAGGAGTGCAACGACCTCCAGCGCTTCGCCGTCGAGGAGTCACGTCTCGGCATCCCGCTGGTCTTCGGACTCGACGTCATCCACGGCTTTCTGACGACCTTTCCGGTGCCGCTCGCCCAGGGCGCCTCCTTCGACCCCGCGGTGGTCGCCGCCGACGCCGAGGTCAGCGCACGTGAGGCCGCGTCGTGGGGCGTGCACTGGACGTTCGCGCCGATGGCCGACGTAAGCCGCGAGCCCCGCTGGGGGCGCATCGCCGAAGGCAGCGGCGAAGACCCGTATCTCACGGCGGAGTTGACGGCCGCGAAGGTACGCGGATACCAGGGCGACGACTACTCGGAAGAGGGCAGGATCGCCGCCTGCGCCAAGCACTTCGTCGGCTACGGCTTTCCCGAGGGCGGCCGTGACTACAACACCGTGGACATCTCCGAGAGACGGCTGAGGGACGTCGCGCTGCCGCCGTTCAAGGCGGCCGTGGACGCGGGCGTGGCCACCGTCATGGCGTCCTTCAACACCGTCAACGGCGTCCCCGCGCACGCCAATCCGCACACTCTCACCGGCATCCTGCACGAGGAGTTCGGCTTCGACGGCTTCGTCGTCGGCGACTACAACGGCGTCCAGGAACTGATCCCGCACGGCGTCGCCGCCGACGGCTCGGACGCCGCGGCCCTGGCGCTCGGCGCCGGAGTCGACATGGAGATGGTCAGCACCACCTACGCCGACCACGGCAAGGAGCTGCTGGAGTCCGGCCGTCTCGACATGGAGCGCCTCGACGACGCCGTCACCCGCGTGCTGCGCGTCAAGGCACGCCTCGGGCTCTTCGAGAACCCGTACACCGACGAGGACGGCGAGATCGCCAAGCCCACGCGGACCGCGCGCAGGCGCGCCCGTGAGGCCGCCGCCCGCTGCGCCGTGCTGCTGAAGAACGACGAGCGCACGCTCCCCTTCGGCAAGGACACCGCCTCGCTCGCCGTCGTCGGCCCGCTCGGTGACGACACCCAGGAGCTGCACGGCACTTGGGCGGGTCCCGGATCGCGCATGTTCCCCGCCGTGTCCGTACTGGAAGGCGTGAAGAAGGCCGTACCGGACGCGAAGGTGACGTTCGCCCGGGGCTGCGCGGTCACGGGCGACGACACCGGCGGCTTCGAGAAGGCAGAGGCCGTGGTACGGGCCGCCGACGCGGCGGTCGTCGTCGTCGGCGAGAAGGCGAGCCACAGCGGGGAGGCCGCGTCGCGCAGCGACATCCGGCTCCCGGGCGTGCAGGAGGAGTTGATCCGCCGGATCGCGAGGACCGGCAAGCCGTTCGCGGTCGTGGTCCTCGCGGGCCGCCCGCTGGTGCTCTCCGGGATCGTGGAGCAGGCTCCGGCCGTACTCGCGGGCTGGCACCCCGGGCTGGAGGGCGGCAACGCCGTCGCGGACGTCCTCTTCGGCGAGGTGAACCCGGGCGGCAAGCTGCCCGTGACCCTCCCGCGTGCGGTCGGGCAGCTCGCCGAGTACTACGCGCACGAGAACACCGGCCGCCCGTACGACCCGGACAACAAGTACACCTCCAAATACCTCGATCTGGCGCACGGTCCGCTCTTCCCCTTCGGGCACGGCCTGAGTTACACCACCTTCGGGTACTCGCGGCTCGAACTGAGCGACGAGAGCGTGAGCGCGAAGGCCGTACGCGACGGACACGCGAAGGTCGGGGTGACCGTGCGGGTGGAGAACACCGGCCGCCGCAAGGGTGACGAGGTGGTGCAGCTCTACATCCGCGACAAGGTCGCCAGCATCGCCCAGCCGGTACGCAGGCTTCGCGGCTTCGAGCGGGTCGCACTCGAACCGGGCGAGAGCCGCACGGTCTCCTTCGAACTCGGCGCCGACGACCTCGGCTTCCACACCAACGACCCGTCAGGCGAACTCCTCGTGGAGGCAGGGGAGTTCACGGTCTACGCGGGCGGCAGCTCGGAGGCGGAGCTGCACACGAAGCTCACTCTCACCTGACGGCGGGGCGCACCGGGGGAGCGGGGCGCCGCCCCGTCCCGGCCCTGTCCTCCGCAGGCGATCAACCGACGATCGGCAGGCGAACCGCCGTTCCCCGTGCGGCTGTTCGGCTGTTCAGCCGCCGTCGGCGAGCGCGCCGCGCACCAGACGGCCCACTGCCGCGGCGACGAAGGCGAGCAACGCCACGGTGGTCAGCGCCGCCGTCAGCGAGAACCACTCGGCGAGGAAGCCGATGGCGACGGGCCCGACGAGCATTCCGCCATAGCCGAGGGTGGAGGCCGCGGCCACGCCGCCGGGGCCGGTGAGCGCACCGGCACGTGCGACGGCGACGGGGAAGAGGTTGGCCAGTCCGAGCCCGGTGATCACGAATCCGACGAGGACCAGCCAGATCTCGGGCGCCACCGACGCCAGCAGCATGCCCGCCCCCGCGGTGAGGCCGCCGGTGGTCAACAGGCGGCTCTGCCCTAGGCGTTCGAGCAGTGCCGTGCCGCACAGGCGCCCGGCGGTCATGGCGAGTGCGAAGAGCGAGTAGCCCGCGGCGGCGGTCCCCGGGCCCGCGTGCAGATCCTCGGTGAGATGCAGGGCGCTCCAGTCGGCGAGTGCGCCCTCGCCGTATGCGGTGCACAGCGCGACCAGGCCCAGCACGAGGACGAGGCGACGGGCGCGGCGCGCGGACTTCGGAGCCTGCGGGGCCTGCTCGGCGGCCGGTGAGTCTCCCGAAGGCGCGGACGGGGATACGGGCCGCGCCCCTTCTGCGAACCGTGCGGGAGCCGGGACAGGGTGCGAGAGCAGGACGCGCCCGGCGAGCGCCGTGAGGATCAGCCCGGCCGCGGTCAGCAGCAGCAGATGCCGCGTCGCGCTCAACTGCCCCGCGACCAGACCGCCCAGGCCCGCCCCCGCCATGCCGCCCAGGCTGAACGCGGCGTGGAATCCCGGCATCACGGGCCGCCCCAGGGCGGCGATCAGATCGACGGCCGCGGCGTTCATCGCCACGTTCAGACCGCCGTAGGCTGCTCCGAACACCAGCAGTACGAGACCGAGGGACACGGCGGAGTGCGTCAGCGGCGGCAGCGCGACACCGAGCGAGAGCAGCGCTGCCGCGACGACGGTCACGGAGTGGTTGCCGTACCGGCGGCAGAGCCGCCCGGTGAGCATCATCGTGACGACGCCGCCCGCGGACACCCCGAGCAGCGCCAGCCCGAGTGCGCTGGGGGAGGCCCCCGTCTGCTCCTTGACCGCCGGGATGCGTACCACCCAGCCGGCGAAGAGGAAGCCGTCGAGCGCGAAGAAGACCGTCGTCGCGATACGGAGACGGCGCAGGCCGGGCGGCGGGGAGGCGTCGTCTCCGCGACTGCGGAGCCCCTTTGCCCCGGCGAGCGCCGACCGTATTTTGTTCAGTGTCGACACAAAGCGAGAATAGAGGGGTGACCCCGACGCGTACAAGCAAATTGGAGCGAGGCCGCGGCGCTCTCGGCCCGGCGCTGGAACTCGTACACACCGGCAGGGCGCCCACCCGGGCCGCGCTCACCGCCGAACTCGGCGTGACGAGGGCGACCGCGGGCGCCGTCGCCGCCGAGCTGGAGTCGCTCGGCCTGATCACGGTCGACTCCCGGCCCGGCGCCGCCTCCGGAACCCAGGGCCGGCCCTCGCACCGGCTCTCCGTGAAAGCCGAAGGCCCCGTCGTGCTCGCCGCACAGGTCCACGCCGACGGCTACCGCGCCGCACTGGTCGGTCTCGGCGGTCACATCGTCGCCACCGCACCGGGCTCCGGCACGGCCGCGGCCGATCCGGCGGAGATCCTCCGCGAGGTCGTCGCCTCCGGCGCGGAGCTGCTGAAGACCACCGGACGCCGCTGTGTGGGCGCGGGTCTCGCCGTGCCCTCGGCCGTCGCCGAACCCGAGGGCACCGCGATCAACCCCCTGCATCTGGCGTGGGAAGTGGGCGCCCCCGTACGGGAGATCTTCACCCGCGCGCTGGCCGAGGCCCGCGTCAGCGGACCCTCCGGGGAGGCGACGGCGACCGGCTACGCCGCCAACGACATCAACCTCGCCGCCCTCGCCGAGCACCGCCACGGCGCGGGCCGCGGCGCCCGCCATCTGCTCGTCGTGGGGACCGGGCACCGCGGCGTCGGCGGCGCGCTCGTACTCGACGGGCGCCTGCACACCGGGAGTTCCGGCCTCGCGCTGGAGGTGGGACACCTCACCGTCGATCCCGGCGGGCGGCCCTGCCACTGCGGCAGCCGGGGCTGCCTGGACGTGGAGACCGACCCGCTCGCCTTCCTGGAGGCCGCCGGTCGCGAACCCGGGCCGGAGATCTCGCTCCTCAAGCGCGCCCAGGAGCTGATCCGCGAGGAGTACGACACCGATCCGGCCGTGCGCACGGCGGTGGAGACCCTGATCGACCGGCTCGGACTGGGCATCGCCGGGCTCGTCAACATCCTCAACCCCGACCGGGTCATCCTCGGCGGTCTGCACCGCGCGCTGCTGGAGACCGACGGCGAACGGCTGCGCGCGGTGATCGCCGACCGCAGCCTGTGGGGGAGGAGCGGCAGCGTGCCGGTCCTGCCCAGTTCGCTCGCGCACAACAGTCTCGTCGGCGCCGCCGAACTCGCCTGGCAGCCCGTACTGGACGACCCGCTCGGGACGCTGACGGGACGCTGACGGGATGAACGACGAGATGACGACGGTGCACATCAGGGCAGGGGCCGAGAGGGATCTGCGGCGGGTCCAGGAGATCGAGCGAGCGGCGGGCGGCCTCTTCCGCGAACTCGGCATGGACCGGGTCGCGGACGACTCGCCGCCGCCGATTCCCGTGCTGCGGCGCTACGTTCACAACGGCGGGCTGTGGGTCGCCGAGGAGCACGGCCCGTACGAGACGGCCGCCGAGCGCCCGGTGGCGTACGTACTGGCCGAACCCCTCGACGGCAACGTCCACATCGAGCAGGTGTCCGTCGATCCCGGCAGCTCCCGCAAGGGCATCGGCCGCGCCCTGATCGACCACGTCGCCGCGCGGGCGGCGGCCGCCGGCGTCCCCGCCCTGACGCTGTGCACCTTCGAGCGGGTGCCGTGGAACGCGCCCTACTACAAGCGCTGCGGCTTCCGCGTGCTCGCCGGGGACGAGCTGACGCCGGGGCTGCGCCGCATCCGCGCCGAGGAGGCCCATGTGGGCCTGGACCGCTGGCCCAGGGTCTGCATGCGGCGCGAACTCGCCGCTTAGGACCGGGAGTTGACGCGGCGCCTGGGCGACCCGCGATCGCCTTCCCCGTCCGCCGCACTGGCGGCCGGGCCCCGGGCGTAGCCTCGTGGCGTGACGCCACCGCAGATCGCCGCAAGCCGCTACGTCAGCCTCACGACGTTCAAGCGCGACGGGACCGCCGTCGCCACCCCCGTCTGGGCGGTCGAGGACGCCGGTGAACTCCTCGTATGGACCCGCGCCGACAGCGGCAAGGTCAAGCGGGTGCGCAACGGAGCCCGCGTCACGGTCACCCCGTGCGACGCCCGCGGCCGTACGGCACAGGACGCGGAGAGCGCCGAGGGCAGCGCACGGCTGATGACGGAGCCGGGCGGGCTGGACCGGTTACGCAAGGCGATGGGCCGCAAGTACGGCTGGCAGTTCCGCGTCACCGACACCGGCGGGGCCCTGCTGAGGCTCGGCCGGCGCCCCCACATCGGGATCGCCGTCACCTTCTGACACCGGCCGTCGGCGTTCCCGGCGCCGCCACCGGCTATCCGCACCAAGGGAGGCGGGCACGCCCGGCGGCGTCCCCTCCCGCAGCAGCGCTCGCGCCTCCCGGTACTCCACGGGGAGCAGGCGAGGAGCCGCTGGCCGTACGACGACGGCTGCCCCCTCACCGGGCGACTCTCGGTAGCGAAGGAAGAGGCAGAAGCCCTTCGCGACCGAGGAGTTGAGAGTGATGTTCGACCTCGCACAGTGGCACGGAGCGGGCCCCGGCCCGTGGATCCTGTTCTTCCCGCTGGTCTGGGCGGCGGTGATCGCCGGGGTGGTCGTCCTGCTGCGGCGCACCGTCTGGCGCGGACGCGGCCCATGGAGCGGCCCCTGGAGCGGACCTGGGTACGGTCCCGGTCGCGGACACGGCCCCGTACCGGCCGGAGGCCCCCGCGGCGAGGACTCACCCGTCGACCTGCTCGCACGGCGCTTCGCCAAGGGCGAGATCGACGAGGACGAGTACTGGCGGCGGCTGTCCGTACTGGAGGAGGGCGCCAGGCCGAAGGACGGCCCGGCATGAGCGATCTCGCCGCACACGTCACCGACGCGGTGAAGATCTACGGCAGCGGTGAGGCCGCGGTGCGGGCGCTGGACGGCGTCTCCCTCGGCTTCACCGCCGGCCGGTTCACCGCCATCATGGGGCCCTCAGGGTCCGGCAAGTCGACGCTGATGCACTGTGCCGCGGGGCTGGACACCCTCACCTCGGGGACCGCCCACATCGGCGGCACCGAACTCGGTGCCCTCAGCGACAGGCGGCTGACGCTGCTGCGCCGCGAACGCGTCGGCTTCGTCTTCCAGTCCTTCAACCTGGTGCCGACGCTTACCGTCGCGGAGAACATCAGCCTGCCCCGCGACCTCGCGGGACGCCGTACGGACACGGAGTGGACCGACGCGCTCATCGACGTCGTAGGGCTGCGCGACAGGCTGCACCACAGGCCGGGCGAACTCTCCGGAGGCCAGCAGCAACGAGTCGCCGTAGCAAGGGCGTTCGCGGGCAGGCCCGACGTGGTCTTCGCCGACGAGCCCACCGGCAATCTCGACTCCCGCTCCGGCGAGGAGGTGCTGCGGCTGCTCGGCGACGCGGTACGGCAGACCAGCCGCACGGTCGTCATGGTCACCCACGACCCCGTGGCCGCCGCACACGCCGACGAGGTGGTCTTCCTCGCCGACGGGCGGCTCGTGGACCGCATGGACGCGCCCACCGCGCAGCGGGTCCTCGACAGGCTCAAGGACTTCGACACGGCGGGGGTGACGGCATGACCACCGTCACCGACCACGGCCCGGGACAGGGCAGCCGTGCGCCCGGCGGCCCCGCCCCGGAAGGCCACGGGCACCCGGCGTCCCCGGGCCCGTACGGGCGTGCGCGCACCCGCCGCGCGGGAGCGCTCGCCGCGCTGCGCCTCAGCCTGGCCTCGCTGCGCACCCACAAGCGGCGCTTCACCGGCACCTTCGCCGCCGTGCTGCTAGGCGTCTCCTTCGTCGCAGGGACGCTCGTCATGGGCGACACCCTGCGCGCCAGCTTCGACACCATGTTCGGCAACGCGGCGGCAGGCACCGACGCCGTCGTACGCAGCGACAGCGTCATCACCACGGCGGGCAACGCCCAGGGCACCCGGCAGCCGATCGACACCGGCGTGCTGGGGCGCATCCGCGAGGTGCCGGGCGTCGCGGCCGCCGAGCCGTCGGTCGAGGGCATGGGCCAGATCATCGGCGCCGACGGCAAGCCCGTCGGCGGCCAGGGCCCGCCCACCCTCGCCGGGAACTGGATCGACGACCCCGAGCTGAATCCGTACACCCTGGCCCAGGGGCGGGCACCGGCCCGTTCCGGCGAGGCCGTACTGAACAAGGGCGCCGCCCGGCGAGGCGGACTGCACATCGGCGACACCACCACGCTGCGCACGCCCGACCCGGTACGGGTGAAGATCGTCGGACTGGCGTCCTTCGGAGGCCAGGACGGCATGGGCCAGGTCACCTTCGCGGGCCTGACCCTCGGCGACGCCGAGCGGTATCTGATGCCGGGGAAGGACCGCGCCGCGTCGATCCAGGTGCGGGCCTCGGAGGGAACCGGTCAGCAGGAGCTGGTCAACGCGCTGAAGCCCGTCCTGCCGAAGTCGGCAGAGGCCGTCACGGGGCAGCGGGTCGCCGAGGAGGACCAGGAGATGATCTCCGGTCAGTTCCTCACGCTCTTCACGTCGCTGCTGCTGGTCTTCTCCGGCATCGCACTGCTCGTCGCGGTCTTCTCGATCCACAACACCTTCGCCATCGTCATCGCCCAACGCACCCGGGAGAACGCCCTGTTGCGGGCACTCGGCGCCTCACGCCGCCAGGTGCTCGGCGCCACCCTCACCGAGGCCGTCGTCGTGGGGCTGGTCGCGTCGGCGGCCGGGCTCGCCGGGGGAATCGGCATCGCGGCCGGGTTGCAGGCGCTCTTCCCCGCTGTCGGCTTCCCGTTCCCCGAAGGCTCACTGGTCGTCAGCGCGCTCTCCATGGCGCTGCCTCCGGCCGTCGGCGTGCTGGTGTGCGTGAGCTCGGCGCTGCTGCCCGCCGTACGGGCGTCACGCACCGCACCACTGGCGGCGCTGCGTGAGACGTCCGCGGAGAGGACGCGTGTGCCCCGCGTCCGTACCCTCGCCGGTGCGCTGCTCGCGGCGGCGGGCGCTGGGACGACGGTGCTGGGCGCGGCGGGCGACCCGCGTTCGGTGTGGCTGGCGGGTGCGGGAGCGGTCGCGGTGTTCGCCGCGTTCCTGGTGCTGGGTCCGGCCGCGGCCTCGGCCGCCGTACGGGTGCTGGGAAGGCCCGTGGCCCGGCTGCGGGGCGTCACGGGGGCGCTCGCCCAGCGCAACGCGCTGCGCAGCCCGAAGCGCACCGCCGCCACGGCGACCGCGCTGATGACGGGGGTGGCGGTGGTGTCGCTGTTCACCGTCTTCGCCTCGTCCACGAAGGCGACGATGGACGCTGCCGTCTCCCGCTCCTTCGCGGGCGACGTCGCCGTCAGCGCACCCGCGTTCGGCGCCGGAGGCAGCGGGCTCAGCCCCAAGCTCGCCTCACGCGTCGAGGCACTGCCCGAGGTGTCCACCGCTCTGGGCCTCGGCAAGGGCGTCGCACGCGTCGAGGGCGGCGGCAAGGAGCTGACCGTCGCCGACCCGGCCCGTCTCCGCGACGTCCTCCAACTGACCGGCGTACACGGCTCGTTCGGCTCCCTCGGCACGGACGGCCTCGCCGTCTCCGCCGACGAGGCGGACAAGCACGGCTGGCACACCGGCTCGGCCGTGGAGCTGGCCTTCACCGACGGCGACCGCGAACGCTTCACCGTGAGAGCCGTCTTCGACCGCAACGAACTGGCGGGCGACTACGTCATCGGGCGCCACGCCTGGCAGCCGCACCGCACACAGGACTCCGACACGCTGCTGGCGGTCGTCTTCGCCGACGGGGTCGCTCCGGAGGACGGCAAGGCGGCGGTGAGCGAGGCGGTACGTCCCTACGGCGGGCCCTCGGTGCAGACACGCGAGGAGTACGCGGAGAGTTCGGCGGCCGGCATCGACATGATGCTCACGCTCGTCTACGCCCTTCTCGCCCTGGCGGTCCTCATCGCGCTGCTGGGCATCGCCAACACCCTCACCCTGGCGCTGCACGAACGCACCCGTGAACTGGGCCTGTTGCGTGCCGTCGGGCAGACACGGGCGCAACTGCGGGCCATGGTGCGCTGGGAGTCGCTGCTGACGGCGGCGTTCGGCACCCTCGGCGGACTGCTGCTGGGCGGCTTCCTCGGCTGGGCGCTGGTGCGTGCCGCCGACAGCGCCGGGACGGCCGCGTTCGAACTGCCGCCGGGGCGGCTGGCGTTGGTGGCCCTCGTGGGTGTCGCGGCCGGACTGGTCGCGGGGCTGCGGCCCGCGCGGCGGGCGGCACGGCTGAATGTGCTGCGTGCCGTGGCCTCCGAGTGAGCGCGGTCCGTGCGAGGCGGTGGGGACGGCGTGTGAGCGGGCTGCCGTGCGTGGGCGGGTACGGCAGCCGCCCGTGCGCCGTCCTCGCACGTCCTGGGCCGTCCGCTCTCCAACTCGCAGGCGGACGGGGCGAGTTCGCTGCGGCCGAGTGGGCTCGGCGGCATGGACCCGGCATCGGCGAGAGCGCGGCCCCGTTACGCCAGACCCGCTACGCCAGACCCGTGATGCCAGACCCGTTACGCCAGACCCGTGATGCCGGGTCCGGTCATGCCTGGCCCGGCCACACCCGGCCCTGTGACGACCTGGCCCTGGGACACCGTGCCGGGCACCCCTTCGGCCGTGAAGTCCATCGCGCCGCCGCCGGGACCAGCCCCGGGACCAGACCCGGGACCAGAGCCCGTACCCGTGCCCGCGCTCGTGCCCGTGCCCGCGCTCGTCGCCGTACCGGCCGCGCCCGCGAGCGCGGGCACCCCGGCCTCGCCGGACGCCGCCGACGCACCTCCCCCCGCACGCGGCGGGGGCGTGCCCAGCGCGACGGGCAGCGTGAACCAGACGACCTTCCCGGAGCCGTCGTTCTGCGCCCGCATGCCCCAGCTCGCGCTGACGGCTGCGATGAGCGCGAGCCCGCGCCCGTTGGTCGCGGACGGCTCGGCGGAGCGCACCCGTGGCAGACGCGGGTCGTGATCCCGTACGGACACCGTCAGATGGTCCCTGCGGAAGACGATCTCCACGGTGCAGTGCTTGTCGGAGCCGGTGTGCCTGTGGACGTTGGTGAGCAGCTCGGTCACACCGAGCGCGGCCGCGTCGATGAGCGGCTCCAGCCGCCAGTAGCGCAGCTGCGCGGCGACGATCCGGCGCACCTGCCCGATCCGTGAGGGCAGCGCCTGGAACTCGACCGCGCAGTGGGTGCGCGACCTCCCCGTGGTACGGGCGGTCATGGCAGCGGCTCCCCGGCTCGTGCGATCAGGGAGCGGACCGGTACCTGCGCAACCTGCGAGACATATGTGAGGAAAGACACACGCTCAGGATGAAACGGTGCCTGATGTCCCGCAACGCGAGCAGGTACGCGCGACCGGCCGTCGCCCGGCCACCGGCCCTCAGGTGCCGAGCACTCCCCGCTCGGCGGCGGCCTTGGCACGCGCCGTGCGTACCGCGTTCAGCAGGCCCGCACGGCGGCCCAGGCCGAACTGGAGCACATAGCGCGTACCGCCGAGGGTCGCCAGCGCGCTGTCCGGCATGCCGTAGCCGCTGATGCGGACCTTGTCGACCGGAGCGCTGTCGATCTCGCTGCCGTAGCTGGTCATCAGCACCAACTGCCCGTCCCGCACAAGGACATGACCCGCACGTGTGAGTGAACGGAGCATCCGCCGTATTCGGACCCCGCCCGCGTCGTACTCCGGCTCCGCCACGATTGCCTCCCACCAGTCCTCGCGGCCCCGGGTGCCCCCGGGCCGGCCGCCCCATACCCTCTTGGAAGTGTGCCCGCAACCCGCGGGCTCCACCAGAGGGCCCTTTTATGATCGGTCGTGTGAGCACAACCGGACAACCGGCCCAGGAGCCCCCGGGCGGCGCCGTCGCCGGCACCCCCCTTGCCGCCCCGCCGCACGGCACGGCCACCCTCGACGTCGACCGCAGCGATCCGGAATACCGGGCGTGGCTGAAGGAAGCCGTACGCAAGGTGCAGGCCGATAGCAACCGGAGCGCCGACACCCATCTGCTGTCGTTTCCGCTGCCCGAGCAGTGGGGCGTCGACCTGTATCTCAAGGACGAGTCCACGCACCCCACGGGCAGCCTCAAGCACCGCCTCGCCCGCTCGCTGTTCCTCTACGGTCTGTGCAACGGCTGGGTCCGCCCCGGCAAGCCCGTCATCGAGGCGTCCTCCGGTTCCACCGCCGTGAGCGAGGCGTACTTCGCAAAGCTGATCGGGGTGCCCTTCATCGCGGTGATGCCGCGCACGACGAGCCGGGAGAAGACCAGGCTCATCGAGTTCCACGGCGGCCGGTGCCATCTCGTCGACGATCCGCGCACGGTGTACGAGGTCTCGGCCGCACTCGCGGCCGAGTCCGGGGGCCACTACATGGACCAGTTCACCTACGCAGAGCGCGCGACCGACTGGCGCGGCAACAACAACATCGCCGAGTCCGTCTACGAGCAGATGAGGCTCGAACGCTTCCCGGAACCGGCGTGGATCGTGGCCACCGCGGGCACCGGCGGCACCTCCGCGACCATCGCCCGCTACGTGCACTACATGCAGTACGACACCCGCGTATGCGTGCCCGACCCCGAGAACTCCTGTTTCTTCGACGGCTGGCTCAGCGGCGACAACGACGCCTCCAGCGACGGCAGTTCACGCATCGAGGGCATCGGCCGCCCCCGCATGGAGCCCAGCTTCCTGCCGTCGGCCGTGGACCGGATGATGAAGGTCCCCGACGCCGCCGCGGTCGCCGCGGTGCGGGCGCTGGAGCGTGCCACCGGGCGGCGCGCGGGCGGCTCCACCGGGACCGGGCTGTGGAGCGCGATGAAGATCGTCTCCGAGATGTACGCACAGGGGCGTACGGGCAGCGTGGTCACGCTGCTGTGCGACCCGGGCGAGCGCTATCTGGACAAGTACTACTCCGACGACTGGCTCGCCGCGCAGGGCCTGGACATCGAGCCGTACAGCCTGACCCTGAGCACGTTCCTCGCGACGGGCGACTGGACGGGCTGACCGGGCCGACCGGGCTCCCGTCCGGCCCCGGCCTCCGCCCCGGCGGCCTAGGCGCCGTCCGCGGCCCTTCCGTCGGGGGCCGCCTCCTCCGGCCCGCCCGCGACCACCAGCTCCCTGATGTGCTCGCGGATCCGCTCGCGGGCGCCCTGCGGGAGTCCGCCGTCGGTGACGAGCGTGCCGACGTCCTCCAGCGACGCGAACGAACTGAGCCCGACCGTCCCCCACTTGGTGTGGTCCGCGACGACGACCACGCGCCGCGCGGAGCCGACGAAGTGCCGGTTCGTCTCCGCTTCCGCCAGGTTGGGCGTCGAGAGCCCCGCCTCCGTCGATATGCCGTGTACGCCGAGGAAGAGCACGTCGAAGTGGAGCGTGCGGATCGCCGCGTCGGCGACGGGGCCGACCAGCGAGTCCGACGGTGTGCGGACGCCGCCGGTGAGGACGACGGTCGCCGTCCCGGCGTGCGTGCCGTTGCCCGCGCGGCGGCTCGCGGCGTGGAAGACGTCGGCGACCCGCACCGAGTTGGTGACCACCGTGAGGTCCGGCACCTCGGTGAGATGCTGGGCCAGCGCGTAGGTCGTCGTACCGCCCGACAGCGCGATGGCGCTGCCCGGCTTCGCCATCGCGGCCGCGGCACGGGCGATCTCCTCCTTCGCGGACCGCTCCAGCGACGACTTCGCCTCGAAACCCGGTTCGTGAGTGCTGGCGTCCGCGAGGGGCACCGCACCGCCGTGGACCTTCTCCAGGGCGCCCCGGCGGGACAGCACGTCGAGATCGCGGCGCACCGTCATATCGGAGACGAGGAGCTTGCGCGTCAGTTCGTTGACGCGGACACCGCCGCGTTCGCGCAGCTCCTCCAGGATGAGCGCCCGGCGCTGCTCCGCGAGCAGATTCTGGTTGTCGCCCGGCATGTTCACCGTGGCCGCCGTCCTTTCGTCCCGTGCGTATGACCGCGCCGTGCGCGCTTCGGCCCGTACGTCCTCGGCCCGTACTGCTTCGGCCTGCGCCGGCCGCGCAAGCGCGTCGCCGCCTCATTGTCGGTTCATCCTCCCATCCGTAAAGGGTGGCAGCGCACGTCACGATTTCGCGTGGCTTGTGTGTGGACGGGCTGTGCCCGCCGCCCGCGGGCAGGATGCTGGATGGACGGCGGCAACGGCGGCAGAAGCACGCAACACTTCGGGGGAGCGGAGAATTGCAGAAGGCCGAGTACGGCGCGGGGCAGCAGGGAACGGACGGGGCCGAGGCGCTGGAGGTCGCCCGAACGACCCCGGGCGAGTCGGGAGTTGAGCCCCCGCCAGGTCTCAATCTCGAACTCCTCGTGCACGGCGTCGGCGGCACGACACCGCAGGAGATGCTGGGCGATCCGCGCATCGAACGCGTCACCGGCGACGACACCGCCGCCGTCTACCGGCGCACCGAGGACGTCGACGCCGAGGCACGGCCGCAGGACTACACCGACAAGCCGGTCGCCGAGGCGTACTCCTGGTCCAACCTGACCTCCGGCAACGGCGCCCGCGCGCTGTGGCTGATCCTGCTGCCGTTCATGGTCGCCAACCTCGCGCACTGGATGCGTCCCGCCGACCACGGGCCCCGGCTGATGTCGGCCCGCCTGCACGGCGTGCTGGTGCGTCTCGTCGCGCTCAGCCTCACGGTGCTGCTGGTCGCCGCCGCATGCGAGGTCGCCCTGGACCTCGTGGCCTGGCAGTGCGCCGGATCGGCGGGCTGCGCCGCCGAGCACTCGTGGCTGTCGTTCATGGCCCAGGGCCCCTCCGGCGGGGGCGGCTGGTGGAGCCAGCCCGGCCGGAGGCTGGCGCTCGCCGCGGTGGTGCCCGCCGCGCTGACGCTGCTGCTGTGGTGGCTCTCACACCGCACATGGGCGGCGTATGAGTCACAGCCGCCGCTGCGGCGCCCCGTCGACGAGTACGACCGCGAGGCGCGCAATCGCCCGGCGCTGTGCCTGCCGGGCTTCTGGTACGGCAAGCGGCTCGTGGCACGGCTGCGTGCCGCCCACACCGCCGCCGGGTTTCTCACCGTCGCGGCCGCCGTGGCCGCCGCCACCACCCGCTACGACCGCAAGCCCGGCGGCAGCGCGGTGCTCGACGCCGTGGGCTGGGCGACCGAGATCGCGCTCGTGGCGTGTGCGGTGTGGGTGCTCTACGTGGTGTGCCGCCGGGGCCGCAAGGAGCGCGAACCGGACGACGTGGTCGACGAGTTCACGGTGCGCGCGCTGCCAGGCGTCTCCGTCGGCGTGCTGCTGCTGGCCGTCGTGCACGCCGCCTGGTCGCGCCCCGGCTGGGTCTCCCACGGCGGCGAGCTGCCAGGTGACGAGACGTTCGGTGTGCTCGCCGTCGGGCAGGGCGTGCTGGTGGCGGCGATGGGCATGGTGGGCACCGTCCTCCACCGACGGCGGCCCGCGGCCCGTACGGCGCTCAAGGGCCTGGGCTCGGCGTCGGTGGCGATGCTGGCGTGCGCGCTGGGCGGCGTGATGTCCGGCGGTGTGACGCAGCGCGTCGGCGACTGGCTCGACGGTCCCGGCACACCCGGCATGGGCAACGGGCTGATCAAGGGCCCGCCGACGCTGCTGACCTGGCAGTCCTCGGCCGTACCCGTACTGCTGGGGACGCTGCTGGCGCTGACGGCCTGGTTCCTGCTCCAAGTCTCCCGCCGCAGCCGGTCGTTGACGGACGACGTGGAACGCGGCTACCCCGGGGCCCTTCCCGATCCGTCGCGCTCGCGCCGCATCGCCGGCGTCATAGGGCGTGCCGCCCTCACCGACGCCGCGCCGTGGCTGGTGGGCGCCGTCGCCGCGATAACGCTCCTCCTCGGCGGAGCCGTGCTGGTGGGCACATGGCTCACGGGCGAGGTGCCGGGGCGTGCCGCCGACGGACAGCCCGCCGTGGTCGACGGTTTCGCGGACACCGTCCAGGTGCTGGGCTCCTGGCTGGTGGGCCTCGCGTTCGTCCTGTTCATCACATGGGGACGACGTGCCTACCGCGACCCGTCGGCTCGGCGCACCATAGGGATTCTCTGGGACGTCGGCACCTTCTGGCCCCGCGCCGCACACCCCTTCTCCCCGCCCTGCTACGCGGAACGCGCGGTGCCCGATCTGGCCTGGCGGATGGCCACTTGGACCGAGCAGACCCATGGGCGCCTGGTGATCTCCGGGCACTCCCAGGGCAGTGTGCTGGCCGCCGCGGCCGTATGGCACCTCGACCGCCGCACCCGCGGACAGGTCGCGCTGCTGACGTACGGCTCTCCGCTGGAACGCCTCTACGGGCGCTGGTTCCCCGCCTACTTCGGCCCTCGCCAGCTCCACGACCTCCACCGTCAGGTGGACTGCTGGCGCAATCTGTGGCGTCTGACCGATCCCATCGGCGGGCCGGTGCGCATCGACTGCGGCACCGACGTCGACCGGGGACCGCTGATCGACCCCCTCGAATACGGCCGCACCCTCCGACACCCCCTGCCCGCGCCGATTCTGGGGCACGGCGAGTACCAGGCCGACCCCGTCTTCGACGAGGAGCGGGACCGGCTGCTGATCAGGCTGCGCCGCCGCGGCGGGAGCCGGGGACGGGCGGCACTGGGGACGGCACGCCACCGGAGGAGGGCACCGCACGGGACGACTCACCGGGCGCATCCGCGTCCGCGGACGCCGACTTGGAGCTGCGGCCCGGCCCGCGGCCGGTCGTCCCTCCGCAGGCGGCGGGCGAGAGTGCGGGCGGCGAAGAAGGTGCCGCGAACACCGCCGACTCCGGGGACTCCGCGAGGACTTCGGACGCCGCCGACGAGGGCGCGGAGACCTGACGGACCCGAGATCGGTCTTGGCTTGACGCACCCGGTCCGGGCTGGAGGGCCCGAGACCGGTCTGGACTGGACGGCCCGAGACCGGTCCGGGCTAGACGGGCCCCGGCAGGTCGTCCGCGTAGAGGAGGGTGAGGTCCTCGGTGCTCGGCTCGGGAAGCTGCGCCACCCGGCCCGCGTGCCGCTCGACCATGGACTCGAACGTCTGCCGCGCAGTACGGCCGTTGCCGAACGAGGGCCCCTTGGGCAGCTCGGTGAAGTGCTTCAGCAGCGCCTCCGTCGCCTCCTCGCCGAGCTGGTACTCGTGCTCCTCGGCCTGCTGCTCCACGATCCGCAGCAGTTCGCGCGGCGAGTAGTCGCCGAAGGTGATGGTGCGTGAAAAGCGGGACGCCACACCGGGGTTGACGGCGAGGAAGCGCTGCATCTCCGTGGTGTAGCCGGCGGCGATCACCACGACCTCCTCGCGGTGGTCCTCCATGAGCTTCACCAGCGTGTCGATGGCCTCACGTCCGAAGTCGCGCCCGCCGTCCTCGGGGGAGAGGGCGTACGCCTCGTCGATGAAGAGCACACCGCCGCGCGCCCGGTCGAAGGCCTCCTGCGTACGGATCGCCGTCGAGCCGATGTGCTCGCCCACGAGGTCGACGCGGGAGACCTCCACCAGGTGGCCGCGTTCCAGGACCCCCAGGGAATGGAGGATCTCGCCGTACAGTCGCGCCACGGTGGTCTTGCCCGTGCCCGGCGAGCCGGTGAAGACGAGATGCCGCCGCACCGACGCCGCCTTGAGCCCCGCCTGCTGCCTGCGGCGCCCCACCTCGATCATGTCGGTGAGCGCCCGCACCTCGCGCTTCACGCTCTCCAGGCCGACCAGCGCGTCGAGTTCGCCGAGGACCTCCTTGGCGGGACGTGCCGGTTCGGCCGGGGGCTGGGCGCCGCCGTCGCCGTCCGCCGGGGTCTGCTTGGCCTTGGCGGTCTTCTGCGCGGCGGGCGCCTTCGCGGGCAGCAGCGCGCCGGGCGTGCCCTTGCCGTCCGAAGTGCCCTGCCCCGCCTGCGAGTCGGCCGCCGCGTCCTTCGTGACCGCCGAGTCGCCCGGCGCCGCGACGGTGGCGGTGTCGTCGCTGCGGCAGTCCTCGACCACCGGGCCCTTCTCGGCGAACTCGAAGCCGCCGCGGGTGCATCGCTCGGTACGGCAGCGCCGCAGCGTCGTACGGCAGCCGTCGATCACATGGAATCCATAGCCCTGGGACCCGCTCACCCGGCAGCCGTGGAAGGTGCCGCGGCCCTCCGCCGAGACGTAGAAACCGGCCTCGCTGGGGGAGGTGACGGTGCACCTGTCGATCTCCGGGTCGGCTCCCTTGGTGACGATGAAGCCCGTCGCGGCGCCGTCGACCGTGCAGTTGGCGAGGGTGCCCCCGCTGCCGTGGTCACGGAACCAGGCGCCCGTCGCGGCGTCCCTGATGCGGCAGTCGTCCAGCGCCACCGTGGCACCGTCGCTGACCGACACGGCCGTACCGCGGACCTGGGAGAGATCGCTGTCGATGACGTCGGCACGCGAACCGCGGTCGAGGATGAACAGGGCGTCCGGCACCGTGTGCACGCGGCACGAGTCGAGCACGGCGCTCGCCCCGTCGCTGATCCACACCGCCGGATAGTCGCCCGTACTCTCGTGGATCTCGCAGGAGTTGGCGTCGACGCGGGTGCCCGGGTCCCACACCGACAGTCCGTTGCGGCCGAAGCGCCGCACCGTGGACCGGGTCAGCGTCAGCACCGAACGGGAGCGCAGATCGAGGGCGTTCTCGGGTACGTCGTGGATGTCGCAGTCGGCGAGCGTGAGCACGGCGTCGGTGTCCAGGGTGACACCGTCGGCGGAGGTGCGGTGCACACGGCAGTCGGTGAGATGGCCCGTGGCACGCGAGACGACCTGCACGCCGCTGCCCTTGATCTCGTACACCTCGCAGCCGACCGCCTCCGCAGCGCTGCCCTCGCCGTGCAGGGAGAGACCGGCGCCGGTGGCGTGGTGCACGGTGCAGCGCTCCAGCCGCGGATGGGCGCCGTCGCGCACCGATACGCCCGACTGGCCCGCCGAGACGACCTCGCACTCCTCGTAGACGCCGCCCGCGCCCCCGGTGACGGTGACGCCCGTGCCGGCCGGATTGTCGACGGTGCAGCGGCGGACCGTGGGCCGTGCGCCGCCGCGCACCTCGATGCCCGAGGCCGAACGGGCCATCACCCGCAGCCCGTTGAGTTCCGCCGCGCCGTCCTCGACGAGCACGGCGGGCGACGCCGCGTCCTGTGCCTCGATCTGGAGATGCTGTACGACGGCGGAGGACCGCACGGTGAGGGCCACGCCCTCGGTGGGGGCGATGCGTACGGAGCCCGCGGCGGCACGCTCGGGGCCGCGCAGGGTGACGGTGCGCTCCAGCACGAGGTTCTCGCGGTACGTGCCGGGCGAGACGGTGATCACGTCGCCGTCGGTGGCGGCCTCCAGGGCGGCCGAGAGCGAGCCGTAATCTCCTGTGCGGCGCCGCCAGCGCGACGTACCGGCCTGCGTCACCTGCACCGAGCCCTGTGCCATGGACAGACGTGCCCCAACCTCGAAGTTCCTGTGGCGCGTTGATACATGCGCCGAGTCGCACCACCGTAGCGTGCGCCGGGATCGGTCCGGCCACGTGTCCGCACTTCGGGCGCACTACGGACACGCTCCGTACGCTGCTACGCGCGTCCAGCGGGCGGGAGTTGGCACAGGTGTGCGGAACCGCCTGCCGAAGGTGGGCACAAGCGGGCACGGCGGCTGTCAGAGAACGGGTAGGCAGCGGTCGCCTCCGGGCACGGCGGAGACCGCGTCACCGCCCGTTGGGGAAGGCCCAAGTGCCGTGCCCCGCCGTTCAGTTGTTGGAGCCGGTACGTCCCCAGTCGGGGCCGATGCGGGCCCACTCCGCGTCCCACACCGCGTACCGGCGGCGCAGCAACTGCCGCATCGTCAGGCGCCGTCCGGCCTCCATGGCGCCTGCGGCGCCCGCCCCGATGGCCAGTCCGGCGAGAGCGGCGTACGAGGACGCGGTCTGCGGGCTCATCGGACGGGGCATGACCATGCCGTCGTCGTCGGTCCAGATACGGAAGCGCTCTCCGGGCTGGACTCCGTGCCGCGTGGTCACGGTGTTCTTGTGGCTGCTGCCGTCGGGCCCGGCCCAGTGGGCGACCACATGACGGCGGTCGGGCTGCTGCGCGGCCGACTCGGGGTCGCTGTCCAGCGGAGCCCGGTCCTGCACCGACTCCGCCACCGCCCAGACCTGGTGACGGACCCGCTTCTGCTCCTCGACGTTCTTCATGAGCGCCTGATGTGCCGCGGAGGCTCCGAGCCACCCGGCGAGCGGTGCCAAGACCACCACAAGGATCATGGCACCTAGTGCCAGCCATGCTTCACGGCGGTCGCTGCGGCGGCACAGCGGATTGCCGCGCCAGCGCCACAGACCGACGATCGCGCGCATAACTTCTCACCCCCTTCTCCACGTGCGTGAGTACCTCATGGCAGGAGATACATGCGCGGAAGCGGCCCAAAGAGACTCAAATCACCGGAACATGGTCAAGATTCCGGACCCCGTGACCCACCCCCTCGTGGAACTCAGACCTTACTCCCAGCACATGGATCACACGGGGCGGGGTGCCGAAAATGGGCTGCACCCGGTGCCACTTCGACCGGATCGGGACATGGACGGATCTCAACGCGAAGTGGCCGACCAGCTCCACTCGGCGACCTCCGGCAGGTCGGTGCCGTGCTCGCGTACCCAAGAGTGGTGCCGCGTGCGGACGTCCTCCATCGCCTGACGCACACCCGTGGCCCGTACCGACAGCCCGGGGGTGCGGTCGATGACGTCCATGACGAGCCGGTAGCGGTCCATGTCGTTGCGCACCACCATGTCGAACGGCGTCGTCGTCGAGCCCATCTCCTTGTAGCCGCGCACATGGAGCGAGCCGTGCACCGCCCGCCGGTACGTCAGCCGGTGAACCAGCCAGGGATAGCCGTGGTAGGCGAAGATCACCGGCTTGTCGCGGGTGAAGACCGCGTCGAACTCCGCGTCCGGCAGCCCGTGCGGATGCTCCGAGCGCGGCATGAGCCGTGCGATGTCGACCACGTTGACCACACGGACCGCCAGCCCCGGCAGATGCTCACGCAGCAGCGCCGCCGCCGCCAGCGTCTCCTGCGTGGGCACGTCGCCCGCGCACGCGAGCACCACGTCCGGTTCGCCGCCGCGCTCCTCGGTGCCCGCCCACTCCCAGACGCCCAGGCCGCGAGCGCAGTGGCCGCGCGCCTCGTCGAGCGAGAGCCAGTCGAAGCAGGGCTGCTTGCCCGCCACGACCACGTTGACGGTGTCCCTGGTGCGCAGCGCGTGATCCGCCACGCACAGCAGCGTGTTGGCGTCCGGCGGCAGATAGACCCGTACGACCTGCGGGCTCTTGTTCATGATGTGGTCGATGAAGCCCGGGTCCTGGTGGGAGAAACCGTTGTGGTCCTGCCGCCAGGCGTGCGATGTGAGCAGGTAGTTGAGGGAGGCCAGCGGCCTGCGCCACGCCACCTCGCGGGAACTCTGGAGCCACTTCACATGCTGTCCGGCCATGCTGGCCACGATGTGCGCGAACGCCTCGTACGAGGCGAAGAGCCCGTGCCGTCCCGTGAGGACGTAGCCCTCCAGCCAGCCCTGGCACATGTGCTCCGAGAGCACTTCCAGGACCCGGCCGTGGCGGCCGAGATGCTCGTCGGTGTCCAGGATGTGGGCCTGCCAGCCGCGCGGCGTGGCGTCGAACGTGCCGTCGAGATGGTTGGACGCCGTCTCGTCCGGCCCGAAGAGGCGGAAGTCGCGCCGCCGTCGGGTCGCCCGGAACAGCTCGGTCAGCATCTCCCCGAGAACCCGAGTGGGTTCGTGCATGGTCTGGCCGTGTCCGTCGGTCTTCACGGCGTGCGGTTCCAGCTCGGGGAGCGGCAGTTCGCGCAGCAGACGGCCGCCGTTGGCGTGCGGCACCGCGCCGAGCCTGCGTCCGCCCTCGGGGACGCACGCCAGCGCCTGCCCGGTGGGCCTGCCTTCGGCGTCGAAGAGTTCGTCCGGGCGGTACGAGCGCAGCCACTCCTCCAACTGCCGCAGATGTTCCGGGTCTTCGCGTACGCCGGAGAGCGGGACCTGGTGGGAGCGCCAGGTGTTCTCGACGGGCACGCCGTCCACCTGGGCGGGGCCCGTCCAGCCCTTGGGAGTACGCAGCACGAGCAGCGGCCAGCGCGGGCGATGGGCCGGTCCCGGCTCCGCGTACGGGTCCGCTTCCGGGTCCGTCTCCGGGGCCGCTCCGGGCCGGGCCCCTGAGGGGCCGGGCTCCGTGGTACGGGCCCGCGCCTCCCGCTGCGCACGCCGGATGCGCTCCACCGCCACGTCGAACGCCGCGGCCAGCGCACGGTGGGTCTCCTCGTGCGGGGTGTCCGGGCGTGCGGTGACGTGCAGCGGGTCGTAGCCGTATCCCCGCAGCAGGGCGTCCAGTTCGTCCTCCGGAACCCGGGCGAGCAGCGTCGGGTTGGCGATCTTGTAGCCGTTGAGATGGAGCACGGGCAGCACCGCGCCGTCGTGCGCCGGGTCGAGGAACTTGCCGGAGTGCCAGGCCGCCGCCAGCGGCCCCGTCTCGGCCTCGCCGTCGCCGACGACGGCGCACACCAGCAGGCGCGGATTGTCGAAGGCAGCCCCGTAGGCGTGCGCCAGCGAATAGCCCAGCTCGCCGCCCTCCTGGATGGAGCCCGGCACATCGGGTGCCGTATGGCTGGGCAGCCCGCCCGGCTGGGAGAAGTCGCGGAACAGCCCGAGCATGCCCTCCGCGTCACGGCTGCGGCCGGGCTCCAGCTCCCCGTACGTGCCCTCCAGCCACGCGCCCGCGAGCACCGCGGGCGCGCCGTGGCCCGGGCCCCATACGCACATGGCCTCCAGATCGTGCCGGCGTACGGCCCTGTTGAGATGGGTGTAGATCAGTCCGAGCCCCGGGGCCGACCCCCAGTGCCCCAGCAGCCTCGGTTTGATGTGCTCCGCGCGCAGCGGCTCGCGTAGCAGCGGGTTGTCCCGCAGATAGAGCTGGCAGGCGGAGAGGTAGTTCAGCGCACGCCAGTGGGCGTCGAGCTGTGCGGTCTCCGCGTCGGAGAGCGTGGCCGGGAGTTCCATGGCGGCCGGGTACCAGGGAGCGCGCCCGCTGACACCGCCCGATCCCGCCCCGTCCACGCCTGTCGCCTACGGGCCCCGTCTACGGGACCTGACCACGGAACCCGTAGCGCCCATGGTCCCGCCGCCGAAGGGCCCCCCGGCCCCGCCCCGTGCGCGGACTGTTCCCGCCTTGTGCACGGACTCCGGAAATTCCGGGGAAGCCCGGGAAGTGTTCCCGAAGGTGGCGGATTGTGTGGCGGATTGTCCCGGTCCGGTCCACGGCGTTGCCTGGCGCTGTGACGCGCGGCACGATGACGGTGTGCTTAATCCATGGCTGGCGCTGGAGACAGGGGCCGACGCGGCCGAACGGACCGGCCAGGTACGCCGTGCGCACGAGCAGTTCGTGACCCGGGGCGCCATCGGCTCGCACGTTCGGGACGTGGTGGCCGAGTCCTGGCAGCGCTGCGCCGGTGCCTCCGTCGAGCCGGAGAGCGTGGCCGGGATCGACCTCGCCGACGCCGATCTCGACGCCTACCGTTCCTCGCACCCCCTGGCCCGCGTCATGCCGCTCTTCCGGGAGTTGCTCGGCACGATCGCCGACGACGGAGCCCATCTGCTGTCGGTGTGCGACGAGAACGGCCGCATGCTGTGGGTCGAGGGCCACTCCCAAGTCCAGCGCCACGCAGAGCGGATGAACTTCGTCCCCGGGGCCCGCTGGTCCGAGCGCTACATCGGCACCAACGCCCCGGGCACCGCACTCGCCGTCGACCACGCGGTGCAGATCTTCACCGCCGAGCACTACTGCCGCCCCGTGCAGGCATGGACGTGCGCCGCCGCACCCGTGCACGACCCGCGCACCCACCGCCTCATCGGCGCCGTCGACATCACCGGCGGCGACCATCTCGCGGCCCCGCAGAGCCTGGCCCTCGTACAGGCGACGGCACGCGCCGCGGAGGCGTACCTCGCCGAACTGCACGCCGCCGACGGCACATCCGCGGGCACACCCGTACTCAACGCCCTCGGCTGCGACGAGGCGCTGCTCGACACCGGAGGCGGCGCCCCCCTGCGGCTCGGCCGCCGCCACAGCGAGATCGCGGTGCTGCTCGCCGCGCACCCCGAGGGCCTCACCGGCGAACGGCTCGCCCTGGAGCTGTACGGCGAGCGGTCGGTCACGCCCGTCACGCTGCGCGCCGAACTCTCCCGGCTGCGCGGCCTGTTGGGCCCCCTGCTCGAATCGCGCCCGTACCGGCTGCGCACCGTCCCGCACACCGACCACGACGCCGTCGGCGAGGCGCTGGCCGCGGGCGACCTCCCCGGAGCGCTGGCGGCGTACCGCGGTCCGCTGCTGCCCCTTTCCGAGGCGCCCGGCGTCGTACGGATGCGCAGGCTGCTGGAGGACCGGCTGCGCCGCGCCCTGCTGGCCTCCCGCGAACCGGCGCTGCTGGAGGAGTGGGTGCGCACGCCCTGGGGCGAGGACGACCTGGAGGTCTGGGAGGTGCTGCTCTCGCGCCGTCCCGGCGGCACCGCGGGTGCGACCGCCCTCGCCGGGCGGGTGCGCGAACTGCGGCGCGCCTACGGCCTGGAGACGCCCGCGGAGCACTGACACCGCCGGCGCTGCGAGCCGCTCCCGTGAAGGGACGGACCCTGGCGATACGCAGGGACCGCCCGGCGTGAGCCCCGGGAATACGCAGCGGACAGGAAGCGGCACGCAACGTATCGGCAACGTTCCCGTCCCTAGTCTCTGCCGCAGAACGAGCCCGCCGTCAGCGAGGCGGGTCACCCGTACAAAGGGGGAGGCAGAGATGAGCCGCTACGCCGCGCCCGGGTCCGACGGGGCCGTCATGAACTACCAGTCGCGCTACGACCACTGGATCGGCGGCGCCTACGCCGCCCCCGCGAAGGGCGGCTACTTCGAGAACCCCACCCCGGTCACCGGGCAGTCCTTCACCGAGATCGCCCGCGGCACGGCCGACGACGTCGAGCGCGCCCTCGACGCGGCACACGCCGCCGCCCCCGCGTGGGCACGCAGGCCCGCCGCCGAACGTGCCGCCGTGCTCAACGCGATCGCGCAGCGCATGGAGGACCATCTCGAAGAACTCGCGGTCGCCGAGAGCTGGGAGAACGGCAAGCCGATCCGGGAGGCGCTGGCCGCCGACATTCCCCTCGCCGTCGACCACTTCCGCTACTTCGCCGGCGCCATACGCGCGCAGGAGGGGTCGCTGTCGGAGATCGACGAGGACACCGTCGCCTACCACTTCCACGAACCGCTCGGCGTCGTCGCGCAGATCATCCCGTGGAACTTCCCGATCCTGATGGCCGCCTGGAAGCTGGCGCCCGCGCTCGCGGCAGGCAACGCGGTGGTCCTCAAACCGGCCGAACAGACCCCCGCCTCCATCCACTTCTGGATGAGCCTGGTCGCCGACCTGCTGCCGCCCGGCGTCGTCAACATCGTCAACGGCTTCGGGGCGGAGGCGGGCAGGCCGCTGGCCTCCAGCGCCCGCGTGGCCAAGGTGGCGTTCACCGGCGAGACCACCACGGGCCGCCTGATCATGCAGTACGCCTCCGACAACCTGAAGCCCGTCACCCTCGAACTCGGCGGCAAGAGCCCCAACATCTTCTTCGACGACGTCTCCACCGCCGACGACGACTTCTACGACAAGGCGATGGAAGGCTTCACGATGTTCGCCCTCAACCAGGGCGAGGTCTGCACGTGCCCGTCGCGCGCCCTCATCCAGCGCGGCCACTACCGGGACTTCCTGGACGCGGGCGTCGCCCGTACCGAGAAGATCGTCCAGGGGCACCCGCTGGACACCGACACCATGGTGGGCGCTCAGGCGTCCAACGACCAGTTGGAGAAGATCCTCTCCTACCTCGACATCGGCAAGCAGGAAGGCGCCAGGGCACTGACCGGCGGCACGCGCGCCGAGCTGGGCGGGGAGCTGGAGGGCGGCTTCTATGTGCGGCCCACCGTCCTCGAAGGCGACAACAGCATGCGCGTCTTCCAGGAGGAGATCTTCGGCCCGGTCGTCGCGGTCACCGGCTTCACCGACTTCGACGACGCCATGTCCACGGCCAACGACACCCTCTACGGCCTCGGCGCGGGCGTATGGACCCGGGACGGCAACACCGCCTACCGCGCGGGACGCACCATTCAGGCGGGCCGGGTGTGGACGAACTGCTACCACGCCTACCCGGCGCACGCGGCCTTCGGCGGGTACAAGCAGTCCGGCATCGGACGGGAGAACCACCGGATGATGCTCGACCACTACCAGCAGACCAAGAACCTGCTGGTGAGCTACTCGCCGAAGAAGCTCGGACTGTTCTGATGGACGCGGCACCACAGCAGACCTCGAAGCCTTCCGAGGCCACGGACGCGCCGGAGCGCGTCGCACTCACCGCCGAGGCCGAGGCGGTGGTCCGGCGGCTGACGGAGCAGCACGGCCCGCTGATGTTCCACCAGTCCGGCGGCTGCTGCGACGGCAGTTCACCGATGTGCTATCAGCTCGGGGAGCTGCGCACCGGCGACTCCGACGTACTGCTCGGACGGCTGGAGGTGGACGGCGTGGACGAGCCGGTGCCGTTCTGGATGTCGGCCAGCCAGTTCGCGTACTGGAGCCACACCCATCTCACGGTGGACGTGGTGCCGGGACGCGGCAGCGGATTCTCGCTTGAGGCCCCGGAAGGCGTCCGTTTCCTGATCCGTTCACGGCTGATGGACGACGGCGGCTGACCGGCCGCCGTAGGGGGGCGCTCGCCGAGGCACCTCCTGGACGCCCCAGGGGCCCGCACCCGGGCGTCGCCTAGGCGAGCACCTCCACCGAGTCGCCGTTGCGCACCCTGCCCGTTTGCTCCGGGACCAGGTTCTGACCGAAGACGAGCCGGTCACCGAAGCGACGGTGGCGGGCCAGGGTGCGCAACGGCTCCTTACCGCGCAGGCCGCTCGCCTGGTCGGTGGTGGTCACCACGCACCGGCCGCACGGCTTCGCCACACGGAAGACCACGTCGCCGATGCGGAGCCGCCGCCATCCGTCCTCGGCCCACGGGTCGCTTCCCGCGACCACCAGGTTCGGCCTGAAGCGGTCCATCGGAAGCGGGCCCTCGCCGGCGTGATCGCCTTGCGCGATGAGCGAGTTGAGCGCGTCCAGTGAGGAGACCGCCGTGGCCAGCAGGGGAAAACCGTCCGCGAGTGAGACCGTCTCCCCGTCGAAGGCGAAGCCGGGGTCGATACGCCGCCGACGCTCAGGCGCGTCCAGATGCACGAGGCGCACCCGCGTGCCGAGATACGCCGAGAACCACTCGCTCGACTCCGCGTCCGCCGGGGCCACTTCGAGCTTCTTCCCGAACAGCCGCACCGGCACCGTGGCCATGCTCTTCGGCGGTACCGGGACCTCCAGCGGCTCCCTCCCCGGAGCCGTCACCCGCACTCCCCGGCTCCCCGCGCCTCCGTCCAGGCAGCCCTCGGGCAGCGGCTCCGCACGCGCCAGCGCGAGGCGTGGATGCTCGCGCTGAGTGAGCTGGTCGCCGTCGGGGGTCGTCAGCATCCAGCGTCTGTCCGCGGCCGGGCCCCACGGCTCGACCGTCAACTCCCCACAGGCGATCCCCGCCAGCGACTTCACCGGATAGAGATGGAGCGAGGCCAGCGTCGCGGACGTCATACCGCCATCCTGCCACCGGACCGGGCGGCGGGACGGCCCGAGGTCAGTAGCCCCGGCCCGGGTACTGGTGGCCGCCGTACGGGTCGTCGTACTGGTTCGGCATCTGCCGGGGCGCCGCCGGACGCGGTGCGGCCGGTCGGGGCGCCGCGGGACGCGGCGGAGCCACCGGCCTCATCTGCGGCTGCTGCTGGGGCTGTTGGGGCTGTGGCTGCTGACGCGGATCGGGGAACCCCCGCTGCGGCGGCCCCTGCTGAGGAATGTGCGGCGGCGGCGTCTGCTGAAGCGGAGCCGACTGGAGGGGCGCGGGCTGCGCCATGCCGGGCGGCGGGGGCTGATTGCCCATCGTGCCCGGGTAGCCCTGCGGAGGAGCGGGCTGCTGGTGGCTCGGTCCTGCGGGCAGCGCCGGAAGAGCGGGTGGCAGTGCGGCGAGCGAAGGCAGGGGTTCATACGCCGACGGGACCCGGATGGGAGCGATCTGCGGTGTGCCACGCTCGTTGACGAGCATGTCGTAGATCGGTGTGTCGGGGTAGGAAGGGCCAGCGTAGTAGCCGCCAGGGGAGTAGCGGGGGGAGGTCATGCCCATAAGGTAAGCCCAAATTGTGGCCGTTGGGGACCCCGGTCAAGGAGCGGTTTCTCGTGCTTGCCGTGACTCCCCATCACCAATCACAGCGAACCAGGGAAAATCGGTCGCGCGGTCGTGTCGAGATGTTGTAACGGGACGCGTCAGACACAGGCACTTCGCAGGCGGCGCCCGGCTCGTGGCGGCGCCTGACTGCCCGGACCGGAGCACGGACGGCGATGCGGCGGGACTGCGGGACCTTACTGCGAGACCGGGCCGCGGGCTTGCCGCGGGACCGGACTACGAGAACGACGAGGGGGAGTGGAGCGCGATGACGATGCGCAAGGGCGCCAACGTGGCGGTCGGGGCAGCCGCGGTCCGTATCGAGATCGGCCGGAGGTCCGGAGCGGGCCCGGTGGAGGTGGACGCGTCCGCGCTGCTGCTTCAGGCGTCCGGAAAGGTGCGCTCCGACGACGACTTCGTCTTCTACAACCAGCCGCGGCACCCCTCCGGGGCCGTCACGCATCAAGGCCGGCGCTCCGAAGGGGCCGTCGCCGTCGACGAGTTGAGCGCCGACCTCGCCCGCACCGAGGCGGCCGTCGACCGGATCGTCCTCGTCGCGTCCGCCGACGGCGGCACCTTCGGCCAGGTCGAGGGCCTGTACGTACGGCTCGTGGACGCCTCGGACGGTACGGAGATCGCACGCTTCGACAGCGCGGACGCGACGGTGGAGACCGCGTTCGTGCTCGGTGAGCTGTACCGCAGGCAGGGCGGCTGGAAGTTCCGCGCGGTCGGCCAGGGCTACGGGAGCGGACTGGCCGGTCTGGCGACGGACTTCGGGATCAGCGTCGACGAACCGGCGGGCGGCGCCGCGCCGTCGACCGGTCGGACCCCGGCGCCGCCGACGGGTCAGGCCGCCGCACCTCCGGCTGCCGCGCCGGCCCAGCCGGCCGCCGCCCCCGCGCCGTCCGCGCCGACGGCACCCGCAGCATCGCCCCCGCCCGTACGACTGACCAAGGTCACGCTGACCAAGCAGGCACCGGCCGTCTCCCTCACCAAGCAGGGCGGCACCCGGGGAGTGCTGCGGGTCAACCTCAACTGGCGCATGAATCAGCAGCCTTCACGCGGCGGCTGGAGCAGCAGGCTCGCCAAGACCCTCGGCGGGTCAGGCCTCGACCTGGACCTGTGCGCCCTCTTCGAACTCGCCGACGGACGCAAGGGCGTCGTACAGGCCCTCGGCAACGCCTTCGGATCGCTGCACCAGCCGCCGTACATACACCTCGACGGCGACGACCGCACCGGCGCCGCCGCCTCCGGCGAGAACCTGACCGTCAATCTCGACCACGCCGCCGAACTGCGGCGGATTCTCGTCTTCGTCACGATCTACCAGGGAGCGCGCAGTTTCGAGGGAGTCGACGGCACCGTCACCCTTCAGCCGCAGCACGGCGCACCCGTGGAGTTCTCGCTCGACGAGTGCACCGTCGCCTCCGACGTCTGCGCGCTCGCGCTCATCACCAACGAAGGCGGCGAACTCACGGTGCGCCGCGAGGCCCGCTATCTGGTCACCCAGCGCGGCAGCAGCCCGCAGCGCACGGTGGACGGCGCATACGGCTGGGGGATGAAGTGGACACCGGGCCGGAAGTGAACTGCCGCCCCGTCACGGTCAGTCGAGGGCACGGTCGGTGCAAGGCACGGCCAGTTCAAGGCCAGTTCAAGGCACTTCGAGTTGAAGACCGTCGGCGCGACCTGCTGTGCACCGGCGCGGGTCCGCCCGCGTGCGGGTGCGCTCAGGCGTAGGTGCGGCCCTTCCAGGCCGCACCCCGTCCGCGGTGGTGGCGCACCGCGGAGTGCAGCGTCATCAGCAGATACAGGGCGGCCGTGACGGGCAGCGCGAGCGCCCGCCACGGCGGCTGACGGTAGTAGCGCAGCATCGGCACATACGTCAGTGCCATCACCGCCCACGCCGCCGCGCCCACCGGCGACCCGGCCAGCGCCGTCAGCGGCGGCACCAGATACACCAGGGTCAGACCGGCCACGGTGCCCAGCAGCACCAGCGGATTGTTCCCGAGCTGCGCGTAGGCGCTGCGGGCCACCATCCGCCAGAGCTGCGTCAGCCGTTCGTAGGGCCGCACGCTCTCCACCCCGTCCGCGAGGCCCAGCCAGATCCGTCCGCCCGCGCGCTTGACCGCGCGGGCGAGCGTCACGTCGTCGATGACGGCGCGACTGATGCTCTCCGGGATGCGGGCACGCAGCGCCGCCTCGGTACGCAGCAGCACACAGCCGCCGGCGGCGGCAGCGGTACGGGAGGAGTGCCGGTTGACCCTGCCGAAGGGGTAGAGCTGGGCGAAGAAGTAGACGAACGCGGGGACGATGAGCCGCTCCCAGGCGCTGTCCGCACGCAGCCTGGCCATCTGCGACAGAAGGTCCAGACGGGCTCCGGACGCGGCGGCGACCAGGTCCCGCAGCGAGCCGGGCGAGTGCGCGATGTCGGCGTCGGTGAGCAACAGGAATTCGGCGCCGGTGCGTTCACGTGCAAGGGCCATCCCATGGCGCAGGGCCCACAGTTTGCCCGTCCATCCCGGTTCCGGCTCCCCGGGGGAGGTGACCGTCAACGGCAGGCCGCCCCGGGCCTGTTGGGCGGCGAGCCGCCGGGCCAGCGCGCCCGTGCCGTCGCTGGAGCCGTCGTCCACGAGGAAGACCTCGGCCCGGCCCGGATACTCCTGGGCCAGCAGTCCGGGCAGGCTCAGCGGCAGCACCTCGGCCTCGTCCCTGGCGGGCACGATCACCGCCACCGTCGGCCACCTGCCGTCCACGCCACCCGGTGCCGCGTCCCGCGTCCCGCCCGGCGTCTGCCCGCCCGGCGCCGCTCCGGGCGGCAGGCGGATGTCCGTGCGCCAGAAGCGGGCCTGGCCCACCAGCAGCCACACCCACGCGGCAAGGGATGCCGAAGCGATCCAGGTCAGCGCGCTCATCCGCCGCAGTCTGCCGCACGCGGGGCGCACGGGCCGTACGCCGTGGCCGGTGCACGGACACTCGCCCGCACCGGCGGCGGAAGGGGACGAGCGCGATGGCCCGTACGGCTCATCGACTACAGTTGCCTGCCGTGAAGATCGCGTTCGTGGACTCGGGTATCGGCCTCCTCGCGGCAGCGGCGGCAGTACGCAGGGCCCGCCCCGACGCCGATCTCGTGCTCTCCAGCGACCCCGACGGGATGCCCTGGGGCCCGCGCAGCGCCGACGACATCACCGCGCACGCTCTGGCCTGCGCGAAGGCCGCCGCCGCGCACGAGCCGGACGCGCTGGTCGTCGCGTGCAACACCGCCTCCGTGCACGCCCTTTCCGCGCTGCGGGCCGAACTGGAGCCGGAGCTGCCGGTGATCGGCACGGTGCCCGCCGTCAAACCGGCCGCACAGGGCGGCGGCCCCGTGGCGATCTGGGCCACCCCGGCCACCACGGGCAGTCCCTACCAGCGGCGTCTCATCGCGGAGTTCGGGCACGACGCCCAGTTCACGGAGGTGCCCTGCCACGGTCTCGCCGACGCGGTGGAGAGCGCACAGGAGCACGCCATCGACGTGGCCGTCGCGGCGGCGGCGGGGCTGACGCCGCGCGGTGTGCGTGCCGTCGTGCTCGGATGCACCCACTACGAGCTCGTCGGGGAACGCATTCGCGCCGCCGTCGCCGGGCCCGCCCGTTCTGCCGCTCCGGCCGGTCCGGACGCTCCTGTCGCTCCTGCCGGGACCGAGGGGCCGGGGGAACGGGAGGTCCCGGACGCGAGCGCCGACCGGGGCCCCGCCCGGCCTGTGCTCTACGGCTCCGCCGAGGCCGTCGCCGCTCAGGCCCTGCGCCGTACCGGCGCCCGCCCGGACCCGGCAGCCGCCCCGACCGGCGGGCTGACGGTGCTGCTCAGCGGCCGTACGGCCCGGCTGCCCGAGGCCGCGGGCACCTACGCGGAAGGCCGACTCCTCGCGGGTGCCGCGGTCACCCCCTGACCCGGGTCCTGAGCGGGCCCGCAGAGCCGGGCCTTCTGATCCGGGCCTTCTGATCCGGGCCTTCTGAACGAGACTCTGCTCCCGGTCCGGGCCTCGGTTCCGATCCGGCCCTCGGTTCCGGTCCGGCCTCGGCTCTGATCCGGGGCCGCCGCAGGGGCCCGGCGTAATCTGCGCTGCATGAGCGAGCCGCACCCGGGAGTCTCACCCGAGCCCGCCGTGGCCTGGACCGGCGGCGCCGCCAACCGCGTCCAGTGGCTGCTGGCACTCCTCGGCGTCGCATGCGTGGCCCTCGGCGTGGTGCTGGGCGCGCGGGCGTCCTGGCAGTTCGAGAGCCCTCCGCTCGCGATGTCCGTCGTGGGCTGCTTCGCGGTGGGGCTGCTGGGCCTCTTCGGCACCCTCGCGTTCGTACACGTACGGGTGACCGTCGACGGTGAGGCGATCGAACTGCGCTGCGGGCACGCGGGGTTCCCACGGCGCCGCATCCCGCACGGCGACGTCCTGTCGGCCGAGGTGGTACGGGGCGTCTCCCCGCGCCAGTGGGGCGGCTGGGGCTACCGATGGCTTCCGGGCAAGGGCACGGCCCTGGTGGTGCGCCACGGCGACGGCGTACTGCTGCGCCTGGAGGGCGGGCACAGCTTCACCTTCACCGTCGACGACGCGGAGTCCGCGGTGGAGGCGATCCGCCGCCACCTCAGCACGGACCCGGACGCCCCCGGCGGCTGAACAGCGCCCCTCATGTCGACCGATCAGTTCGGCCGATCACCCCGGCCAAGCCCGGTCGTTCTCCTCAGCTGAGCCTCCTCAACTCAGCTCCTCAACTCAGCCGCCTCGCACAGGCGATGCCCGCCAGCAGACCCGCGCCCGCGGTCACCTGCGTGAAGCTCAGCGCGTTGCCTATCGCCGCGAGTGCCGCAAGCGCGGAGAGCGCCGCCGCCGCTGTGAGCGCGACCGGCGTCGGCCGGGGCGACGCCCGCAGTGCCAGCAGCAGCCAGCCGAACGCCGACGCGAGCAACGCCAGCCCCGGCAGGCCCTGTTCGGCGGCGACCTGTAGCGGCGCGGAGTGCGGCTTGCCGTCCGAGGCGGACGCCGCATCGACGGCCGCAGGCCCGCTTCCGGTCGCCGCCTGCCCCGCCGTCTCGGCCGCCGTCTCCTCCGCGAACGTCCCCTCGTCGGCCACGGTGGCCCGCGCGCCCGCAGCGCGTGCGGTCGCGCTCAGCTCCCCGAAGCTGTCGGGCCCCGTGCCGAGCACCGGATGGTCCCGGGTGATGGCCAGGGCGTCGCGCCACAGCTCCACGCGGTGACCGGTGAGCTGCTTGTGCAGTGCGACGGTGGCGCCGTGCGGCAGACCGCCCTGCGCCACGGCGAAGGCGACACCGGTCACGGCCCCCGCGGCGAGCGTCAGCGCCGCGAGGAACACCGGGCGTCTGCGCACCCGCCCCAGCGCGAGCGAGCACACCAGTACGGCCAGGCCCGCCGCCGAGCCCACCGGCGTGCCGACGAGCAGCGCGCAGACCACCGTCCCCGCCGCCGTCAGCCGCAGAACCGTACGCCGCACCGAGCGCGCCGGTGCCGCCCACGCGGCACAGCAGAACGCGCCCACCGCGAGCGTGAGCAGCGCCGCGGTCACCCCGGAACGCCCCTCCGGCCCCGCGAACTCGATGCCGCCGGGGATCACATGGGCGGAGGAAGGCCCGAAGAACGCGAGGAAGACCCCCGCCACCCCGGCACCCGCCGCCGCACCGACCGGCAGCACCGCACCCGCGATGCGGCCCGTGGCGTATCCGGCGCCCACCGCGAGCACCGCGAGAAGCAGACCCTCCGGCCTGGCGTCCCGGCCCGCGGCGGTGATCAGCGCCCAGGCCGCGCACGCACCGAGCACGAGCACACCCGTGAAGTCGGCGGCGCCGTTGTTCCGTTCACCGACCGCGGACGGCCGGAGCACCGGTGACGTCATCCCCTGCGACCCCCCGAGACCCGCGCAACCCGCACCCTCCTCCCCTGCCCCGGAAGCAGTGCGGACTGCGGCTACGCGCGTCAACCGTAGTGCGTGAAAGGCGGATTGTGGATATCCCGTACCGAAGTCATGTGCCCGCTGTGAACAGCAGTGCGGGGAGGCGCGCCGCCCACGGCGTACGCTCTGGATCATGGCGACACCCGAATTCATCCGACGCATCCGAGCCACCGCGGGCCACCAACTGCTGTATCTGCCGGGCGTGAGCGCGATCGTCTTCGACGACGAGGGACGCGTGCTGCTGGGCAGGCGCTCCGACACCGGGCGCTGGTCGATCATCGGCGGCATCCCCGAGCCGGGCGAGCAGCCCGCGGCGGCGGCGCAGCGCGAGGTGGAGGAGGAGACGGCCGTCCTCTGCGTCGCCGAACGCGTCGTCTGCGTAGAGGCGTTGGAGGAGCCGGTGACCTTCCCCAACGGCGACGTATGCCAGTTCATGGACGTCTGCTTCCGCTGCCGCGCCGTCGGGGGCGAGGCCCGGGTGAACGACGACGAGTCCCTGGAGGTCGGCTGGTTCGGGCTGGACGCCCTGCCGCCGCTGGAGGAGTTCGCGGTGGCCCGCATCAAGCAGGCGTCCGTCGACGGTCCGACCTGGTTCGAGGGCATCGACCGGGCCTGACGCCGCCCGCCGTGGCCGCGTGCCCGGGCCGCGGGGTCCGTACGCGCGGGCCTCCGGGGCCCCGTACGCGCAGATCAGCGGGCCCGTACGCCCAGGTCACGGCCCCGCTCCGCGCGGCGTTACGTTGGAGTCATGGACTCTCGGGGGAGACGACCCGAGGAGTGGACACATGACCGCCACCCTGGAAAGGCTCACGGCGGAAGGCGTGGCTCCCTGGCTGGACGATCTGAGCCGAGAGCGGCTCGCCGGAGGCGGGCTCTCCCGGCTCGTGAGCGAGCAGGGCGTCGTGGGCATCACCAGCAATCCGACGATCTTCGACAAGGCGATCGGGTCCGGCCGGCGCTACGACGCCCAGCTCGCGGGGCTCGCCCGCCGGGGCGTGGGCGTCCCCGAGGCGGCGCGGCTCGTCACCGCCTACGACGTGCGCTGGGCCTGCGACGTACTGCACGGCGTATACGAGGCCACCGGAGGCAAGGACGGACGTGTCTCCATCGAGGTCGATCCGCGTCTCGCCCGCGACACGGAGGCGACCCTCGCCGAGGCCCGTGCGCTGTGGTGGCTGGTGGACCGGCCCAACCTCTATGTGAAGATCCCCGCCACCCGCGAGGGACTGGGAGCCATCAGCGCGGCCCTCGCCGAGGGCATCAGCGTCAATGTGACGCTGATCTTCTCCCTCGACCGCTACGACCAGGTCGTCGACGCGTTCCTCGCAGGCATGGAGGAGGCGCGCTCCGCGGGACACGATCTGTCGTCCATGGCGTCCGTGGCGTCCTTCTTCGTCAGCCGCGTGGACACCGAGACCGACAACCGGCTGGACAAGCTGGGCAGTTCTCAGGCGCAGGCCCTGCGCGGCCGAGCAGCCATCGCCAACGCCCGCCTCGCATATGAGCACTTCGAGAAGGCGAGGTCCGGCGAGCGCTGGCGGTCGCTGGAGCGGGCGGGAATGCGGCCGCAGCGTCCGCTGTGGGCGTCCACCGGCGTGAAGGACCCGTCGTACGACGACACCCGCTATGTCGTCGAACTGGTCGCACCCGACGTCGTCAACACCATGCCCGAGGCGACCCTGCGTGCCGTCGAGGACCACGGCGAGATACGAGGTGACACGGTGCACAGCAGATACGCCGAGTCGCAGCAGATCCTCGACGATCTCGAAGTGGCAGGCGTCTCCTACCACGACGTGGTGACGACGCTGGAGGAGGAGGGCGTCGATAAGTTCGCCGCCTCCTGGAGCGAGATGTTCGGGACACTGGAGAAGGAACTTCGCACCGGAGCCTGAGCGGCAGAGGACGCCTCCGTCCGGCGGCAGCGGGCCCCGGGGGCCCGGACGTGCGCGGTCCGGGCCTCGTGGCAGAGGGCAGGAGCAAGGCTGAGGAGCAGAGATGGCCGCTGACAGCCCCTTCGTGATCGCCGGCGCCGGGCTCGCCGGAGCCAAGGCCGCCGAGGCACTGCGCGAAGGGGGCTTCGACGGCCCCCTCATCCTGGTCGGCGACGAGAAGGAGCGCCCGTACGAGCGCCCCCCGCTGTCGAAGGGCTACCTACAGGGCACCTCCCCACGCGAGGACGCCTACGTACACCCCCGCGACTGGTACGTCGACAACGACGTGGAACTGCGGCTCGGCGCACCCGTCACGGAAATCGACCCAGGCGGCCGCACGGTGTCGCTCGCGGACGGCGCCCGGCTCCCTTACGCGAAACTGCTGCTGGCCACCGGCTCCTCCCCGCGGCGGCTGCCGGTCGCGGGCGAGAACCTCGACCGCGTGCACTATCTGCGCCGCCTCTCGGACAGCGACACCCTCAAGGCGACCTTCAGCACAGCCTCCCGGATCGTCGTCATCGGCGCCGGATGGATCGGGCTGGAGACCACGGCAGCCGCCCGCGCGGCAGGCGTGGAGGTGACCCTGCTGGAGGCCGGGGAACTGCCGCTGCTGGGACTTCTTGGCCGCGAGGCCGCACAGGTCTTCGCCGATCTGCACACCGCGCACGGCGTGGATCTGCGCTGCGGCGCGCACGTCACGGAGATCACCGGCCGGCACGGGCGCGCCGACGGCGTGCTGCTCCACGGCGGCGAACGCATCGAGGCCGACGCCGTCGTCGTCGGTGTAGGCGTCACACCCAACACGGGGCTCGCCGCCGCGGCCGGACTCGACGTCGAGGACGGCATCCGCGTGGACGCCGCGCTGCGCACCTCCCATCCGGACATCTGGGCGGCGGGCGACGTGGCCGGTGCGTTCCATCCGCTGCTGGGAAGGCACATCCGCGTCGAGCACTGGGCGAACGCCCTCAACCAGCCCGCGGCGGCGGCCAGATCGATGCTCGGCGGCGAGGTGCGCTACGACAGGCTTCCGTACTTCTTCACCGACCAGTACGACCTGGGCATGGAGTACACGGGCCACGTGGGGCGCGACGGCTACGACCGGGTCGTCTTCCGCGGCAGCACCGAGGCCCGGGAGTTCGTGGCGTTCTGGCTCCGGCGCCGCCGGGTGCTGGCCGGCATGAACGTCAACGTATGGGACGTCACCGGACCCCTCCGCACCCTCGTCACTTCCGGTCTGCCGGTCGACGAGGCGAAACTCGGCGATGTGGGCGTGCCCCTGACCGAGGTCCACGCGGAAGGCTGAGACGGCGGGGGCGGCGATACTGCGGGGCGGGGAGACGGCGGGACGCGGAGACGGGCGGGCGGCGAACGTGCCGCTGCCGCCCGGGAGTTGTGCGGCGAGGGAGAGGGACACGTGCAGGAGAGCCATGAACAGCAGGGCGGGGAAGCGGCGTGCTGGCTCGACCAGGTCTGTGAGGAGTGCGGCAGGGTGCGCGAGGACCGTTCGCGCCCCGAGTGCGAGTTCTGCGGCCACGATCCGCGGGGCTCCGCACCGTCCCTCCCGGTCGCCGGTGCCGTACGGCGGCGCGACCGCGACCCCGACGGTAAGGCACGCAACGCCCGCCCCCGCGACGGGTTGGGAAGGCCGCTGCCCTACGGACGACAGGGCGTCGCCCGTCAGCCCGAGGGCGTCGTCCGGACCCCTGAGGCGACCCTGACGGAAGCACAGCGGCTGCTCGACGATGGGATGCCCTTCCACGCCCACGAGGTGCTGGAGGACGCATGGAAGTCGGCGCCGGAAGCGGAAGCCCCGCTCTGGAAGGGACTCGCACAGCTCGCGGTGGGGATCACCCACCTCGCACGCGGCAATACGAAGGGCGGAGCACGCCTGCTGCTGCGTGGAGCCGGGGGCATCGATGCGTACCGCGGCGAAGCGCCCCACGGCATCGACGTCGCGGGACTCGCGGACTGGGCGCGTTCGAAGGCCGGCAGCGTGCAGGACGCGGAGGAAGCGGAGAGGGAGGACCGGCCGCGGCGGCGGAAGGCGTCCGGAGAGGCGGCCGAAAGGCCCGCGGCCCCGAGGCTCCGCGCCACCGGCTGAGCGGCCCCTTCGCCTTCGCGGCGGGCCGGACGCCGGGCTACGGGCAGACAGACCGGGGAAGCCTGCGCGACCGGGCGGTGTGCGGCGCAGCGGCGCCCACCACCGATCCGGGCGCTCACCTCGCCGGTGCGTTCACACCTTCCGGAAGTGGTACGCCTCCTCGGCCGCCGCCGCGACCTCGGCGAGGTCCGCACCGCCCGCCGACGCGACCACCGCGGCGATCGCGCCCTCCACGAGCGGGGCGTCCACGAGCTGTGCGTTCTCCGGCAGTTCGTCCCCCTCGGCCAGCAGCACCTTCACCGTCAGCACCGCGCTGCCGAGGTCGACGAGGACGGCCACACCCGCACCCGTGTCGACCTTGTGCGCGGCGGCACTGATCAGCTCCGCACTCGTACCCAGGCCGCCGTCAGGCCCGCCGCCCGCGCCCTCCACGGGCGCGCTGTCTCTTCCGGCGGCGAGCCCCACGGCGAGACGCGCCACCGAGTCGGCGACCTCCTTGCTGTGGGAGACCAGCACGATCCCGACCCTCGGTGGGGTGTCCTGCTGCTCACTCATCGGCGACCGCCCCGGCCAGGGCTGTGAAGAGCAGAGCCGACGACGTCGCGCCCGGGTCCTTGTGCCCGACGCTTCTCTCGCCGAGATAGCTGGCGCGGCCCTTGCGCGCACGCATCGGCACGGTGGCCAGCGCGCCCTCGTCCGCGGCTGTACGCGCCGCTCCGTACGGATGGGGCCCGCCCGCCGCCAGCGCCTCGACGCCCGGATAGAGGGCGTCCAGCATCGTCTTGTCGCCCAGTGCCGCACCGCCGAGCTGGGCCACGGCGTCCACGCCGATGCGCATCGCCTCGGCGAGCTGAGCGCCGGTGACGCGCTCGGCGTCGCCGAGGGCCTTGCCCGTACGGCGCAGCAACGTCCCGTACAGCGGACCGGAAGCGCCGCCGACGCTGGAGACCAACTGCCGCCCCGCGAGGATCAGTACGGGTCCCGGCGCCGAGGGCGACTCCTTGCCCAGCGCCGTCACGACGGCGGCGAAGCCGCGTTGCAGGTTGCTGCCGTGGTCCGCGTCGCCGATGGCCGAGTCGAGTTCGGTGAGCACGTCCGCCTCCCGCTCCACGGACGCGGCTGCTGCGGTGAGCCAGCGGAAGATGACATCGGCGTCCAGCTCATCGGTCAGGTCGGTCAAGACAACTCCCTCTCCACTAGGGCCGAGGGCCGTTCGCGGAACGGCAGCCGCTGCCCGGCCCGGTGCTCATGGCTCATTTCAGCAACCCCAGCGAAGCGCCGGCGTGCTCACCGGTGCGTCATACAGGCGCAGCATCTCCTCGTCGGCCCGGCACAGGGTCACGGAGGCTCCGGCCATGTCCAGCGAGGTGACGTAGTTGCCGACGAGGGTACGGGCGACCGGTACGCGACGCTCGTCCAGGACGCGCTGCACCTCGGCGCAGAATCCGTACAGCTCGATCAGGGGGGTGGCGCCCATGCCGTTGACGAGCGCCAGCACGGGACCGTCCGGTTCGAGGTCGGTGAGGACGGCGTCCACCGCGAAGTCGGCGATCTCACCGGAGGTCATCATGGGGCGCCGCTCACGGCCCGACTCTCCGTGGATGCCGATGCCCAGTTCCAGTTCGCCGGGGGGCAGGTCGAAGGTGGGGCTCCCCTTGGAGGGCGTGGTGCAGGCGCCCAGCGCCACTCCGAAGCTGCGGGAGGAGTCGGCGACCTGACGCGCGATCGCCTCGACGCGCTCCAGGGGCGCGCCCTCCTCGGCGAGCGCTCCGGCGATCTTCTCGACGAACAGCGTCGCCCCGGTGCCGCGCCGACCGGCGGTGAACTCGCTGTCGGTGACGGCGACATCGTCCTGCACGAGGACCTTGCCCACCTGGATGCCCTCGTCCTCGGCCAGCTCCGCGGCCATGTCGAAGTTGAGCACGTCCCCCGTGTAGTTCTTCACGACGAACAGGACGCCGTTGCCGCTGTCGACCGCCGCCGCGGCACGCGTCATCTGGTCCGGCACGGGAGAGGTGAAGATCGCTCCGGGGCAGGCGGCGTCCAGCATTCCGCGGCCGACGAAGCCGCCGTGCAGCGGCTCGTGCCCGGAGCCACCGCCGGAGACCAGGCCCACCTTGTTCGCCACGGGAGCGTCACGGCGTACGACGACGCGGTTGTCCACGTCGACGGTCAGCTCGGGGTGCGCGGCGGCGATCCCTCTCAGGGCGTCCGCGACGACGGTCTCCGGCACATTGATCAGCATCTTCATTGATACCTCCGAGTGAGCGTAGCACTGTCCCAGTTGCCAGTATTACTACAGGTCAGGACCGAAATCGCGGGCTGGTGAGCCTGCTGCCCCGGCGGTGCGCGACAGCCCTGGCGCGAAGGCGCCGCGCGGTTGCGGATACGTCATGAGCCGTGCCGCGAGGCTCCACTGACCTCGCGTCAGGCCCCGTGCCCGGAAGGGCCGCCGGGCCCGGCGCCGCCGTGGCGCCGGGCCCGCCCGTCACGGCGTCGGCGTCAGCCCAATTCGAGGCTGGTGACACCGAAGACCCGGTCCAGGGGCAGCTCGGGCGGCGTGCCCTTGTACATGCGTACGGTCTCGAAGCCGACCTCCATGCCGCGGCTCGTGGCGAGGGAGACGGCCGCCTGATTGGGCTCCGGGATGTCGACATAGACCTCGCCGTCCGGGCTGAGAGGTGCGATCAGTGCGTCGAAGAGAGCCTCTGCGGCCTCGGGGGTGTCGGCGAAGAGCGGGCCGATGCGGTGGCCGCTTCGTGCCTTGCGGATCACGCCGTACCCGGCGGGCCTGCCGTCGCTCAGGAACATGTGCGCGCGATGCCCGGGAGCGCCGAGCCAGCGGACGAGGAAGTCCCTGCGGGGCGCGGGGAAGCACTGCTCGTCGTACTCGGCCAGGGCGTCGAGATGTTCCCCGGTCACGGGTACGACGGACGGCGAGAGGGGTCCGGGGGAGCCGGGACGGCCGCCGTAGCGGCGGGTGCGGTAGGCGGGGGCGAAGCCGGAGCGTGCGTACGTCTGCTCCTGCGCGGGCACCGCGTCCAGGCCGATCGTCCGCTCGCCGGCGTGCGGCACTGCCTCCTGCCAGGTCGCCATCCCCAGTCCCTTGCCGCGCACTTGGGGGCGGACGAGGTAGTAGCCGAGGAAGGCGTACGAGTCGGAGTATTCGACGACGGAGACCGCGGAGACGGGCTCGCCGTCGAGGCGTCCCAGGAAGAAGCCGCCGGGGTCGGTGGGGTGGAAGCAGCCGGTGTCCTCCAGGCCCGGGTTCCACTGCTCCTCCGCCGCCCACTGCTCGACCTCGAGCCACTCCTGAGCGGTGGCGGGGGCGACGCGGAGTCCGTCCGTGCTGCCGCCGTCCTGCGGGGCCGCGGCAGAGCCGGGTCCGGCGGGGGAGGGCTGGTACCTGGCGTCGTCGCCGAGGGGTTCCATGCCGAGTGTCGTCCTTTCTTCGGAGAACGTGGTCTTGGATGGCGGGTCTTGGTGGCGGGGTCTCGGATGGCGGGGTCTCGGAGAACGGGCCCTGGAGGCCGTCGGCGCGGGCGGTGGCCGGGGAGGGCGGCCGGCGGCCGGCGGCCGGCACCCGGGCCGGCCGCCGCCGCTGCGTCAGATCAGGTCCATCGCCGCCACTTCGTCGGGGCGCCCGTAGCTGACCGGGCCCTGGAAGCGCCGCCGTGCGGTGGCGAACCACCACACCGTGGCGATGATCAGGACCACTGCCAGGGCGACAGGCGCGTAGTTGAACGTCGACGGGGTCATCGGCGAAGCGTGCGGAAGCATGAAGAGCACGTTGCTGACGAGGATCCACGTCACGGCGACGACACCGATCGGCTTGCCCCAGCGCCCCAGGTGCCACGGGCCGGGCTGGAAGTCGTTCAGCCGCAGACGGAGGTAGATGGGCACCGCGTAGGCGAGGAAGAGACCGACGACGTTGACGCTGACGATGGCCGTGAACGCGGTCTCCGACCACCAGCCGGGGACGACCAGTACCAGGGAGCAGGCCGCCGCGAGCCAGACGGCCTTGACGGGCGTACGGGTTCGCGGCGAGACGGAATGCCACCACCGCGATCCGGGCATGGCGCCGTCTCGTGAAAAGGCGAAGATCTGGCGGGTGTTGCTGGTCATGTTCGCCAGGCCGCAAAAGAGCATCGCGCCGATCACGATGAGCAGGAGAAGTTTCGCGGTGCTCATGCCAAGTGCGTCCACGAGAATCTGTACCGGCGGGGCGTCCGCTGCGGCTTCCTTGCCGTAGTCGCGGATCGAGTACACGAGGGCGAGCATGAGGATCAGACCTGTGATCGCGGAGTAACCGATCGCACGCATGATGCCACGCGGTGCGTTCACCGTGGCCTGAACCGTCTCCTCGGACATGTGGAAACTTCCGTCGAAGCCGGTAAAGGTCCAGCTCGTGACGAGCAGGCCCAGCATCCCGCCGTAAATGGCGCTCTCGAAGCCGGTGTTGTTGGCGAAGTGGGTGACGAAGGACGCCGACTGGTGCTGGTCGGGCAGCACCGTGAGCGAGGCGACGATTACCACCATGCCGATCAGCAGCCACCACACCGAGATGCGGTTGAGGAGGGCGACGAGCTGCACCGTGTAGGTGTTGGCCAGGCCCTGGAGCAGCAGGATGACCGCGGTGATGAGCACCGTGTGCTGGCCTGTGACCTCATACGACGGCCACTGCATCGCGATGAACGCCTGGATGAAGGTGGCGGCGGCGTATCCCGTCGCGGCAGTGCCTCCCACCTGGCCGACGAAGTTCAGCCATCCCGTGTACCAGGACCACGCGCCCTTGTGCGACTTGGCGAGTTTTCCCGCGGAGAAATAGAGCGCGCCGCTGGTGGGATAGGCGGAGGCGATCTCGGCCATCGATGCGCCGATGAAGAGCACCATCACTGACACGCTGATCCAGCCGAAGGTGAGAACCAGCGGCCCGCCCGCGTTCATTCCGAAACCGAATGAGGAGAAGATCCCGGAGATGATGTTGATGATGGTGAAGGAGATCGCGAAATTGTCGAACGCCCTGAATCTGCGCGTCAGTTTTCGCGGATACCCCATCGCATGGAGCGTCGCATCATCGTCGAGAGCGACAGGCGCTTCGCGCTGCCGTATTCTCGTACGGGCTGAGAAATCGGTGTCGGACACGGTCGGACCTTTCTTGGGTTGACATCCGGAAAGCGTGGTCCGCGGCAGGAGTCCGCGGTCGGCGGCGGAGCGTGGCGGCCCGGCCGGTTCCTGGCGGTTGCTCAACTCGCCGTAACGGGCGCGGAGTTCGGCACGCTCAGCGCGAACCCGGCACGGGCAGCCCGCACGCCAGCCGCGCCTTGCTCAGCTCCTCCTCGGGGTCGCCCAGCGCGCTCCACGGCATCCGTGACGCGTACGGGCCCATGGCGGCGAACACCGGCCGCGCCTCGAACTCGCACTGCGCCATGATCAGTGCGTGCGCCAGGTACGCCAGGTCGAGCACGGGCGTGAACTCGTAGTCGGCGACCTCCGGCAGCCAGTGCTGGTACGCGCCCAACGCCGTCGCCTTCCACTGGGGTTGCTCCCACGTGCGGTCGGCGAGCAGTGAGGTGGGGTCGTGCTCCTCGATCAGCGCCACGAGCGGCAGCAGCCTCAACGGGGAGGTGGCGGGCGCCCGTTGGCCGAGGAAGGCGGCGACGTCCCACGCGGCGTTGGCCGAACCGCCGTGCCGTGCGAAGAAGAAGGACAGGAACCGGTGATGGGCCTCCCGGTGCCAGGGGTCGAGCCGGAGGATGTGCGAGAGAAGGGACCAGGGACCCGGCGGCGAGGTCAACAGCCCCTGGGGCGCGGGGTCCCGGGGACGCTGGAGGCGTGCCAGGGAGAGCTGCGTGACCCACGGTGTCGGGTCGCGCGGGGCCATCAGCGCGGCACGCTGGCAGGCGGCGAAGGCGATGCGGCCGAGGTCGCCGGCGCGGCGGTCGTCGCTGTCGGCCGCGCGCAGCGCGCGGAGCGAGGAGACCCGGGCCCACAGCAGCGTGGCCTCCTTGCTGGGTTCCTCGGCCAGCCAGCGTTCCGCCAGGTCGGAGTCGCACGCCTCGGAGGCGAGGACGAGTGAACGGTGGGCGCGCAGGCCGTGGTCCCTGCGTGCGTCCTTCAGTACCTCGTGGGCGCTGAGGTAGCGGCCCGCCCGCACGTCGACGCATGCTCGTGCCAGCTGACGGTCATCGGCCGCCGGGTGCCACACGTACTGCCCCTCGAAAAAGCCAGCGGTCATGCTCTCCTGCCGAATCTGCTGTGTCTGCCGATGCCGCCCCAATGTGCACAATTCGGGCAACCCGAATTCCACCGGAAGCCGTCCGGTGCCCGGCAGCAACGCACACCCTACTCAGCGTCATGACCGACCGGAACCACCAATCCCGATCGCTCCGTCCCAAGGGTCTGTTTTTCCCCGGCTTCCGCCCCCCGTTTTCGGACGGAGGTGGCGGTCGAGTATGTGCTGAGCATATGTCAGCTTCCTGCGGGCGCTATTCGCTTGGCGCCTCGGGGGCCTCGCGGGCGAACCCGGAGCGGGTGTGTTCATGCTCGTAGGGCTGCTCCCGAGAGTAGATCCGTGCGTGGTGCAACTGCCCAAGTCCGGAGGGTCTGTTCGAGAACGCGTCCCGGAATCTGCCGCACTTGAATCCTGAACTGTTCTGATTCAGTCGGCAGTTGGGAATCGTTGAACAGCGGCGGGGCGGTTGCGGGAGTGCCTCTGGCTGAATCCTTCCACTGCGCGGGGAGTGCGGTTGCAGAACCTTCCCGTCCGTTTCCGCGTGCGCCCCGGCTCCCGGGAGCGGACCCGCGTGCGGCGACCGGACGGCGACCCGGTCCTCCCGTCGCCTGCCGAACCGGACGGATGGCCGTGTGCCGCGGGCCCGTTACGTGCTAACAAGAGGCATGCCTGCCGCCTCCCAAGACGCCTCCCGTGATTCTTCACGCGATCCTCACGCCGCCGATGCCGCCGACGCCGTCCCTGCCGCCGCGTCCACTGCCTCCGGCGGCGAATCCGCCTATGACGCCGTCGTCGTGGGCGGCGGACACAACGGCCTCGTGGCCGCCGCCTACCTCGCCCGCGCCGGACAGCGCGTACTGGTGCTGGAACGCCTGGACCGCACCGGCGGCGCCGCCGTCTCCGAGCGGACCTTCAGCGGCGTCGACGCCCGCCTCTCGCGCTACTCGTACCTGGTGAGCCTGCTGCCGCAGCGGATCGTCGACGATCTGGGGGTGCGCTTCGCGGTGCGCAAGCGCGGGGTCTCCTCCTATACGCCGGCCGTGCGCGACGGGCGCGCCACCGGTCTGTTCGTCGGCGACGGCACGGCACGCACCCGTGACTCCTTCGCCCGGCTGACCGGAGGCGACAAGGAGTTCGCGGCCTGGGAGCGCTTCTACGGGATGACGCAGCGCGTCGCCCAGCGGGTCTTCCCCACTCTCACCGAACCGCTGCCCGGCCGCGAGGAGTTGAGGGCACGCATCGGCGACGAGGCCGCGTGGGAGGCGCTGTTCGAGCGGCCCCTCGGCGAGACGGTCGAGGAGTACTTCGCCGACGACCTGGTGCGGGGAGTGGTGCTCACCGACGGCCTCATCGGCACCTTCAGCCACGCGCACGACACTTCGCTGCTTCAGAACCGCTGCTTCCTCTACCACGTCATCGGCGGCGGCACCGGCGACTGGGACGTGCCCGTCGGAGGCATGGGCGCACTGACCGGCGCTCTCGCCGAGGCCGCCCGCGCCGCCGGCGCCGAGATCCGTACGGGCCGTACCGTGCACCGCATCGACACCGACGGCACCGAGGCCGAGGTCCACTACCGCACGAGCGAAGGCGGCGAAGGCACCGTCCCCGCACGCCGCGTGCTGGTGAACGCCTCGCCGCGTGCCCTGTCCGAGATGCTCGGCGAGCAGCCCGCAACCGCCTCGGGGCCCTCGTCCGAAACCGAGTCCGGGCCCTCGACTGCCGGGCCCGGAACGGCGATCGGCTCCGCCGCCGATTCCCGCCCCGGCGCGGTCTCGGGATCGCAGCTCAAGGTCAACATGCTGCTGCGTCGCCTTCCCCGGCTGAAGGACACCGCCGTCGACGCACGCGAGGCGTTCGCCGGGACCTTCCATGTCGCCGAGGGATACGAGCAGTTGGCCGAGGCCCACCGCCAGGCGGCGGCGGGCGGACTGCCCCGCGTGCCTCCGTCGGAGCTGTACTGCCACTCGCTGACCGACCCCACGATCCTCGGCGCCGAACTCGCCGCCGAGGGCTATCAGACGCTCACCCTCTTCGGGCTGCTCACCCCCGCCGAGTGCTTCGACGCCGGGAGTGCCGCCGAGCGCGACGCGCTGCGCGACGAGGCCCTGGCACGCACCCTCGCCGAACTCGACCGCCATCTGGAAGAGCCCGTCGCCGACTGCCTCGCCGTCGACGCCGACGGCAAGCCGTGCATCGAGGCCAAGACGCCGCGCGACCTCGAAGGGGAGCTGAATCTGCCGGGCGGTCACATCTTCCACGGCGACCTCTCCTTCCCGTGGGCCGCCGAAGGGCACGCCGGACGCTGGGGCGTGGAGACCGCACACGCCAACGTGCTTCTGTGCGGCGCCGGTTCGGTACGCGGCGGAGGCGTCAGCGGAATCGGCGGGCACAACGCGGCGATGGCCGTGCTGGAGGCGTCGGGCGGCAGCGCGGGCGGACCGGCGCGCTGAGAGCGGACCGACGGGTTCACCGAGCGGCCGTACATCACCGTCGCCGCACCGGGCCGCGCATCACCGACCCCCGCGTGCTCTCCCGTCCCTCCCGCAACCCCCGTATCCCGTCACGACTTCTGCCGCCCGTCCCGTCCGCCGCGACCGGCTGCACGGTCCTTCCGGTTGTGCCGGGGCCGCGAGATGCTGCCGTCGGCGCCGGCCGCGTACCGGCGACGACAGCAGCACCGTCGGCTGAGGAGGACCTCGATGAGCGGGCTCTGGAGCACTCAAGGCGTACTGCGACGCAAACCCATCGAGCACATCACGGAGGCCGAGGGAGGCTCCGGGGAACAGCTCACCCGGGTGCTTAGCCTCTGGCAGCTCACGGCCATCGGTGTCGGAGGCATCATCGGCGCCGGAATCTTCGCCCTCGCGGGCACGGTCGCCAACGGCAAGGCCGGGCCGGCGGTGCTGGTCTCCTTCCTCATCGCCGGTGTCGCCAGCGCCGCCGCGGCCCTGTCGTACGCCGAGTTCGCGGGCCTCATCCCGAAGGCGGGCTCCGCCTACACCTACGGCTACGCGGTGCTGGGCGAGATCGGCGGCTGGTTCATCGGCTGGGACCTGCTGCTGGAGTACACGGCGATCGTCGCCGTCGTCGGCATCGGCATCTCCGGCTACTTCTCCTTCCTCGTGGAGTCGGCCGGTGCCGAACTGCCCGCCTGGATGCTGGGAGCGCCGGGCACGGGCCCCGGGCACCGCGTCGACCTGTTCGCGGCGCTGCTGTGCCTGCTCATCGCCTACCTCCTCAACCGGGGCATGCGCAGCGCCGCCCGCTTCGAGACGGTGGTGGTCGCACTGAAGGTCCTGGTGGTGCTGCTCGTCATCGTGGTGGGCTTCTTCCACGTCGACACAGCCAACTACGACCCGTTCTTCCCCTACGGCGTCTCGGGCGCCTTCACCGGCGCGGCCACCGTCTTCTTCGCCGTCTTCGGGTACGACGCGATGAGCACCGCGGCCGAGGAGTCCAAGGACTCACAGCGGCACATGCCCAAGGCGATCGTCTACTCGCTGGCCATCGCGATGACCCTGTACGTACTGGTGTGCCTGGTGCTGACGGGCATGCAGAAGTTCTCCGACATCGACAAGGAGAGCGGCCTGTCCTCGGCCTTCCAGTCGGTCGGTCTCGGGGCGATCGCCGACGTCATCGCGGTAGGCGCGATCATCGGCATCCTCACCGTGATGTTCACCTTCATGCTGGGCGTGACCCGGGTGTGGTTCGCCATGAGCCGCGACGGGCTGCTGCCGAAGTGGTTCGCGAAGACCCATCCCACGCGGCACGTGCCCACGCGCGTCACCTGGATCGTGGGCGTGGCCTCCGCGGTGATCGCCGGGTTCCTGCCCATCGAGGAGGCGGCCGAACTCACCAACATCGGCATCCTGCTGGCGTTCGTCGTGGTGTGCGTCGCGGTGATCGTGCTCCGCTACCGCCGCCCCGATCTGCCGCGCACCTTCCGCACTCCCGGCATGCCGTTCGTGCCCGCGATAGGCGTGGTGTTCTCGCTGTGGCTGACGACCTTCCTGGCGTGGCAGACGTGGGTGCGCTTCGCCGTGTGGTTCCTGCTCGGGCTGGTCGTCTACTTCGGCTACTCCTACCGCCGTTCCGAACTGGCCAGGCAGCAGCCGCCGGGGCCTGTGAAGGACGTGCAGTAGCGTCGCCCGTATGAGCGATGAAGTCCGAACGGTAAGGGCCAACGGCATCCGCATCGCCTACCGCACCTGGGGCACGGAGAGTTCCGGCGGCACCCCCGTCGTGCTGCTGCACTGCCTGGGCGAGGACGGCGAGGACTGGCGCGGCCCGCTGATCGCCCAGCTCGCCGCCGCGCACCCGGTCTACGCCCCGGATCTGCGCGGGCACGGCCGAAGCGACCGGCCGGGGGAGTACGGGCTCGACGATATGAGCGAGGACGTCCGCTGCCTGCTGGACGAACTCGGCCTGGAGCGCGTCATCTTGATCGGCCACTCCCTCGGCTCCGTCGTCGCGGGCGTCTTCGCGGGGCACCATCCGGCGCGGGTGGAGCGGCTCGTATTGGAGGAGACCGCGGCGCTGCTGCCGCTCGACCCGCCCCGAGAGATCCCCGAAGTGCCGCCGGGGCCGCAGTCGTTCGACTTCGAGGTCCGAAGGCAGTGGAACCGGCAGCGCAACGAGCCCGACCCGCGCTGGTACGAGCGGCTGGCCCGCGTCACCGCGCCCGCTCTCGTCGTCGGCGGTGGACCGGGCAGCCATCTGCCGCAGAGCGACATGGCGGCCATCGCCGAACTGCTGCCGAACGGCACCTTCGTCACCATCGAGGACGGCGGGCATCTGGTGCACGAGCAGCGGCCGAAGGAGTTCGCCTCCGCCGTGCTGGGCTTCCTCGCGGGGTAGGGCGAAACGAGGGGAGCTGGCCGGGGAAGGACGAAGCGACCGGAGAGGCCGGAGAAGCCGGAGAGGCCGGCGCCTCCCCGCGCTGACGCGTCTCCGGTCGCGGTCTTCGAACTCCGCTGCTGTGCCGTCGAGTTGACGTGCCCCGGCCCATCACGCCCGTATCCGCAGGCACATGTCCGCCTCGCGTGCCGTGTACCCCTCGTGTACCGCCGTCGCCGCGGTGCCCACCGATGAGTTCTCGACGCCGCCGGGGTCGGCATGGACACCGACCCATCGACTGCACACGGAGGACGGCATGGCCCTGGATCTCTTCGTCGGCGTTCCCGTCGCCGACTACGCCGCGGCATTCCCTTGGTACGAGCGGTTCTTCGGCAGGGAGCCGTCGTTCCTGCCGAACGACGTCGAGGCGGTGTGGGAGGTGGCCGAGCACCGTTACGTCTACATCGTGGAGGACCGCGAACGGGCAGGGAACGCCCTGGCGTTGACCTTCGTCGACGACCTGGACAGCCGGGTCGCCGAGGTGGCCGGGCGGGGCATCGAGCCCGCAAGGCAGGAGACGTACGAGGGCGGCGTGACCAAGGTGATCTACCGGGACGCGGACGGCAACGAGATCAGCCTCGGCGGCGGTGCGGGCTGACGCCGTCGGCGGACGCGGGACCGGGCGCAGCCGGTGACCTGCCCGCCTCCGATGACGTACGTCGCACGGCACCGCAAAAGCACCCTAGAGTGAATGGTTGAACGACCAATCACTTCTGGAGGACGATCCGCGATGGCTGAGCCCGAGGGAACGGCATTGGAGGAACTGCGCACCCGGCGGGAGTCGTTGCGCGCCCGCTACCTGGTCGAGGTTCCCGACCGGCCGGCCACCACAGCACGCGGCGTCCACCATGTCGCGTTCATCTGCCGCGACGTTGAGGAGACCATCCGCTTCTACCAGGAGCTGCTCGGCTTCCCCCTCGTCGAGGTGGTGGAGAACCGCGACTACCGAGGCTCGACCCACTTCTTCTTCGACATCGGCCACGGCAACCTGCTCGGCTTCTTCGACTTCCCCGGCCACGACCACCCGCCGTTCGCGGAGACCGTCGGCGGCGTGCAGCACCTCGCGCTCTCCATGGACGACGAGACCCACTCGGCGGCCCGCAGCGCGCTCGACGCGGCAGGCATCGAGTACGCCGGACCCGACCGAGGCGTGGACGAGAGCCTGTATCTGCGCGACCCCAACGGCGTTCCCGTCGAGCTGTACCGGGAGCGTCTCGGGGTCTTCAACGGCCGCGAGATCATCTGACGGGGCGTCGGCGGGCCGTGTGCCGGGCAGAGACCCGGGCAGGGCACGGTCCGCCGATGCGATCCCGGGTGCGATCACCGTTGCGATCCGGGGCGCAATCTGCGGCGCCGAAGCCCTGTCGGCCGCCCTCGCGCGGTCGTTACGCTGAACTCCCTTCCGAAGACAGACAGGAGGAGCGCACGTGGCCGAGCGCACCACCACCAGCACCGTGACGAGGCCGGACCTCGATCTCACCAACGCCCGCTGGCAGTCGGGCACCCAGGAGATGGGCGGAGTGGAGATCGCCTTCGTCGAAGGGTGGATCGCGATGCGCAACGGCCGCACTCCGGAGATCCCGGCGGTCATCTTCTCGCCGGGGGAGTGGAACGCTTTCGTGCTCGGCGCTCGCAACGGTCGCTTCGACCTGACCTGACCTGACCTGACCTGACCTGGCTGACTGACCTGATCTGGGCGGTACGGGGCGGGGACGGGCCGTACGGAGGCGGCGGCGCCGGGACCTGGGACACAGCGGCGGACGAAGCCGGGCGCCCTGCCCGGCCCGAGCCGCGTGATGGGAACGTAACCATGCTGAGGCGCCCCGGAGGAGCCCTGTGCCACGGGACGTACCATGTCGGCATGTCGTTCCTCCGCCGTCGCAGCGCGTCCGTCCCCGCCGGTCCGGACTTCGACGTCCTGGCCATGGACCCGACCGACTGGCCCGGCAACCTCGGAGCGGGCCTGCTGCCCGCCCCCGACGGCACCTGCCAGGGCGTCTTCCTGCGCTACGACCTCTTCGGCGGGCGCGGCCCGGCCATGATCATCGGCAATCTGCCGGAGGGCTCCCCGGCCCGCGAGGTGACCGGCAGCCAGGTGCCCTTCGAGGTCGCCCAGCTCATGGCGGCGCTGGAGAACGACGAACCGGTCGAGGTCACCGGCGTCGAGGACGACCCGGTGATGCACGAGGACAACCTGCTGATCGTGCGCCGTGTGAAGTGCTCCGAGGAACGCATCTCCTGCGTCCAGTTCGACCGCAGCGACGGCGTGCTCGTCACCATCGCGAGCTGGGACCGCCCCATCACCAACGATCTCTACGCGCTGCTGAAGCCGCTGCCCGCGGAGATGTTCCAGCACTGACACCCCGCGCCCGCGTACGTACAGGCGAGAGGGCCCGGCCGCCCGCGTCCGGCGCCATGAAGCGCCGAACGCGGTGCCGGGCCCTCTCCCCGTGGCTCCTGCGGGCCGGTCCCCGCTACGACGAGCCGGTCACCCGCACATCGTCCGCCTTGACGAACGCCACCCGGTGCCCGAGCTGGATCTGGTAGTACGTGAGATCGCCGCGCACCACCTTGAACTTCTCGGCGTCCGGGTCGAACTCCTTGGCGTAGAGGTACTCGCCCCTCGTCTTGAGACCCGCGGCGTACGCCTGCCCCGCCTTGATCTTGTACGGCAGCGGCGAGAGCTCCTGCGCCGGCACGCCCTCCGGATAGGCCTCCTTCTCCGGGTAGGCCCGCCCGTAGACGGGGACCTCGTCCTCGCCCGCCTTGGGAACGACCACCTTCCCCCGTGAGGGCACGGCGGTGGGCTGCTTCTTCGGGTTGTGGAACCAGGCCTTCTGGCCGAGATACCAGATGGCGGTCCAGTCGCCCTTGCGGCCCGCGAGCGCGTACTGCTGGCCCGTACTGGCGCGTGCGCCCGTGTCGTTGACGCCGGTGGTGGACTTCTCACCACCGGGGTGCAGCCCCACGTCCTCGACCAGCGCGGAGTCCGCGTCGGGCTCGGTGTGCAGCCGGACCGCCCCCGAACCGTGCGACGGGCACGGCTTGCCCGAGTCGTCGCACTTGGTGTACGTGGGCCGGTTCTTGTCGTAGTCGGGCCGGATGGTCACCAGCTTGCCGTCCGCTCCGTCGCCCGCGAACGGGCGGCCCAGCAGCGCGAAGTAGTGCCGCCAGTCGAAGTACGGGCCCGGATCGGTGTGCATGCCGGGGATGTTGGCGGTGGTCACACCCGGCACGTTGTCGTGCCCGAGGATGTGCTGCCGGTCCAGCGGGATGTCGTACTTCGCGGCCAGATAACGCACCAGCCGTGCCGACGAGCGGTACATCGCCTCCGTGAACCAGGCGTCCGGGTCGGTGAGGAAGCCCTCGTGCTCAAGGCCCACGGACTTGGCGTTGACGTACCAGTTCCCCGCGTGCCAGGCGGCGTCCTTGGCCCGTACGTGCTGGGCGATGTGGCCGTCGGAGGAGCGCAGCGAGTAGTTCCAGGACACATACGTCGGGTCCTGGATCAGGTCCATCACGGTGTCCCAGTCGCCCTCGGTGTCGTGCACGACGATGTAGTCGATCGACGCGGAGGAGGGCCGCCGGGTCTTGTCGTGGTTGCCGTAGGTCGGGTTGCCGTCGTCGTCGGTGTACTCCTCGTAGGGCGCGGGCAGCCACTCGCAGGAGACGCTGCTCGGGCACTCGGGCTTCTCAGCCCCCTCCGCGGACTTCGCCGACGAGCGCAGCCCCGACTGCTTCACCTCGTCCACCTGTGAGGCGTCAGCACGCAGCGACGGATCGGCCGCGAGCCGCACCCGCTGACCCGAGTCGGTCGTGCGCTGCTCGCCCTCGCGCATCACGTCGAACACATCGTCCGCGAACGCCTTGGCGCTCCCGCGCTCGGATGCGGCAGGGAAGGCGGCCACCGCGCCGTACCAGTCGGCCGGGTCGGAGCCGAGCGGACGGCCCAGCTTCTTCTGCGCCGCCGCCAGCAGCGCCGCGCCGCCGCGCAGATTCGCCGCCTGCGACTCGCGCAGCTCCTTCTTCGGCAGGCCCGTCAGCTTCGCCGCCCGGTCCGCCGTGCGCAGCCGCCCCGGCAGACGCCCGCTCTCCGGCTTCGCCGAACGGCCGCCGTGCGACGCGGACTTGTGAGGCTTGAGGGCGGGGCGTGCCGTGTCACCGCGGGCGTCCTCCGGCTTCGCGGAACCGGACGCCTCCGGGTGCGAGAGCGGAGCGGCGGCCCCGGAGTCCGAACGCGCCAGAGCGGTACGGGCATCGGTCAGATGCATCGGCCCGTAGCCGCCGGAGACGCTGGGAGCCCCGCCGTGGGAGTCCCAGCGGGACTGGAGATACGACACCCCGAGCAGCACGCTCTCCGGCACGCCGTACTTGTCGGCGGCGTCGGCGAACTGCTGCTGGAGACGCGAGGTGCCGCGCTGTTCGGCGTTCGCATAGGGGCCGGCGGCCACCAGCGGAACCAGCAGCGCCGCCGCGGCGACGCCGGTGCCGGCGGCCCACAGGGCACGGGAGCGAAGACCACGTGGCAGGCCGGGCCGTGCCGGCGTGCCCCGTGCGGGCTGTCTGTGCGGGTCCGGAGCGTCATGAACCGAACCTGAAGATCCGGGTGATCCGGGCAATGCGGCCTCCTCGGTCTGGGCTCGTCGCATACGGGTGCGAGCTGGCCTCAGAGGTATCGGTTGCCCGACCGTCCGTCAATGACCGTGCAGCGAGGAGAATTCGCACGTCAGCGTGGTGCGTTGAGGGACGGCGAACAGGGGCGCCGCCGTCGTGCCGTCGTGCGCCGCCGAAGCGGCGACCGTACGCGGGCACGACCGCGGGGCGCCACCTGTACAGACCGGTGACGCCCCGCAGGTGACGAGCGGTCACCACCCCTGGAACCGCTCGCCCGGCCGTCGCCTACCGCGTGCCCACCGCCGCACGCACCGCGCGCCGCGCGAGGCCGCAGTCGTCGTGGAGCCGCCGCAGCAGCAGCCGCTGCTGTTCGCCGGTGGCCATGGCGCCCGGCCGCTCCTGGCCGCCGCCCGGAGGAGCGACAGGGGCGGGGTCCTTTATCGTGCGCTGGATCGCGGTCTCGTACATCCGGATCTCACGCGTCAGCACGAGCATCAGATTCACCAGGAACGCGTCGCGCGCCGCGGCGCCCTGCGACTGGGCGAGCTGACTGATGTGACGCCGGGCGATCGGAGCGTCGCCGAGCACCACCCACAGCGTCGCCAGGTCGTACCCGGGCAGATACCAGCCCGCGTGCTCCCAGTCGACCAGGGCCGGACCGGCGGGCGCCAGCAGCACATTGGTCAGCAGCGCGTCGCCGTGGCAGAACTGCCAGTGGCCGCCCGGACCTTGGGACTGCGCGGCGCCGTGCGCCTTGGCGATGCCGTGCAGCAGCGTCTGGAGGTCCCCGAGGTCACGGTCCGTCAGCAGGCCCTGCTCGTGGCAGCGGGTGAGGCGCGAGGGATAGTCGATCGGTCGCGTGAAGGCGGAGGCCGGAGGCTGCCAGAGATTGACCTTGCACAGCGTGGCCAGCGCGGCACGCAGATCGGCACGCGGCGGGGAGTCCAGCAGATGCCGCCGTAACGCCGCCACCCGGCCCGGCATGCGCTCGATCACCAGCACGCACTCGTCGGGATCGGCGGCCACCAGCCTCGGCACGCGCACCGGGGGACGGTGCCGTACGAAGGCGCGATAGGACGCTATTTCGTGCCGGAAGCGCTCGATGGACGAAGTCGCCTTGTCCACGAGGCACTTGGCGACGACCGCGTTGCGCCCGGCCGTCCCCGACACCAGTACGGAACGGCCCGCCCGGCGCAGCACCTGCACCGGATGGAACTCCGGGCAGATCCGGTGGACTGAGGCGATGGCCGCGCGAAGCTGCGCACCGTGTGGGCCGGACAAGTCCAGTCTCCCGCTGACGGATTGGGAACCGGCGCCTGCCGTGAGCCGCTTCTGCACGGTGCCGCCCCCGCCCCTGGGGACGGACGTCCGCGGCACGGAAGGCGCCGCGGTGCCGGCTGCGCCCGTACCGCCTCCGTATGACGGGGCGCCGAACGGCCGGGGCGGTGCTGACACGGCGGACGTCGCTGGATGCATGGTGAGCGGAATCCCTTCGTACGCCGGCGGGTCGCGCCCCCCCTGGCGGCCCCGCCCGGGACGGCTGTCCGCACCCTGGGGAGTGCGGGCCGGCCCCGGACGGGACCGAGTGGGTGGCGCGTTCCTACAGGACACCCGCGTGCGGGTGGCACACCATCTGGCGGACCCTGGCGAACCCTGGCGAATCCTCGCAGGGCAGTTGGGCGGGGGTTACTGTCAACTCAGCCGAGAACCTGGGGGCTTGACGTGACCAAGGGACCCAACACCCGTCTCGCGGACCTGTTCGGCCTCGCCGGATGGTCCAAGGGCGAACTCGCGCGGCTCGTCAACCGGCAGTCCGTGGCCATGGGCCACGCGCAACTGTCGACCGACACCTCGCGCGTGCGGCGTTGGATCGACATGGGGGAGACCCCGCGCGATCCCGTGCCGAAGGTGCTGGCGGCTCTTTTCACCGAGCGACTCGGCCGTGTCGTTACCATCGAGGACCTCGGGTTCAGCAAGCCAGGGCAGTCGGCCAGACGCCAGCAGTCCGGACTTGACGGGCTGCCGTGGGCGCCCGAGCGCACAGCCGAGGTCCTCACCGAATTCACGGGAATGGACCTCATGCTCAACCGACGCGGCTTGGTGGGCGCGGGCGCCGCGCTCACAGCAGGATCGGCACTCAGCAGTGCCATGTACGACTGGCTCCGCGGCGACCCGGGCTCCGCCGCCGGTGTCCTCCACCCCGGCCACACCGCCCGCCCGGGCCCTCCTCACCACGCGGACCTGGCGGCCGTCGACAGGTACGACGCCGCACCCGTGGGAGCGCAGGAGATCGAGGCCCTCGAACACTCCGTCGAAGGTCTTCCGGGCCTGGGACGCCGCACGCGGCGGCGGACTCCAGCGCAAGGCGGTCGTCGGCCAGCTCAACGAGGTCGGCGGCATGCTCGCCTACCGCCATCCCGACCGCCTTCAGCGGCGGTTGTGGGGCGTGGCGGCGAACCTCGCGGTGCTCGCGGGATGGATGTCGCACGACGTCGGCCTGGAGCCCACGGCGCAGAAGTACTTCGTCATCGCCGCGCACGCCGCACGCGAAGGCGGCGACAGGCCACGTGCGGGCGAGGCCCTCTCCCGGGCGGCCCGCCAGATGGTGCACCTCGGCCGCCCCGACGACGCGCTCGACCTGATGAAACTGGCCCGTACGGGATCGGGCGAGGAGACCCTGCCGCGTACGCGGGCGATGCTGCACACCATCGAGGCGTGGGCCCAGGCGTCGATGGGCCGGGGACAGGAGATGCGGCGCACTCTCGGCGAGGCGGAGGAACTCTTCGCGTCCGACAAGGGCGATGTGCCGCCGCCGAGTTGGATGCAGATGTTCGACGAGGCCGATCTGCACGGCATGCAGGCCCTGGCCTTCCGTACGCTCGCGGAGCACGAGCCGTCGGCGGCGGGCCCCGCCGAGGTGCATGCGAAGCGCGCACTGGAGCTGCGGGCCGACGAGCGCCAGCGTTCCAAGATCTTCGACTGGATCTCCCTGGCGTCGGCCTGCTTCATCGCGGACGAGCCGGAGGAAGCCGACCGCTACGCCCGGCTCGCTCTCGTCAGCATCGGCGAGAACTCCTCCCACCGCACCTGGGACAGGCTGCGCGAGATGTACCGGCTCACCGGCCAGTACGCCGGGCACGGCCTCGTGGAGGATCTGCGTGAGGAGATCCACCACGCGCTGCCCAGGCAGCCCAGGCCTCCGAAGCTCTCGGGCGAACCCAAGCCGGCCCGGCTGCCCGGGGGCAGGGGGCTGCGCTCGGTGTGAGCGTCAGCAATCCCCGGGCGGGCCGGGCCGGTTGGGGGACCGGGTGTTACGTGCTGCCACGGCACCGTCGGCGGCGGACGGCCCACGGGCGAGAGGCGGCGGCGCGTAGGACCACGCGCAGGCCGGGGCCGGTCAGGCCCGACCCGTGCCCCGCGCGGCAGGCGCCCCCGGGTCAGCGGTGCAGATAGCGCTCCGCCACAACTGTCGGATATTCCACGGGCGTTCCGCTCTCCACGGACCACGCGAGCCGTATGTACTGGGCGTGCGTCCACGCCAGCGGCGTCGCCGACCTGGTGCCCTTGCCGGACTTCTCGCGCGGCACCGGCGGCCGGTCGTCCCAGACCTGTTCGGGCAGCATCAGCGTCTCGCCCGCCGTGCGTGCGATGTCGCGCAGCCGTCCGGCCGCCGACTGCCGGTCGCCGCAGAGGAGTTCGTACTCGCCGCGCTCGCCGGAGAAGATGGGCCACACACGCCCGTACGTCGTCTTCACCTCGGGCCGGTCGACGATCCACGGCTGCCCGTCGGGCTGTTCGCCGTAGCCGTCCCCGCTGTAGCGGTGCCAGTGCCTGCCCGAGGGGGTGTCCACGGCGAGCTCACGGTCCACGACGGTGAGCGAGTTGCGGATCACCGGGTCGTCGGCGGGCTTGATGCCCAGCCGCACCAGTTCGAGGAACCCGGCGTCGACGACGGTGCGCTGGTCGGCCTTGCCCTCGTTGTTGTTGCCGAGTTCGTACTCGGTACCGGAGTCGGGCTTGCCGTCCTTGGTGAGCCGCAGATAGTAGGGCTTCGAGGAGTGCGGGCCGTTGGTGCTGACCGTCCAGCCGTCCAGCGACTCGCGCCACTCGTCGGCGGCCTCCAAGTACCGGGCGGCGTCGGCCGCTTGGCCGCCGCGCTGCATCAGGTCCGCGAGACAGACCAGGCCGGCTATGGCGGAGGCGATGGTCGACGGGGAGTATCCGCTCTGCTCCTCCCACCTCTCCTGCGGGCTGAAGGGCGCCTTGTAGCCCTCCTCGCTCTTGAACTTCAGCACGAAGTCCGCGCCGCGGCGCAGATGCTTCAGCGTCTTCGCGTCGTGCCGGTCGAGCATCCAGGCGAGCAGCATCGGCGCGGTCGTCTCGTCGAGCTGGATGTTCGTCCAGAACGGCGTGCCGTCCACCTTGTGGTTCTGCGACCAGTGCCCGTCGTCCATCTGGCTGCGCAGCAGATGGTCCATCGCACGGTCGGCGGCGTCGTGGTCGCCTGCCGCGAGCAGCCCCGTACCGATGTGGTAGAGGTCGCGCGCCCACACCAGGTGGTACGAGCCGGTCTCGGGCGCGATGTGGCGGTCGGTGCCGAAGGCCCACGGCATCGAAGGCGAGGCGATGAACGCGCCGGGGTTGAGCTTGTCCTCGCTGGCCGCCAGCGTCACGACGGAAGCGGTGTACAGGGCACGGTCCCCGGGCGCGCGCAGACTTCCGGGAGTTTCACGCAGCCCGGCGAGATAGTCGCACCAGCCGCGTTCGTAGGCGCTCGCCGCCGCCTCGAAGCCCTTACGCAGCGAGCGCCGCGCGTTCCGCACCGCCTCCGCGGGCTTCTCGCCGAAGCCGAGCACCACGGTCTGCCGGGTGCGCGTCAGACCGTCCATGCGCAGCCGTCCGGCCTGCACCACGTTGCCGGGGCCGGCGGTGGCGTAGTGGTGCTTCAACTTGCCGTTGTTCTCGGACAGTTCGCTCCAGCCGTCGTTCACGCCGAGGTAGCCGACGGTGGACTCGGCGAAGCCGTCCCGCGCGGCCAGCGCACTCGCCGCGTGCCTGTCCTCGGCCACCAGCATCCCGTCCCGCGGGAAGGCGCTGTCGTCGTTGCCCTCGCCGGAGAGCGAAGGGTCGTGCAGCACGAACACCTGGAGCGGGGCGCCCGTCTCGGAGCGCACCTCGACGTCGACGAGGACGGCGGAGCGGCCGGGGTCGGTGACGTAGCGCGTCACCGCGCACCAGCCGGTGCCCCTGCTGGTGAGCCGGTAGGCGGGCGCACCGCTCTGCCCGCAGAGTTCAGTGCGGGTCTCGGCGTCGCTGAGACGCTCTACGAAGCTCTTCCCGTCGGTGATCACAAGCTGCGTCTGACGGCTGGCGGGGGTGCTGAGATCCGGGTAGTACGTCTCGCTCATCCGGCCGCCCTGCAAGGTGAACCACACGTGGCTCTCCTTGGTGCGGGAGGTGCCGAATCCCGTCTTGTCGGCCGGTGCGAAGCCCGCGTCGTCGCCCGGCCCTCCGGGTGCCTCCCCGGAGGGCTTGGCGCCTCCCGTGCGGGCGCCGTCCTCGGCCGCCCCGGCCACGCCGCGGCGAGCGGCACGGGCGCGGCGATCGCCGACGCGCCGACGAGCGCGGCTCGCAGGAAGTTCCGACGGGAGTTCGTAGGCACGGGTCCTCCAATTGAGGAGAGCAACGGGCGGTCCACACAGGCTCGCGCCCTTGATTCACCGATGAGTTCACCGCATGAAGCCGTCAGGCCGGACGGCCGGGCTTCGGGTGTGCGAAAGCTTTGCGGTGGAGCAACGTGACGTCAAGAGCGAGTGATTCGACTCCAAGAAATGAACGCACACGGGCGTTTTCTTCTGCGCCGCCCCACATGTGGCGGTAGCACCGCGAGCCCGAACCTCCCCTGACGCAGGGGAAGTTGAGGTGAGTTGACGACCCCGACCCCGACCCCGATCCCGGCCCCCATCCCGATCCCAGCCGAGGGTCTTCGTGCCGCAGCCGCCGAAGGCCCCGTCAGCCGCTCACCCTGGCGACCAGCACACAGGCGTCGCTCTCGCGTTCCCCGCCGAACTCCTCGACGACGGTACGCAGGCACTCCTGCGCCGAGCGGGCCTGCGCGAAGCGCGGCCCCAGACGCAGCAGCCGCTCCGGTGCGGTGCGCGGTCCGCCGGGAGAGCCCGACTGCCCTGCCAGCGGCTCCAGTCCGTCGGTGTAGAGCACCAACACATCGCCCGGACACAGCACTTCGGTGCTCTCGCCGTACGCCGCTCCGCACGCGGCGCCCAGCAGCACGCCCCTCGGCGGGCTCAGCGCCCGGCCCGTACGGCCACGGAAGACCAGCGGCGCCGGATGGCCCGCCTGCGACCAGACGAGGGTGCGCTCACGAGGGTCGTAACGGCAGCACACCGCGCTGCCGAGAGCGGGCTGAGCGGAGGCGTCCAGCAGCCGGTTCAGATGCCCCATCAGGGCGCCGGGACCGACCCCTGCGAACGCCATGCCGCGCACCGCCCCCAGCAGCATCGCCATTCCGGAGGCCGCGGCCACGCCGTGCCCCGTGAGGTCTCCCGCGGACAGCAGAGTGGCGCCGTCGGGCAGGTCGAGCGCGTCGTACCAGTCGCCGCCGATCAGGGTGCTCGCGGCGGACGGCAGATAGTGCGAGGCGATGTCGAGGGCGCCCTCGCCGCCTGCGCGGCCGTGACCGTCGTACGGAACCCGCCGGGTGCCTTGCCAGGGCGGGAGCACCGACTCCTGGAGCTCGGCCGCGAGACGGCGCTCGGCCTGTACGTCCGCGCCTTCGTCGCGCTCGTACGGGTGGCGCCGGTCGCGCCTCCGGGGCACGCTCCGGCCCATCTCGCGCACGGCGAGTTCGCTGCGGCGCAGCTCGCTGACGTCGCGGACGACCGCCCACATCGACGCCGTACCGCCCTGGCCGTCGAGCACCGGCTCGCCCAGCAGATGGAGGCTGCGCACGGCGCCGTCCGGACGCATTATCCGGAACTCCTGGTCGATGGGCCTGCCGTCCACCAGGCAGTCCGTCACGGCGGCGGCCAGCGGCGGCTGGTCGTCGGGGAGCACCCAGGAGGGCAGCTCGTCGAGGGAGAGTGGGCCGTCGTCGGCGGTCCGCCCGAAGATCGCGTACAGCTCCTGCGACCAGGACACCTCGTCGGTCAGCAGATTCCACTCGGCGCTGCCCGCCCTGCTGGTGAGCGTGCCGGTGGCCGTGCCGGACGCATATACGCAGTCGCCCGCGCTCCCGGCGTCCTCAGCGCCGTCTGCGCGGTCCGCGTTCCCCGTGCGGGCTTCGGTGCCGGCGCCGTACGCGGCCGTCTCCGCGTCGTAAGGACCGCAAGGGCCGAGCCCTGCCTCTCGTAACTGGCCGAGGTGTTCGCCGAGGTCGTCGAGCTGGTGGGCGGCGAGATCGCACAGCGCGCGCTGCCAGCGCCGGGCGGGCTCCTCTGCCTCGTGCCCGTCCTCGTCCGACGCTCTCGGACGCACGGCGTCGATGCTGCCGCGAAGCTGCCGCGCCTGTGTGATGAGGTCGTCCAGCACGCCTCGCGGTGGAGGTGGGGACACCGGGCGGTCCGCATCGGTGTGGGAGGGCATCGAGATCTCCGGATACGCGAAGTGAGGGCTCGGTTACGACTGTTGCACAGCCTGCGACGGGCCGTAAGTGGTTTCCCGATACCCGTTCCGGTGGTGCTGGGGACATATGTCGCCGCATGCCGGGGCAGGTCCGGGCCCCTGCGGGCCTGCGCTCCCGGCGTCCGCCGGGAGCCGTCCGCCGCGGGGGCGGGTGGCACGGGCGGTGACTGACGGTAGGCTCCCGCTCCGTACCCCCCGTACCGGCATTCCGCTTTTACGCCGCCGGGCACCGTATGCCGCCGCGCACCCAGGAGTAGAACGAAGCTCACCGGCAAGGATGCTGGTCAACGGAAATCCCGTTGCCAGTCGAACACCCCGCACCGGATGCTGACCCTTATGTTCGCCGATTCCGTCGATTCAGACATAGCGCCCAGCGGTACGCTGCTCGGCCTCCTCCAGAGGGGCCGCGGCGACGGCACGCTGCACGCGCTGGCGGCGCCGCGCGCCGAGGCGCTCGCCGCGCTGCGGCACTGTGTGCTCCACGACCCGCGGCGGGACTGGCAGATCGAGCACCGTTCCCTTTACTACGCACGGCTCCACATGGAACTGGACGCCTCGCTCGACGACATCGAGGAACATCTCTTCGCACCCGAGGACGGCCTGTCCTCGGCAGACGAGTGCGAGGCGCGCACCGGCCTGGCCCTGTCCGTGCTCGGCCACCTCGCCTCGTATGAGAACGCGGCGGCCATGGAACTGCTGCGCCGCTACGCCACATCCGGCGCCAACTGGCAGTGGGCGCTGGACGAACTCGCCGTCCGCGACGAGGACTCCGGGCTGCGACTGCTCGGACCCGCCGTGCTCGCCCGGTTCCCGCAGACGCCGGAGGGCGACGCCGAACTCGCCGCGGCGGCACGGGACGCCTTCGAGCCCCGCCCATGGCGGCTGTGGGCCGAGGACCCGGACCGCCCGGAACAGGCCGAACGGCTGCGACGGGTGCGCGAACGAAGCTGTTTCGACCGCTGGCAGCGCCAGCTGCACTCCGAGGGCCCCCGCCCCGGCTGGAGCGTGCGCGAGGTCCTCGCCTGGGCCCAGGACGGATACGAGCAGCATCCACGCGTACCGCGCGAGGGCGCCGCCGCCCGGTGCCTCTCCGCGGTGGCGGGACCGGAGGACCGCGAGGAACTGCTCGCCGCCGCCCGCGGCCCCTACGAGGCCGCCCGCGCCGCGGCGCTGCGCCACCTCGCCGACCGGGGCGACCCCGAAGCACTCGACCTCGTCGAACTGGCCGCCGCCGACCCGTGCGAGACCGTCTCCGGTGCCGCGCTGTGCGCGTTCGCACGCATGCGGAGCACGGCCGCGATCGTCCGCGCCCGCCAGTGGGCCGCCGCGCCCGAGGGGTCGCTGCCCGAGTCCCTGACGGCCGTGGCCGCCGAGATGCTGGCGTGCTGCGGAGGGGCACAGGACGCCGGTGCCGTACTGGGCGCGCTGCGCCGCACCGTACGCAAGGAGGGACCCGACAGCGACGCCCTGTGGCCGCTGGTCGACGGCGTGGGACGGCTCGGCGTCGACAGCGCGGCTCCCGTGCTGCGGCACATCTACCGGGAGACGTCCTCCTCGCAGTTGCGCGGTCGCGCGGCCGGTGCGCTCGCCCTCACCGATCCCTCGTTCCCGGCGGGCTTCGCCGTGGAGTGCCTGTGGGACTGTGAGGAGACCACCCGTGCCCTCGCGGCGGAGTACGCGGCTACGGGAGACGAACGGGTCGTCGAACGGCTGCGCAGGCTCGCCTCCGATCCGGCCGAGGAGGCCGGTGTGCAGAGCGCGGTGCGAGGCAGGCTCAGCCCGGAGAGCGGACGTTGAGGACCTGCGGGCCCGCGGCGGCGCCGCCGCGGACGTGAACTGTCGCCGCCGGACCCTTCCCCGCCGGACGACGACGCCCCGCACGTGACTCGCCCCGGCCGCGAGGGACTTGCCGTCGTCCGACGTGAACTGCCGTAGCGGGGCGTGCAGTCGGAGCCGCGCGCTGGTCATGTAAGCGACATCAGGGCCCGTTCCGGGCGTTGTCGGTGCCAGCGCATAGTGTGTCCGTCGTGACTGAGCACGCCCCGCCGATCCTCCCGTCCCCGGCCCCCGGCCCCGCGGCCGACGAGGGGCTCGCGCGGCGGCTTCGCGCCCTGGCCTGCACGGCTCCGCTGCACGACCTGGACGTCCGCAAGGCCAACCTCGCGGGGGAGTACAGCACTTACGCCATGGCGGAGGTCGCCCTCAGCGCCATCGACCTCGTCACCCTCCAGATGGACTTCGACACCGGTGCCGACCACGAGGACGTCGTGGCGAGGCTGCTGCCCCGCGTCGCCGCCCAGGCGCCCTCCAGGCCCGCGGCCGAACACGAGCGCGTGGCCCGCTGGGTGCTGGAGAACCTGCTGAACGTGGGCAGCGTCGACCGCGGATTCCGCGCCGTCTACGGCACGTTCGGGCCTGAGGGCTCCTATGTGCGCCGCGACTACGACTTCAAGCTCATCGAGGAGGTCCCAGGGCCCGGCGGCAGCGTGTATCTGCGTACCACCGACGAAGCGGTCAACGTCCTCGTGGGCGCGCTCGACACAGACGTCACCAGCGCCCAGATCGCGGCCGAGGTCAAACTGGAGGTCCTCGTCAGCCGCGGGCGCCTCGCCGACGCCCAACTCGCGGCCGAACAGGCCCGCTACCGCACTGTGCAGTACGCCGAGACGCTGCGCCGCACCCTGGAGGCCACCCGCCGGGACGTGCGCGCCGTCGACTGGCTGCGCGGCGTCCCCGACATGATCGGCGAGGCCCTGGACCACGTCGCCGAGCGCTACCGCCATGAGAACGCGATCCTCACCAACATCCGCCGCGCCCGCGACGAGGCCGCCACCGAGCGCGGCCCCGACCACAGGCGCCGCGCGGCCGAACTCGTCGACATCGTCAAGGACTGCATCCGCCGCCACACCCAGCTCCAGTCGCGGCTGCTGGCGGCCGGGCCGCTCTTCCGCGCCGAGCAGGACCGCCAGGCGTTCGCACCGCCCGCCGCCCGCGCGGGCATCGACCTCTACGGCCAACTCCTCGCGCCCGTACTGCCGTTGCCCGTGGAGCGTGCCGTAGCGGTCACCGACGCCTTCTTCGTGCGGGGCGCGGGCCTGCGCACCCCCGGTGCCGTACGGCTGGGCGACCTCACGGAGATCCTGCTCACGCCGCCCGCTCCCCGCGAGCACCTGGGCGCGGAGATGCCGGAGCCGGATCTGATCGCGACCCCCGACGACAGCCGGTTCAGCGAAGAGCAGCTCGACACGGCGATGGAGCTGCTGGACCTGCCCGCCGACGCACCGCGCAGGCTCTCGGGGCTGCTCGCCGACGCCAGGCGCCTCGATCCCGAACTGCCGTACCTCGTCAGCCTGTTGGCGGTTCATGCGGCGAGCCCGCCGGTGGGCACGGCGCACCGTCAGGGCGAGCGGCGGCTGCTGTTCGCCGTGGACGACGGCGCGGAGCTGGAGGACGAGGAGTTCGGAGGAGCCGACCTGATCGTCGGCACGGCCGAACTGGACGTGGGGGGTGCGCCGCCGGGCCACGACGGCCGGGACGACCACGAGGAGCGCGGGAGCCACGAGGGCTACGAGAGCCACGAGGGCTACGAGAGCCACGAGGGCTACGAGGCACGGGACACCCGAGAGGGGGCGGCATGAGGCACCGGACGGCGACGGCCACGGCGGGCACCACGGTGACCGGCCACGGCCATGACCGGCACGACGACGGCGACCGGCACCACGACGACCGGCCCCACGACCGGCACCCCGACACCGGCACGACGATGCCCCGAGGCGCAGGAGCGACGCACCAGTGACCGACCACCCCGACGAGGACGCCGCCCTCCCCTCCACGGGCTCCGTGACCCCGACCGCTCAGGAGACCGCGCAGGGCGATGCCTCCGCCTCCCGCGCGCCCCAGTCGCCGGTCACTCCCGCCGACACCGCGGACGCCGCACGCCTGGTCTCCTTCGGGCTGCATCCCAAGCTGCTCCCCGCCCGCGACGCCGAATACGCGGGCCTGCTGCGGCGCTACCGCGACGAGCCTGCCTTCGCCCGCCTCGCCGACGCGGTCGCCACCGGCCTCGGCCTGGTCGTCCTGGAGGTCTCCACCCGCGCCGGAATGGCGCTCGCCGCGGACGAGGACTCCGTCTTCGCCGTCCGCATGGGCGACTACGCTCGCCGCGCCAACGCCGACTCCGCGGACCGCTTCCTGCACGGACTGGCTCATCTGGCCGTCGCCGCCATGGCCTTCCCCCGCCCCGAAGACCTCGCCGACGACGCCTACATCGGCCGTATCACGGTCAACGGAGTGGACTCCTTCGTCCGTCAGGCGTGCAGGCGGCTGGCGGAGCGCGCCGAGGAGGCGGGGGAGAACGCCGACCCGGCCACGGACGCTCCAGGGCTGGAGGCCGCCTGGCGGGTCTACGCACGGCGCAGCGCCACCGGGGCCACCAAGGACGCCCGCAGGCTTGCCGGTTCGACGACCGGCATCATCGGCAAGGCCGTCGCCTTCCTCGTCGACTCCGGGTTCCTCCAGCGCACGGGCGACGACGCCGGAGGCACCTACCGCACCACGGCCCGGTACCAGCTCCAGGTCCGCGACATGGCGGGCAGCGCGGCCATGTCCGAGCTGCTCGAGCTGGGCGTCGTCCCCGTCAGCGACGGCACGGCGACGCTCGTACCGCCCACGGACGGCGACGACTTGGAGGTCGCGGCCGACGCGGGCCTCCCGTTCCACACCTGACCGACCACCCCGACCACAGCACAGGCCGCCCCGACCGACCCCTGACCACCGAGAGCCCCGCCGCCATGTACGAGCTGTCCCGGATCCGTCTCTACTCCATCGGCCCGGCCGGTGCGCGCTACGCCGACACCGTTCTGGATCTGCGCGGAGTAGGTGGCCCGGTGCCCAGCCCGGCACCCGCCCAGGCCGACTTCTTCGAGGACGAGCCCCGTGAGCCGCCGCGCCGACCCGCTCCCGCCGGGGTGCTGTTCCTGGAGAACGGCGGCGGCAAGTCCGTCCTGCTGAAGCTGATCTTCTCCGTGATGCTGCCCGGCCACCGCAACACCCTCGGCGGCGCCAGCTCGGGGGTGCTGCGCAAGTTCCTGCTCGCCGACGACTGCGGTCACGTGGCCCTGGAGTGGCAGCACACCCGTACGGGCGAGACCGTCGTCGTCGGCAAGGTCAGCGAGTGGCGCGGACGCCAAGTCTCCAGCGACCCACGGAAGTTCGCCGAAGCGTGGTACTCCTTCCGGCCGGGCCCCGGCATGAGCCTCGACTCGCTTCCCGTCGCCGAGTCCGCCGCGCTGCGGCCCTCGTCCGAGGGCGCCTCGTCCGCGCGTGGCCGCCGCCGGACCATGAAGGGCTTCCGCGACGTGCTGACCGAGACGGGAAAGGCGTACCCGAATCTCGACGTCGCCTGGGAGGAGGTGCACGAACGCTGGACGGAACGCCTCACCGGCCTCGGCCTCGACCCCGAACTCTTCCGCTACCAGCGGGAGATGAACGCAGACGAGGGCGAAGCCGCGGGTCTCTTCGCCGTGAAGAACGACTCCGACTTCACGGATCTGCTGCTGCGCGCCGTCACCGACACCCGCGACACCGACGGCCTCGCCGATCTCGTCCACGGCTTCGCACACAAACTGGGCCGCCGTGCCGAACTCACCGCGGAACGCGACTTCACCGCCGGTTCCCTGGATCTGCTGCGCCGCATCGCCGAGGCCGCTCAGCAGCGCGGTCGCGCCCGCGACATCCACACCGCGGCCGAGGGGCGCGCCCGCGCGCTCGTACGCCGGCTGTCGGCCCGGGGCAGCGCCGAACGCGGGCACAGCGAGGAACTCGCCGGTCAGGTCGCGGACGCGGAGGAGGCCGTCGCACAGACCGGTACCACCCGCGAGCGCTCGTCCCTGATCGCCGCCGAACTCGCCTACCGGCACGCCTCGTTGGCACTGGAAGGAGCGGAGAAGGCCGCCTCCGCGCAGCGCCGTGAACTGACCGACGCCCGTACGCTGCACTCGGCGTGGCAGGCCGCCGAGACGGTGCTCGCCCACCGCACCGCGGCCGACCGTGCCGCGCGTCTCTCCGACGCCATCCGTGAGGCCGAGCGGGACGCGGCGCCCGCCCTCGCCGCACGGGCCACCGCGGCCGCCGACCTCGTACGGGCCCTGCACGCCGCCGCCGAGGAGGCAGAGCGCACCGCCGCCGAGGAAGAGGAGCGTTCGGCCACCCTCCAGACCGCCTCGGAGGAGGCGCACCGGGGCGCGACCGCGGCCGCCACCGACGCCCAGCGTGCCCGCAGCGAGACCGGCCATCTGCGCCAGCGCCTCGCCGAGGTCGAACGGGAGACCGCGGAGGCCGTAAGAGCAGGCTGGATCGAGACGCCCGAGGACGGCGGCGACACCGATCCCGCCGCCGCCGCGCTCGCGGCCGGGGACGCCGAACGTGCCGCCGCCGCTGCCTGGGAGGAGGCACGCGAGGTCGCACGCCGCGCCAACGAACGTGCACAGGAGGCGAGTTCGGAGCTGTCCCGCGCCGAACTCGCCGCCGCCCGCGCCGAGGACGCCGCCGAGGCGGCCTCCGCCGCCCACCACGCCGAGGTCCGTACGGCGCAGGACCTGGGCACCGAGGAACGCCTCGCGGAACTCCTCGGGCTGCCCCGACAGGCTCGCCGCCAGAACGAGCGGGGCGAGGAGGCCCCGCCCGCCGCAGCGGGCGCCCCTTCCGTGCCGCCGCCCCGCACGGCACGGCGGCACGGGACCGACGGCGCCCTCACCGGCGGCGGCTCGGCCCACGGCGCCCTCACCGCCGAGGAGTTGGACGCCGCAGGCGACTCCCTCGCCGAACTGCTCGACGACGCGGTCACCGGCTGCGAACGGCACCTCTTCGAACTGCGTACCGCAGCCGCCGAGGACTCCCGGATGCTCGGCGCCCTCGGCGACGGCGGCCTGCTGCCGCCCGCACCCGACGTCACGGCGACCGTCGAATTCCTCGGCGAGCACGGCGTTCCGGCCCTTCCCGGCTGGCGCTATCTCGCCCAGGCCGTCGACCCGGCCGACCACGCCGACGTGCTCGCCGCCCGCCCCGAGCTGGTGGACGGCGTCGTCATCACCGACCCCGCCAGCCATCGGCGTGCCCAAGAGGCCCTGGCGGGCGCCGCGTTGCTGCCCCGCTCCGCCGTGGCGGTCGGCACCGCCGCGGCCCTGCTCGCACCCGTACCGCGCGGCGGCGACGCCCGTCGTGACGACGTCTTCCTCGTACCGCCGAATCCGGCCATGCACGACGAGCAGGCCGCCGACGAGGAGCGCCGTGAGCTGCGTGCCCGCGCCCTCGCCCGCGACGAGGAGATCCGCGCCCTCGCCGCCCGGCTCGCCGCCGACCGCACGCTCGCGGCGCGGCTCGCCTCGTGGCGTACGGGCTGCCCACCGGGACGCCTCGCGGAACTGGCGGCGGCGGCCGAGTCCGCCCGCGAAGCCGCGGAAGCCGCCGGCGCCCTTCTCGCACAGGCCCGTACGGCACATGACGACGCGAAGGCCGCCGCGGCGGACGCCGCCCGCGTGCGCGACGAACGCCAGGAACAGGCACAGCGCGCCCGCCGCTCCGCCGACGCCCTCGCCGGCCTGGCCTCACGCCTGCGCGAACGCAGCGGATGGCAGACCCGGCTGCGCACACTGGCCGAGGAGACGGCCGAGGCCGAGGAGCGCGCCGCGACATGTCTGACCAGGGCACGCTCGGCCGACGAGGACAGGCGTTCCGCGCAGCGGGCCGCCGACGACGCCCATCGCACCGCACGGGCACTGCGTGCCGAACGCGCCCAGATCGCAGGCGTCCCCGACGACATCGACGAGACACTGCCGCCGCCCGAGGGCACCTCGCTGCCCGCCCTCCGTGAGGCGTACCGCTCGGCCTCCCGGCTGTACGAGAAGGTGGGTGTCGGCGCCGACCTCCGCGCCGAGCAGGCACACGCCGAGAGCGACGAGTCCGCCGCCCGCGCCGCCCTCGACCGGCTCACCAACAAGGTCCGCACCCGCGCGGCGCAGTTGCTGGACGGCCCCGACGGCGCGGACGGCCCCGCCCGCCAGGCCGCCGCAGCACGCGCCGAGTCCCGGGTGCAGATGCTGGAGTCCCGTGCCGCCGCCGCCAGTGAACAGCTCGGCAGGCTGCGCGGCGAGGCGGAGCGGCTGGCCCCGCCCGAGGGCGACCGCCATACGAGCCTCCCCGAGGGCATGGAGCCCGCCGACGCGGAGGAGGCCCAGCGGCTGCTGCGTACGGCCAATGCCGAACTGGCCGCTCACAGCGACCAGTTGGAGGAAGCCCGTACGGAGCACGCCGCCCTGCTGCGTGCACACCGCGCCGCCGAGGAGTCCGCGGAGGCGTTCGACGAGACCGCCGCGCTGCTGCGTGATCTGCTGCGCGACCCCCAGCAGCCCGCCGCCGAGGAGCCGGGCGAGAGCCCCGAGCCCTACCCCGGGAGCACCGCCGACGCCCGGCAGGCCGCCGCCGAGGCCCGCCGTTCGCTGCGCGGCTGCGCCGCCGACCTCTCCTCCGCCGAGCAGGCCGTGCGTGAGGCGTCCGACGTGCTCGTACGCCACGCCAACTCCTCCCGCTACGAACAGGTACGCACCCCCGCACGGCAGCAGATCCGCGAACTGCCCGCCGCGGCGCTGCCCGACCACGCCGCCGCCTGGGCCGAGGCGTTCGCGCCGCGTCTTCGCGTACTCACCGACGAGCTGGAGCAGTTGGAGCGCAACCGCGACAGCATCGTCGACCGCCTGCGGGGCCTGGTGGAGTCGGCACTGGCGACGCTGCGTTCAGCGCAGCGCCTCTCGCGGCTCCCGGAGGGCCTGGGGGAGTGGTCGGGCCAGGAGTTCCTGCGCATCCGCTTCGACGATCCCGACCAGGCGGTCCTCAGCGAACGCCTCGGAGAGGTCGTCGACGAGGCCACCCGTACCGCCGTGGCGAAGAACTCCGACCTGCGCAGGGACGGAATGTCCTTGCTGCTGCGGGGAGTTCACGCCGCGCTGCAACCGCGCGGGGTGTCCGTGGAGATCCTCAAGCCGGACGCGGTGCTGCGTGCCGAGCGGGTGCCGGTCGGTCAGATGGGCGACGTCTTCTCCGGCGGCCAGCTGCTCACCGCGGCCATCGCCCTCTACTGCACGATGGCGGCGCTGCGCGGCAACGACCGCGGCCATGAGAGGGACCGGCACGCCGGGACGCTCTTCCTCGACAATCCCATCGGCCGCGCCAACGCCACGTATCTTCTGGAGCTGCAACGGGCCGTCGCCGATGCGCTCGGCGTCCAACTGCTGTACACCACCGGGCTGTTCGACACGACGGCGCTCGCGGAGTTCCCCCTCGTCATCCGGCTGCGCAACGACGCGGACCTGCGGGCCGGGCTGAAGTACATCAGCGTCGAGGAGCATCTGCGGCCCGGACTGCCGCAGCAGGACCCCGAAGAGGAGCCCGTGCACGGCGAGATCACCGCGACACGGATGTTCCGCAGGCCCGAACAGCACGCGCAGGAGCCCCGCGTACCGGCTCAGGCGGACGGTCAGCGCGGGGAGTCGTGATACGGGCGGCAGGGAAGCGGCGGGAGCCGATCACTCTGCCCGGGTCGCCTGGCCGGGGCGCCGCTGTCCGGCTCTCGCGCCGCAACTCCCGTCCGTACACGGCCGGTTGACCCACGCGGAAGGCGCCCTGGCCGGTCCCCGCCGTCCCAGGCCCGTGGTGTTCCGCCGTCACCGGTCCGGGCCGTGCCGCGCCCTCCTCCTGGCCTTCTCCATGGCCCGCTGGCGCGCCGCGCTGCTGGGCTCCGACAGCACCCCGTGCCGCTGCCGCCACACCTGGCGGGTCACCCATACGTCCAGCACGGCCCACGTCGCCACCACGGTGCTGACCACCGTGGAGATCACCATGGGAAAGGCCAGCCACACCTGCGCCAGCGAGCACAGCACGGCGATCATCAACTGAACCAGCGTCACCGCGACTATGACCAACGCCCGAACTGCCGCCGAACGTACGGGATCCGGCAGTCTGGACCTCGTGTACATGATCCTTTCACTCCCCCCTCACGTTCCCCCACAGGTCACACGTTTCCACGTCCGTGGCCTGCGCCACAATTCAGGAACGCGTGTAGGGCATCGGAGGACATCTCAGGATGAGGCACCCTGGACGTCCGGTTTCCCGCTCGGACACATCTACGACTCGGTACTGCGTCAGTAGTAGGCTCACGCCGTTTGCTGTCGGAACTCGCCCCGGGCGGACGGGGTTGACTAGGGGAGGCCATGCGCTTGCGCGGTAGGTCGATCCGCCGGAAGATCGTGGCGCTGCTCCTGGTGCCGCTGCTGTCGCTGGTGTCCCTGTGGGCCCTCGCCACGTATGTGACGGGCCGTGAGGCCCGCGAACTGCTCGACGTGGTCAGCACCGTCGACAAGGTGGGCGACCCTGCGCAGGACGCGGCGCAAGCCCTCCAGCGTGAGCGCCGGCAGGTCATGGTCTACCTCGCCGACCCCCGCGGGTCCGAGGCGATGTCCCAGCTCAAGAAGCAACAGAGGGACACGGACGCCCAGATAGCCAAGCTGCGCGCCAACGCCCGTACCCCCGGGCTGCGTTCGCAGCTCACCGGCAGCACACAGCAGCGCCTCGACGTGATGCTGGACAAGCTGGCGGGCCTGAAGAAGATCCGCAAGGCGGAGGAGAGCACCCTCACCCGCGGCGGCGCCTTCCAGGCGTACAACGAACTCATCGACCCCTGCTACACGTTCCTCAGCGCGCTCGGCGGCATCGACGACGTCGACCTCGACAAGCAGGGCCGCGCCCTCGTCGGTCTCGTACGCGCCCGCGAGTATCTCGCCCGCGAGGACGCGCTGATGGCGGCGGCACTCGCCTCCGGGGAGATGACCAAGGGCGACCGGCGCGCGTTCTCCGACCGCGTGGCCGAACGCAACCTCACCTACGAGACGACCCTCGCCGAACTGCCCGCCGAGGAACGGCAGTTCTACGACTCGTACTGGAACGGCACCGACGGCCGCACGCTGCGCAGCTACGAGGACGCCATCATCGCCGCCGGCAGCCGCGGCACCCAGGGCGTCGTCAACGCCGAGCGCTGGCAGTCGGCCACCTCCACCGTCCTCACCGACCTGGAGCGCATGAACTTCGAGGCCCGCGACCGCTACGAGCAGCGCGTGCAGCCCGACGCCACGAAGGTGCTCACCCAGGCCGGTATCGCCGCGGTGCTCGGAGCCGCCGCCGTCATCGCCTCGATCGTCATCTCCTTCCGCGTCGGCCGCGGCCTCGTGCGCGATCTGCGCACGCTGCGCAGAGAGGCCCAGGAGGCAGCGGGCGTACGCCTGCCGAGTGTGATGCGCCGTCTCGCGGCGGGCGAGACCGTCGACATCGAGACCGAGGCGCCCAGGCTCGACTACCCGCAGGACGAGGCCGGACAGGTCGGGCAGGCGGTCAACACCCTTCAGCGCGCGGCCGTCGAGGCCGCCGTCAAGCAGGCAGGCATGCGGCGCGGGGTCTCCGAGGTGTTCGTCAACCTCGCCCGCCGCAACCAGGTGCTGCTGCACCGGCAGTTGAGCCTCCTGGACCACATGGAGCGCCGCACCGAGGACTCCGACGAACTCGCCGACCTCTTCCGCCTCGACCACCTCACGACCCGCATGCGGCGCCACGCCGAGGGCCTGGTCATCCTCTCCGGCGCGGCACCCTCCCGCCAGTGGCGCAAGCCCGTGCAGCTCATGGACGTCGTACGGGCCGCCGTCTCCGAGGTCGAGGACTACGAGCGGATCGAGGTGCGCCGCCTGCCGCGGCTCGCCGTCGACGGCGGTTCCGTCGCCGACCTCACACACCTCATCGCCGAACTGCTGGAGAACGCCACCGTGTTCTCCCCGCCGCACACCGCAGTCCAGGTACTCGGTGAACGCGTGGCGAACGGCTACACCCTGGAGATCCACGACCGCGGACTCGGCATGGCCGCCGACGCGCTGCTGGAGGCGAACCTGCGGCTCGCGGAGACCCCCGAGTTCGAACTCTCCGACACCGACCGCCTCGGCCTGTTCGTGGTCTCCCGGCTCGCCCAGCGCCAGGGCGTGCGCGTCTCCCTCCAGCCCTCCCCGTACGGCGGCACCACGGCCGTCGTACTCGTCCCCGGCAGGATTCTCACCGAGACCTCAGGACAGGACGAGGACCGCCTGGAGCGGGAACCGGCGTCCGGCACCGGCGTGACCGGCACCCGGCTCGACGCCCTCACACGCGGCCCCGGAGCCGCCTCGGCGACGCCGCGGCAGCGCGCCGCCCTGGAGGGCGCCGTCGAACTGGAGGCGCCGCTCGGCGAGTTGGAGAAGGGCCCAGGCCGCGAACGCGGCAGGGACGACGAAGGCGCGGACCGCGACGGCAAGGGCAGGGAAGGCCCCGCACGCGACGGAAACGGACGCGACGGCAACGGGCGGGAGAAGCCCGGGCGCGAGGACGCACCGCTGCGCCCCACCGGCCCCGGCGTACTCGGCGGCCCGAGACCCGGCCTCGAACAGCACCAGCAGGCACAGGACGAGACCGACGGCCCCTCGCGCCCCACGTCGCCGCAGAGCGACGGCAAGGGTGGACTCGCGCCGCTGCCGAAGCGCCGGCCGCGTACGCCCGTGCTGGTCGCCGACCACGGACGTACCGTCGCCCGGCCGGACGCCCCCGAGGCGGAGGACGCCGAGGCACGCCCCGCCAGGCAGGGCCAGGAAGACGACCGGGAGCGCCAGGACACCCCGCCCGCGGGAGAGTCCACCGCGACAGGCGCGAAGCCGTCCGCTGGACCCGCGAAGTCCGGTACGGTCGGCAAACTGCCGCGCAGGGTCCGGCAGGCGAACCTGGCACCCCAGCTCAAAAGGGACCCGGGCGACGCCACACCGGCGAGCGGAGACCCCGGTCGACGCTCGGACGATCTGGCGAACCGCGACGCGGACGAGGTACGCAACCGGATGGCATCGCTCCAGCGCGGCTGGCAGCGGGGCCGCCTGCACAACGCCGGCGAGTCGGGGGACGAGGCGGCGGAGTCAGCACCAGGAACGACACCGGAGGGGGACGGTCGATGACCGCACCGAAAGGCACGGAGAACACCGCTTCCGGAAGCGGTGAACTCAACTGGCTCCTGGACGAGTTGGTACAGCGTGTCGGCAGCATCAGCAAAGCCCTGGTGCTCTCCGGCGACGGGCTGCCCCGCGGAGCGTCCCAGGACCTGACACGGGAGGACGGCGAGCATCTGGCCGCCGTCGCGTCCGGCTTCCACAGCCTCGCCAAGGGAGTCGGCCGTCACTTCGACGTCGGCGGCGTGCGGCAGACCGTCGTCGAGCTGGAAGAGGCGTTCCTCTTCGTCACGGCGGCGGGCGACGGCAGTTGCCTGGCCGTGGTCGCCGACGCCGACGCCGACGTGGGCCTCATCGCCTACGAGATGACGCTCCTGGTCAAGCGGGTCGGGGCACACCTGGGCACCGCCCCCCGGTCGAATCCCTCCGGCCGAACCGGTGGGAACTGACGGGACCCGAACGGACACACAGATGACGGACCGCTGGTTCGACGACGCAGCAGGGCCTGTGGTGCGGCCGTACGCCATGACGCGCGGCCGCACCCGCAGCAGCTCCGATGAGGCGCGACTCGACCTCATCGCCCTGGTGATCGCCGAGAGCCGGGACGGTGAAGGGGACGCGAAGCCCCACGAGGACACCGTGGGGAGCGGCGACAATCACGGGGCCGCCGGTGACGGCACCGGCGGCGCCCAGGACAACGCCGACGTCTACGCGGACAACTCACTCGCCCCGGAGCACGTCGACATCGTCCTCCAGTGCCGCCGCGCCCCGCAGTCCGTCGCCGAACTCTCCGCCGAACTCGACCTTCCCGTAGGCGTCGTTCGCGTTCTCATCGGAGACCTCATCGACGCGGGCTGGGTCCGCGTCAGCCGGCCCGTCCCTCCGGCGGAACTGCCGGACGAAAGCATTCTCAGAGAGGTGATCGATGGTCTTCGGGCGCTCTAAACGAGGCGCCGGTACGGCGTCGCCAGCCGAACCGGTGACGCTGAAGCTCCTCGTGGCGGGCGGCTTCGGCGTAGGCAAGACGACCCTGGTCGGAGCGGTGAGCGAGATCAAGCCGCTTCGCACCGAGGAGACACTCACCGAGGCGGGCCGTCCCGTGGACGACACCGCGGGCGTCGAGGCCAAGTCCACGACCACGGTCGCGATGGACTTCGGCCGCATCACGATCAACGACGGGCTGGTGCTGTACCTGTTCGGCACGCCCGGCCAGGACCGCTTCTGGTTCCTGTGGGACGAGCTGGCGCAGGGCGCCCTCGGCGCTGTCGTACTCGTCGACACCCGCAGACTGGAGGACAGCTTCGCCGGCATCGACTACTTCGAGCGCCGGAAGATCCCCTTCATCGTCGCCGTCAACCACTTCGACGGTGCGGAGATGTATCCCGCCGACGCCCTCCGCGAGGCGCTCGACCTGGACGAGGAGGTTCCGGTGCTGGTCTGCGACGCGCGGCGCCGCGCCTCCGTACGCGACACCCTGGTGTCCGTCGTCGAGCACGCGATGCGCCGTGCGGTGGCCGCACAGCAGAAGGAGCCCAGCCCGGCCCCGGCGCGCTGAACGCCGCCGGGGCCGGACCGGGCTCCGTCGTTCCGCACCTGGCCCGGGGGACGTATGCCCGCGCCGAGCCGATGGTGAGGTGTGAGCCGGTGTCAGCCGGTCACGGTGAGCCGGTGCGACCGGTCACCCGAGCCTGCGGAACCTAGCGGGTACCCGTGCGGGTCCCCCTGCGGCTCAGCCCGCCCGTCACTCGCCGTCCTCCAGCCAGCCGAAGCTGCGCTCCACCGCCTTCCGCCAGTTCCGGTACTCCCGGTCCCGGGCCTCCGGCTCCATCTGCGGGGTCCACTCCGCGTCCCGCTTCCAGTGGCTGCTCAGCTCATCCAGGTCGGACCAGACGCCCGTCGCCAGGCCCGCCGCATAGGCCGCGCCCAGGCACGTCGTCTCGGCGACCACCGGACGGATCACCGGCACGTCGAGCACATCGGCCTGATGCTGCATCAGCAGATTGTTGCCCGTCATGCCGCCGTCGACCTTCAGGCTGGTGATGTGCACCCCGGAGTCGGTGTACATGGCGTCCACGACCTCACGCGTCTGCCAGCTCGTGGCCTCCAGCACCGCCCGCGCCAGGTGCCCCTTGGTGACGTAGCGCGTCAGACCGGCCACCACACCGCGTGCGTCGGACCGCCAGTACGGTGCGAACAGCCCCGAGAACGCCGGGACGATGTAGGCGCCGCCGTTGTCCTCGACGCTCGCCGCCAGCGTCTCGATCTCCGCGGCCTCCCGGATGATCCCGAGCTGGTCGCGGAACCACTGGACGAGCGCACCGGTGATCGCGATCGAACCTTCCAGGCAGTACGTGGGCGGCTCGCCCCCGAGCTGGTAGGCCATCGTCGTCAGCAGGCCGCTCTTGCTGGGCACGGGCCGCTGCCCGGTGTTGAGCAGCAGGAACGACCCCGTGCCGTAGGTGTTCTTGGCCTCGCCCACCGAGTAGCACGTCTGCCCGAACAGGGCCGCGTGCTGGTCGCCGAGCGCGGAGGCCACCGGCACCCCCGCGACCTGCCCGTGGGCAGTGCCGTAGATCTCCGACGAGGAGCGGATCTCCGGGAGCACGGCCGCGGGCACGTTCATCGCGTCGAGGATGGACTGGTCCCACTGGAGGGTCTCCAGGTTCATCAGCATGGTGCGGCCTGCGTTGGTGACGTCGGTGACGTGCACGCCGCCGTCGGTCGCTCCCGTGAGGTTCCAGATCAGCCAGGAGTCGATGGTCCCGAACGCGATCTCCCCGTTCTCCGCGCGCTGCCTCAGCCCTGGCACGTTGTCCAGCAGCCAGGCCACCTTGGGCCCCGCGAAGTAGCTGGCCAGCGGCAGGCCCGTACGGTCGCGGAAGCGGTCCTGGCCGTCGGAGCCGCCCAGTTCGGTGCAGAGCGTGGAGGTCCGGGTGTCCTGCCAGACGATGGCGTTGTGCACCGGCTGGCCGGTTCTCTTGTCCCAGAGGACGGTGGTCTCCCGCTGGTTGGTGATGCCCAGCGCGCTGAGCTGGTCGGCGCGCAGCCCGGCCTTGGCGATCGCCCCGGCCACCACGGCCTGCACCTTCGACCAGATCTCGGTCGCGTCGTGCTCCACCCAGCCTGGCTTGGGGAAGATCTGGCGGTGCTCGCGCTGGTCGACGGCTACGACGGCGCCGTCCTGGTTGAAGATCATGCAGCGGCTCGACGTCGTTCCCTGGTCGATGGCTGCTACGAACTTGTCCGACATGGTCGCGTCCCCTTGTCCGAACCGGAGTGCTGGAGGATGTCCCGGGTCCGTGGGCCCGGGGGTCAGAAGACGAGTTTGAAGATGCCCGCCGCTATCGCCGCCCCGATGAGCGGTCCGGCGACCGGGACCCAGGCGTAACCCCAGTCCGAGCCGCCCTTGTTGGGGATCGGCAGCAGCGCGTGGGCCACACGGGGACCCAGGTCACGAGCGGGGTTGATGGCGTACCCCGTGGGACCGCCGAGCGAGAGCCCTATGCCTACGACGAGCAGTGCGACGACGAGGACCTGGTTGCCGTTCTCGGCCAGCGCCTTCGTCGCGCCGAAGGCGAGGATCGGCAGCACCAGGGCGATCGTGGCGACTATCTCCGTGGCGAGATTGGCCGCCGGATTGCGTACCTCGGGAATGGTGGAGAAGTTGCCCAGCGTCCCCTGGGCGAACTCGGGATCGGCGTTGGCGGCGAACTGCGCGTAGTAGGCCACCCACACCAGTACGGCACCGATCACGGCGCCGATCATCTGCGAGCCTATGTAGAGCGGCACCTTGCTCCAGTCGCCGCTGTCGATCGCGAGGGCGACCGTCACGGCCGGGTTGATGTGCCCGCCCGACAGCGGCAGAGCCGTGTACGCGCCGGCGAGGACGCCGAAGCCCCAGCCGAAGGCGATGACGATCCAGCCGGACGCGGCGGCCTTGGAGTAGCGGAGATTGACGGCGGCACAGACGCCGGCACCGAAGAGGATGAGAATCGCGGTGCCGATCACCTCGCCCGCGAAGATGTCGGTGTTAGAGAACTGGCTCATGACGGCTCCTTGTCCCTCGGCCGGGGCCGGGACCCCGGGCTTTCCTTCGGGATGGTGCTTGATCTGGCACGGAGCCGGCGCCAGGGCAATGGGCTGCTGTTCACGGTCCGGCGCGCCACCCCGCCCGGTCTCCGTGACGAGCGTGTCGGCAGTGTTCATCGGGGCTGAGGGACCGTCAAGGGCATGGACATCATGGACGTGCGGGCCTGCGGAGGTCATCGACATCACCGCCGTGTCGGAGTGATCGGCTCCGCATTTCGCCCGGTTCCCGGGCCCCTCTCGGTACGAGCCGGGGCTGGCGGAGTCCGGGCGGACCGGACCGCCACCGGTGACGGTCCCGCCTGACTCCCGTGAGGGCTCCGCGTCACGCCCCCATGTCCCGGGCGTCCGTCGGCTCACGCCGTCGCGGCGACGTCCGTTCAACGCGGGTCCCGCGCGTCGGCGCCCGTACGCAGGTGGAACAGCACGGCAGGGCCGTTGACAGCGGAAGGGGGCGGCCGGAGACTCCGGCCCAGTGACCGTGAACGAACGTCCGCCCGGTGAACATCGCCTCGACCGTCGCGTACGGCCGCGGCTCACGGCCGCCCCGGCGCCTGCCGGTGACGACGACACCCGGTAGCCGGGCCGCCCGTCTCAGGAGGGACCCCCGCCATGACCATCCACCGCGACCTGCTCATCGGCGGCCGTGAGGTCCCCGCCGCCTCCGGACGCACGGCAGAGGACCACGATCCGTACACGGGCGAGGTGTACGCCACGGTCGCGGCCGGCGGCCCGGAAGACGTGCGCAGGGCGGTCGCCGCGGCCGAGGAGGCGTTCCCGGCATGGGCGGCGACCGGCCCCGCCGAACGCCGCGACATCTTCCTCAAGGCCGCCGGAATCCTGGAGTCCCGCAGCGAGGACGCCGCCGCCCTCATGGCGGGGGAGGCCGGGGGGAGCCGCCCCTGGGCGCTGTTCAACGTGCATCTCGCCTCAGGGATGCTCCGCGAGGCGGCCGCAGCCGTCACGGCGCCACGCGGCGAGGTCCTCACGCCCCAGGACGACGGTACGTTGAGCCTCGCGATACGCGAACCCGTCGGTGTCGTCGGCGCGTTCGCCCCATGGAACGCGCCCGTGATCCTCGGCACCAGGGCCGTCGCCGCGCCGCTCGCCGCCGGCAACTCCGTCGTCGTCAAGCCCAGCGAGGACGCGCCCCTGGCGTGCGGATACTTCGTCGCCGACGCGCTGCGGGAGGCCGGGCTGCCCGACGGTGTGCTCAACGTCGTCAGCAACGCACGCGAGGACGCGGCCGGCGTCGCCGAAGCGCTCATAGCCGAACCCGCCGTGCGTGCCGTCAACTTCACCGGCTCCACCGAGGTGGGGCGCCGGATCGGCGATCTCGCGGCGCGTCATCTCAAGCCCGCCGTACTGGAGTTGGGCGGAAAGAACTCGGTGATCGTCCTCGACGACGCCGACGTCGACTACGCGGTCGACGCCGCCGCGTTCTCCGTCTTCATGAACGCCGGTCAGATCTGCATGTCCGGCGACCGGATCCTCGTACACGCCTCGCTGGCAGGGGAGTTCACCGAGAAGTTCACCGCCAAGGTCGCGGGACTGCCCCACGGCGCCCCGTCCGACCCGGCCACCGTGATCGGCCCCATGGTGAGCGCGGCCTCCGCCGAGCGTGTGGCCGCCCTCGTACGGGACGCCGTCGCCAAGGGCGCCGAGGTGCTGACCGGAGGAGGCGCACCGGAGAACGCCGTGCATCCGGCGACGGTGCTGCGCGGTGTCGTACCGGGCATGGAGCTGTACCACGCGGAGGCGTTCGGCCCCGTCTGCGCGCTCGCCTCCTTCACCGACGACGACGAGGCGGTCGCCCTCGCCAACGACACCGAGCAGGGCCTGACGTGCGGAATCATCACCGAGAACGGCACGCACGGCCTGGCCGTCGCCCGCCGTGTGCGCACCGGAATCGTGCATGTCAACGACCAGTCGGTGGCCGACGAACCGCAGGTACCGTTCGGCGGTTTCAAGGACTCCGGCTACGGCCGCTTCGGCGGACGCTGGGGCGTGGACGCGTTCAGCAACACCCGCTGGGTGACCCTCGCGACGCGGCACGCGCACTACCCGTTCTGAGGACCCGCGGTCGTGACCGGCCGTCGTGAAGTCCGGCCCCGGCGCGGCCAGTTGCGCCGGGACCCTGGACCTGCCGTCGGCTCGGCGTCCGCGCCCTTCAGTGCCCGTGCAGGGCGCGGCGCCACACGGGGAAGTCGAAGTAGGTGTCGGGGAAGGTCTCTTCGGTGAGCGTGTAGTGCCACCACTCCTCGGGGAGGTTGGTGAAGCCCGCCTTCTCCATGGTGTCCTTCAGCAGCATCCGGTTCGCCCGCTGCTCGCCCTGGATGCGGGGGTCGAGGGTGTGCGAGAGCGTGTCGAAGCAGTCGTAACCCGTGCCCATGTCGATGGAGTTGTCGGGGAAGCGCACGTCCTTCGGAGCGAAGCAGGACACCAGCGGCTCGCCCGGCCGGTACGGACGAGTCGGCCGCGCAGCGGCAGCTTCACCAGCGTCAGATCGACCGTACTGCCCCTGCTGTGGCCGGACTTCTCCGCGATATAGCCGTCCTCGAAGAGACGGTCCTTCTCGACGCGGGGATAGAACTCGTCCTTCATCCGCTCGTCGTCGAGGTCCTTCGCCCAGGAGACGAAGTGGTCGACTGCCCGCTGCGGCCGGTAGCAGTCGTACACCTTCAGGGAGTAGCCCCTGCGCAGGAACGAACGCTGGGCCGAGCGCAGCGCCCGCGCGGTGTCGCGGGTGACGATGCACATGCCCTGCCGGTAGCCGTTCACGCGGTCCCCGACGAAGTTGTGCCGCGTGCGGTAGCGCATCTCCTGGAGGACGGTCGGCGCCACGTCCCGCAGCGCGACGAACTCCCGGGGAGCGGACGGCTCTTGGGTCTCCTCCCGTATGGAGGTACCGGCCTTCCGTACGGAGGCGTCGGCGCCGGACGCCGCCGAGACCGGCGCCGCAGGGACGAGAGTGGCCAGGGCGAGCAGCGCGGCGGTGAGCGCCGTACGGCTGAATGATCCTCTGAAAGCTGCCATGGGCATTCGTCTATCAGCCGCGCAGGCGTACCCGGTAGCCCACGGGGCCACCGTCTTCACGAGCCACCTCCGTGGTGCCCTCGCGCCGCAGCACCGTGAAGCGCTCGGCGGCAGCCGGGTGCCGCCGAGGGCCGTGGCCGGTGTCCCGGATGACGAGTCCCTTGCCGGTGCGGCCCGGTGCGGGGGGCCACACGTCCAGTTCCGTCGTACCGTCCGCGCCCCGCACCGGCACCGCGGCACCGGCACGTGCGAGCACCGGAATCCGCGACAGCGGTGCGTCGAGGAGGACTTCACCGGGGCCGTCGTGCACAGAGCCGGTCGACGTCTCGTACCAGCGGCCGTAGGGCAGCCGCACAGGCCGCCTGCGGGAGCCCTCCTCCAGCACGGGCGCGACCAGCAGCGCGTCTCCCAGCAGGAACGCGTCGCCGCACTCGCGCAGCGAACGCTCGCGCGGATGCTGCCACCACAGGGGCCTCACATAAGGAGCCCCCGTGCGGTGCGCGAGGTGGGCGAGCGTGGTGAAGTACGGGCGCAGCCGCTCGCGTTCGGCCATCGCGTCCGCACAGCCCTTGAGCACCTCGCCGCCGAAGGCCCAAGGCTCGCGCAATCCGGCGCCCTTGGCGCAGTGAGCGTGGAACAGCGGGAAGTACGCGGCCAGTTGGAACCAGCGCAGATACAGCTCGGGCGAGGCCGCGGCCGTCGAACCGCCGATCCCCGGCCCGGAGTACGGCACACCGCACAGCCCCAGCCCTACGACCAGTGACAGCGACGCACGCAGCCCGTCCCAGCCCGTCGCCAACTCGCCGCCCCATGTGCCGCCTTCGCGCTGCATGCCCGCCCATCCGGAGCCCACGAGGGCGAACTCGCCCTCGGAATGAGGGGAGTCGGGCCGGGGGTCGGGCCATGTCGGTGCGGCAGGCCGCGCGTCCGTGCGGGCCGTCTCCGCTGCTGTGGTCGAGCCCGTCGAGCCTGTTGTGCCGGTCGCGGCCGTCGCGCTCGTCGTCCCGGTCGCGCCCGGCGTCTGTGCCGTATCCGCTGCGACGCGCGGGCTCGCGTCGCCGGACGACACCAGCCGAACGCCCTGTGCGCTCAACTCCGCCGCCAGACGCGGCAGATCGGCGGGACGGTGCCGGTGTCCCCTGAGCACCCGGCGCCCGGCGTGACCGGCGTCCGCGTCCAAGTGCAGGGCGCGCAGAGGCAGTTCGTGCTCGCGGTATCCGTCGGCCAGTCCCCGTAAACGCTGGGCTCCTTCGGCGGCGGGCACCGCGTGCTGATAGCCCAGCGCCCAGCCCGGAGGCAGCGAGGGAGCGCCCGTGAGCCGTGACCAGCCGTGCAGTACGCGGGCGGGCGGACCCGTGATCACCCAGTAGCGCAACGGGCCGCCGGCCATGCGGATCTCACTCGATCCCGTGCGGTCGTGCCCCGAGCCCCTGCCCTCCTGGCCCTCGCGAATCGTCATCCGGCCCTCACCGGCGTTGTCGTGGAACACCAGATGCGTTCCCGCGTCCGCCACGACGAGCTGTACGGGCATCGTGATCCGCGGCGCCTGAGGATCGCGGGGCGCGTCCGTCGCGGAGACGCTGCCGCCCGGGTGCAGCGGGTACGAACCGTCGGGCAGCCGTGGCCCGCACGTACGGCCGCCGAGCCCGAAGAAGCGTGCGTCGGCGGCCACTTGGGAGCGCTGCATCCAGCGGCCGTCACCGGGGGACTGCGACGGGGCCGCTGCCGCAGACGCCGACGCTGCCGCGGACGCGAACTGGGCCGCCGCCGCGGAACCGGAGCCCGGACCAGGCGCGGAACCAGCGGTGGGCGCCCCCTCGCCGGAGTCCCCTTCCCCGCCCAAGTCCCCGCCCAAGCCCCCGTCCGACTCCCCGTCCAGGTCCGCGTCCAAGTCCCGCTCCGCGTACGCCCGTCGCCCCGCGTCGGTCTCCCACCAGCGCGGCGGCAGATCCCGGCGCAGCAGTTCGCCGCCCGGTGTGCGTACCTCCACGGCGCCGTGCCGGGAGACGACCACCAGCAGCCGTTCGGAGACGACCCGCCAGCCGCCGTCCTTGTCGGGTTCGAGCACCGCACGGGTGTCCGCCTCGGGGGCCTTCCCGGGAAGCGCCCGCGACGGAGTGGGCTCCGCGCCGTCCCAGCCGAGGAAGAGGGCACCGCCCACCGCGACACGCACCGTGAGCGACGACCGTTCGAAGCGGACCACGCCGCCGCCCGGACCCGCCAGCGCACCGCGCGCGGGCCCTGGGACCCGTGCGCGCTCCGGTCCCTTCGCCCCCGTCCTGCCCGCCGCCGGGCGTCTGCGCCTCCACGGGGCACGTCCCCGCCCCGCGGGCTCCGGTTCCCGCCGCCCGGGAACCGGCCGTCCCGCCCTCGTCCACCACGCCGCGCCCGCTGCCCTCACCGTCCCCACCAGGCCCCGCCCGTCCATGCCCTTCAGCGTGCCAGCGGGCGGCGGCCGAAGTCAGCGGCGTTCAACCGGAGTTCATCCGGCGACCATCCGCCGGTGCCCTGCGCCCTCTGCGCCTTCATATGCGTCCGTTCGACGTCAGTGGTGCGCGCAACCGTGCCTCCGGCCGCCGTAGGGTGCCCCGCCCACATTCGCCGGGTGGCAGGCATGTGGTGTGCGCCCTGGCGTGAGTGTTGATCACATGGCATCGTCCTGAACGTCCCCTGTACGCCCGCAAGGCATGCCGCCAGCCCGCCCGGACCCGGAGCCGCCCCGCCATGACCACAGCGCACAGCACGCCGCAGTCGCAGTCCTCCGCGCCGGAACCTCTCTGGCGGCCGGACCCCGACCGCGTCGCCGGCGCCCGGATCACCCGCTTCCAGTCGTGGGCGGCACAGCACCACGGGGCGCCCGCCGCCGTTCCGGGCGACCCGGAGGCGAGCTACGCTGCGCTGCACCGCTGGTCCGTGGCGGAACTGCCCGCGTTCTGGCAGGCGATCACAGAGTGGTTCGACGTGCGTTTCTCCACCCCGTACGAGTCCGTGCTCGCCGACTCCTCGATGCCCGGCGCCGAATGGTTCCCGGGCGCGACCCTCAACTACGCCGAGCACGCGCTTCGTACAGCGGAGGACCCGCAGCGCGCGGACGACCCGGCCCTGCTGCACGTGGACGAGGAGCACGAGCCCCGCCCCGTCACCTGGGCCGAACTCCGCCGCCAGGTCGGCTCCCTCTCCGCCGAACTGCGCCGCCTCGGCGTGCGGCCCGGCGACCGCGTCAGCGGATATCTGCCCAACGTCCCCGAGGCGGTCGTCGCCCTTCTCGCGACCGCCGCCGTCGGCGCCGTTTGGACGTCCTGCGCGCCCGACTTCGGTGCCCGCAGCGTCCTCGACCGCTTCCAGCAGGTCGAGCCCTCCGTCCTGTTCGCCGTCGACGGATACCGCTACGGAGGCAAGGAGCACGACCGCCGCGAGACCGTCGCCGAACTCCGACGCGAACTGCCCAGCCTGCGCGCGGTGGTTCACGTTCCGCTGCTCGGCACCGCCGCGCCCGAAGGCATGCTCGAATGGCAGGCCCTCACCGCCGCGCCCGACGATTCCGAGGACGCCCGCCCCGTCTTCGAGCAGGTGCCCTTCGCGCACCCGCTGTGGGTGCTGTACTCCTCCGGCACCACCGGGCTGCCCAAGGCCATCGTCCAGTCACAGGGCGGCATCCTGCTGGAACACCTCAAGCAGTTGGGCCTGCACAACGACACGGGCCCGGACGACCGCTTCTTCTGGTACACCTCCACCGGCTGGATGATGTGGAACTTCCTCGTCTCCGGCCTGCTCACGGGCTGCACGGTCGTCACCTACGACGGCAGCGCCGGCTACCCCGACATGAACGCCCAGTGGGACGTCGCCGCACGCACCGGCACCACCTTCTTCGGCACCTCGGCGGCGTACATCATGGCCTGTCGCAAGGCGGGCATCCATCCGGGCCGCGACCTGGACCTCTCCCGCGTCAAGTGCGTTGCCACGACCGGCTCTCCGCTGCCGCCCGACGGCTTCCGCTGGATCCACGGCGAGATCTCCGACGACATGTGGATCGCATCCGTCAGCGGCGGTACGGACGTGTGCAGTTGCTTCGCGGGCGCCGTGCCGACGCTTCCGGTGCACACCGGTGAACTCCAGGCGCCGTCCCTCGCCACGGACCTGCACTCCTGGGACCCGCACGGCAAGCCCCTCACCGGCGAGGTCGGCGAACTCGTCGTCACCCGGCCCCTGCCGTCCATGCCCGTACGCTTCTGGAACGACCCGGACGGATCGCGCTACCGCGAGAGCTACTTCGAGATGTTCCCCGGAGTCTGGCGCCACGGCGACTGGATCACCGTCACCGACCGCAACACCGTGATCATCCACGGCCGTTCGGACTCCACGCTCAACCGCCAGGGCGTACGCATGGGATCGGCCGACATCTACGAGGCCGTCGAGCGGCTGCCGGAGATCCGCGAATCCCTCGTCATCGGCGTCGAACAGCCCGACGGCGGCTACTGGATGCCGCTGTTCGTCCACCTCGCCCCGGGAGCGGTCCTCGACGACGCGCTGCGCGACCGCGTCAAGCGCACCATCCGCGAGGGCCTCTCACCACGCCATGTCCCCGACGAGATCATCGAGATCGCGGGAGTGCCCCACACCCTCACCGGCAAGCGCCTCGAAGTCCCCGTCAAGCGCCTGCTCCAGGGGACGCGACTGGAGAAGGCGGTCAACCCCGGCTCCGTCGACGACGTCGAACTGCTGCGCTTCTACGAGCGGTTGGCCCGCGAACGCGGGGAGGGCGACGGCCGCGACGGCTGATCCCCGGCGGACGCGGCGGCCGTTGTCAGACCCCCCGACTACGGTGAGTGAGCAAGTGATCCGTACGGGACGAGGGGGAGTCCATGGCACACAGCAGAAGCCGTAAGCGCAGCAGCCGCCGCACCCTGCGCCGGGAGGCACCGAGCATCGTCCCGGTCCTGGCCGACGAGACGCACTTCGCCCGCATGAGGGGTTACGGATCGTTCGGCTTCGACGATCACCGAAGCTATCTGCGCCAGTTGGAAGGTCTGCTGCGCGCGCTGAGAGCCGACGACGTCCATGCGCGCGTGGCCCTGTTCGACCCCGTGGACTACGAGCTGTACTGCCAGGAGCGGCGCCTCGACCCCGACACGACGGCCAGCCGGGGCCGCTACGTGGCGGAGGTCGCCGCGTCGGGCACCACGGTCGTCTACAGCGGCCAGAGCGTGGCGCGGCTGCTGCCGCAGTTGCGTGAGGCCCACGCCTGCCGCGTCACCTGGCACACGGGAGCGGAGATCCTCGCGCGGGCCGGCACGTGTGCGCGCTGCGGCGAGGACGTGGGGAAGGCCGCCTTCGACCGCGCCGCAAGGGCGTTGAGCACGGTCCTCGACGCGGTCGGCCCCGGGGCGCACCATCTGGTCGTCAGCGTCGCCGTACCGGGATCGCCGCTGGTGACCGCGCTCGATGTGCGCCGCACGACCGGCGGGGACATCCACGCCCATGAGACGGCGGCGCTGGCGCTGACCACCGCCCTCGCCGCGGGCTTCGCCACGGTCAGCCCCGGCGGCCTGGTGCTCCGTACGGAAGCGGGCGGGGCGGACGGCGACGGCGTCGCGGGCGATGACCCCGGCGATGGCGAGGGCGGTGACGGGAGCGGCGGGCCGGACCGGCCCGGGGACCTGCCGAAGGACGTCGTACGGGGCTGGCGGCTCGACCCCGTCAGAAGCTGGCTGCGTCCGCTGAGCGCGGCCGAGGTCTTCGCCGCCTACTGCACCGACCCGGTCACCCGGGAGCCGATCGCACCCGACCCGGGAGTGGAGCACGCACCCGGCCTCGACCTCCCGCACCCGGGAGGTGCGCTCCATTGCTGACCCGATCGCCGACCCACGTCCCGCAGCGTCGACTCCGCCCCGGCGGCCACGCGTTCAGCGCTGCTTCCGCCCGCCGGGGCGCCGGCCCCGCGGCCCCGCTCACTCCCCGGAGAGCACGGCTTGAGCGGCGACATGCGCATCGTGAGCGCTGTCCGCCGCCCGGGCCGCCGAAGCCGCCCGCTCGCACTGCGCCAGCGTGTGCTTCGCCAGCGTCGCCCGTACGTACGGAATGGACGCGGCACCCATCGACAGGCTGGTCACCCCCAGCCCCGTCAGCACACAGGCGAGGAGCGGATCGGCCGCGGCCTCGCCGCAGACCCCGCAGCTCTTGCCCTCGGCCGACGCCGCCTCCGCCGCCAGCGCCACCAGGTCCAGCAACGCCGGCTGCCAGGGGTCCTGCAAGCGTGAGACGGCGCCCACCTGACGGTCCGCGGCGAAGGTGTACTGGGCGAGATCGTTCGTCCCCAGCGAGAGGAACTCCACCTCCTGAAGCACCGACCTGGCCCGCAGCGCGGCGGACGGCACCTCCACCATCGCGCCGCACTTCGCCTCCAGCCCGGCCGCCCGGCAGGCGTCGGCGAAGGCCCTGGCGTCGGCCCGGTCCGCGACCATCGGCGCCATGACCTCCAGATAGACCGGCAGCCCGTCCGCCGCCTTGGCCAGCGCCGTGAGCTGACCCTGAAGCACCTCGGGGTGGTCGAGGAGAGTACGCAGACCACGCACACCCAGCGCCGGATTGGGCTCGTCGCCGGGGGTGAGGAAGTCGAGCGGCTTGTCGGCCCCGGCGTCCAGCACCCGGACGACCACACGCCCCTCGGGGAACGCCTCCAGCACCTGCCGGTAGGCCGCGACTTGCTTCTCCTCCGAGGGCACCTTCGTGCTGTCGTCGAGAAAGAGGAACTCCGTGCGGAACAGACCCACGCCTTCAGCGCCCGCCTCCAGCGCGGCACTCACATCGGAAGGCCCGCCGACGTTCGCGAGCAGCGGCACCTTGTGACCGTCGGACGTCGCCCCCGGGCCCTTCGCCGCGTCCAGCGCGGCCTTGCGATCCTGTGCCTCACGTACCAGAGCGGCCTGCTCGTCCTCGGTGGGCGAGATCCCTACGGTGCCTGTGCTGCCGTCGACCGCGACCACCGTGCCCTCCGCCACGTCGCAGGCACCGGCCAGCGCCACCACCGCGGGCACCCCCAACGCACGGGCCAGAATGGCGCTGTGACTGGTCGGACCGCCCTCCTCCGTCACGAAGCCGAGCACGAGCGCGGGGTCCAGCAGCGCCGTGTCCGCGGGCGCGAGATCGCGTGCGATGAGCACGAACGGCCGGTCGCTGTCCGGCACCCCCGGCATGGGCACGCCCATCAGCCGCGCGACGATGCGGTTCCGCACATCGTCCAGGTCCGCGACCCGCCCCGCGAGATAGTCTCCGGCGCCGGCGAGCAGCGCACGGTAGGCGGCGAACGCGTCGTAGACGGCCCTCGCCGCCGTGCTGCCGACCGCGATCCGCCGCTCGACGTCGGCCAGCAGCTCGGGGTCCTGAGCCATCATGGCCTGCGCCTCCAGCACGGCCTGCGCCTCACCGCCCGCGAGATTGCCCCGCGCCATCAGGTCGTTGGCCACGTCCTCGACGGAACGCCGCGCCCGCTGCTGCTCCCTGGGCGCCTCGGTCTCCGGGATCTGGCCCGCGGGCGGTTCGACGACGGCCGTTCCCATGTGCCGGACCTCGCCGACCGCTACGCCGTGGCTTACGCCGACACCTCGAAGGGTCGTGTCCATCTCACTCATCTCCGGTTGGTGCGGTGAGCCCGGCCACCGCTGGATTGCACGGGTACCAGGACGCTCTGCGCGGGAGCCGCCGTGGGCGTCACTTCCACTTGAAGAGCGTCGTACCGGTATCGACCGCGCCCTCCTCGACGACGGCGGCCAGCGAGTCGGCGGCGGCCTCGAGCGCGATCACGGGGGAGACGGGCGACTTCCCGGCCTGTTCGATGACGGCGGGGTTCCAGCGCACGAGCGGCTGACCGCGTGTCACCGTGTCGCCCTTGGCGACGAGCAGTTCGAAGCCTTCGCCGTTGAGCTGCACCGTGTCGATGCCCAGATGGGTCAGCAGCCCCTTTCCGTCCGCGTCGACGACGACGAAGGCGTGCGGATGCAGCGAGACGACGATCCCGTCGACGGGGGCCACGGCCTCGATCGGTTCCCGTACCGGGTCCACGGCGGTGCCGGGGCCCACCATCGCGGAGGAGAAGACGGGGTCCGGCACCGACGAAAGTCCGACGGCGACTCCGGCCAGAGGGGACGTGACGGTGGTCATGGTGCCTCCCGATCAGGGAACGGAACGTCCGCCGTCTCCGGTCTGTCCTCGACGGCGCGTTGAGAAGCGTAAGTCATCGAAACAGCCCGCTCAGTGCCAGCGTAAGGGTGTGGCGTACGCCTGCGGCCGCTCTTACGGGCCGCTTCCGTGAGGGCGTACGGGCCGTCCCGGTCTGTGCCGAGGGAAATCGGCTCTATGCGTTTCCGCGGTCGGCGCCGTCCACAACAAGGCCCGGCCGCCGGCTACTCGGGCCGGGGGTCGATTTCCGGTCCCCGAGTCCGGATCCGCCGGATTGTTTCGAACCGGAACGGAAGACGAGAACACCGCTCGAAAGCGGCGGCGACTGCGGCGTAAGAATGCGCCGGAAGAAGCAGGCGCGGAATTCTCCGTCTCCGGACGGCGGCATGTTCCGGTAATCCTGGCCGGAACCAAACCCCTCCGGCATTCGACCCGGGGCAAGAACAAGGAACGGTCCTGAACCGACCGACAATACCGCACGACGAAGTAGCCCGCAGAGCCGGGTCGTCGTTCAACTCGCAACCGCAGAAGCGGAGTTGAGGCGCGGAGAGCAGGCCGCCGCACAGCCCTCGCGTGACCGGCCCCGACCCGTAAGGGCCCCTGTACGCGGGCGACACGGCTGCCGGTAGGGTCTGGGTGCATCGTCGGTTCGAGTGTCATCAGGAGGCTCCCGGTGGAGGTCCAGGACGCGAAGTCCGAGGAGGGCCGGGTCTTCACCATCCCGAACATCCTCAGCATGGCCCGCCTGGTCGGCGTGCCCGTCTTCCTGTGGCTGATCCTGTGGCCGGTCTTCGGCGGCCCGAACAGCGACGGGTGGGCCCTGCTGATCCTCGCGCTCAGCGGCATCAGCGACTACCTGGACGGAAAGCTCGCCCGCCGCTGGAACCAGGTGAGCAACCTGGGACGCATCCTCGACCCCGCCGCCGACCGGCTGTACATCCTCTCCACCCTGCTGGGCCTCACCTGGCGCGAGATCCTCCCGCTGTGGCTCACCGCCACGCTGCTGTCCCGCGAGCTTCTGCTGCTGGTGATGGTGTGGCTGCTGGACCGCAACGGCTATGCGCCTCCCCAGGTGAACTTCCTTGGAAAAGCCGCGACGTTCAACTTGATGTACGCGTTTCCGCTGCTGCTTCTCAGCGACGGCGGCGGCTGGATCGCATCGCTCGCGGCCGTTTTCGGATGGGCCTTCGCCGGCTGGGGAACGGCGCTCTACTGGTGGGCGGGGATCCTCTACGTTGTCCAGGTGCGCCGACTCATCAACTCCGGAACGGCGGCGGCTTGAAGTTTTTCCCGGACTGCGGCGGCTGGTTCGCACCGGGTGAATGTGTGGCCGTTCCCTGATCGGGGAAGTCGGTATGACCGTCATCTTACCGAGGAGGACGCTGCCGATATGAAGGCCGTCGTAATGGCCGGAGGCGAAGGCACCCGCCTTCGCCCCATGACCGCGAGCATGCCCAAGCCGCTTCTGCCCGTGGCCAATCGCCCCATCATGGAGCACGTACTGCGGTTGCTGAAGCGCCACGGGCTCACCGAGACCGTAGTGACCGTGCAATTCCTCGCCTCCCTCGTCAGGAATTACTTCGGCGACGGCGAAGAACTGGGCATGGAGCTGAGCTACGCCCGGGAGGAGAAGCCCCTCGGCACCGCGGGCAGCGTCAAGAATGCGGAAGAGGCCCTCAAGGACGACTCCTTCCTCGTCATCTCTGGGGACGCCCTCACCGACTTCGACCTGACGGAGCTGATCGACTACCACAAGCGGCAGGGCGCTCTCGTCACCGTCTGCCTGACGCGCGTGCCCAACCCCCTCGAGTTCGGCATCACGATCATCGACGACGACGGCAAGGTCGAACGCTTCCTGGAGAAGCCGACCTGGGGCCAGGTCTTCTCCGACACCGTCAACACCGGCATCTACGTCATGGAGCCCGAGGTCTTCGACTACGTCGAACCGGACGTCTCCGTCGACTGGTCCGGCGACGTCTTCCCGCAGCTCATGAAGGAAGGCAAGCCCATCTACGGCTTCGTCGCCGAGGGTTACTGGGAGGACGTGGGCACACACGAGAGCTATGTGAAGGCCCAGGCCGACGTACTCGAAGGCAAGGTCGAGGTCGAGATCGACGGCTTCGAGATCTCCCCGGGAGTCTGGGTCGCCGAGGGCGCCGAGGTGCACCCCGACGCCGAGCTGCGCGGCCCCCTCTACATCGGGGACTACGCCAAGGTCGAAGCGGGCGCCGAACTGCGCGAGCACTCCGTCATCGGCTCCAACGTCGTCGTCAAGAGCGGCGCGTTCCTCCACCGCGCCGTCGTCGACCAGAACGTCTACATCGGGCCGCAGGCCAACCTGCGAGGCTGCGTCGTCGGCAAGAACACCGACATCATGCGCGCCGCCCGCATCGAGGACGGCGCCGTCATCGGGGACGAATGCCTCATCGGCGAGGAGTCGATCGTCCAGGGCAACGTCCGTGTCTACCCCTTCAAGACCGTGGAGGCAGGCGCCTTCGTCAACACGTCCGTCATCTGGGAGTCGAGAGGACAGGCCCATCTGTTCGGCGCCCGGGGCGTCTCCGGGATCGTCAACGTCGAGATCACGCCGGAACTCGCCGTGCGGCTCGCAGGCGCCTACGCCACCACCCTCAAGAAGGGCTCCACGGTCACCACCGCACGCGACCACTCCCGCGGCGCCCGCGCCCTGAAGCGCGCCATGATCTCCGCGCTCCAGACCTCCGCGATCGACGTACGCGACCTGGAGAACGTGCCGCTGCCCGTGGCCCGCCAGCAGACCGCCCGCGGCAGCGCCGGCGGCATCATGATCCGTACGACCCCCGGCGTCCCCGACAACGTCGACATCATGTTCTTCGACGAGCGCGGCGCCGACCTCTCACAGGCCGCGCAGCGCAAGCTCGACCGGGTCTTCGCGCGGCAGGAGTACCGGCGGGCCTTCCCCGGCGAGATCGGCGACCTGCGCTTCCCCTCCAGCGTCTACGACTCCTACACGGGCTCGCTGCTGCGCTCCGTCGACACCACCGGAGTCGAGGAATCCGGCCTCAAGGTCGTCGTGGACGCCTCCAACGGCAGCGCCGGACTGGTCCTCCCGAGCCTCCTGGGACGGCTCGGCGTGGACTCGCTGACCATCAACCCCGGTCTCGACGAGTCCCGTCCCACCGAGACGGCCGACGAACGCCGCTCCGGCCTCGTCCGGCTCGGTGAGATCGTCGCCTCCGCGCGTGCCGCCTTCGGCGTCCGCTTCGACCCGGTCGGCGACCGTATCTCCCTCGTGGACGAGCGCGGGCGGATCATCGAGGACGACAGGGCACTGCTGGTGATGCTCGACCTGATCGCCGCCGAGCGGCGCAGCGGCAAGGTCGCGCTTCCGGTGACCACGACCCGTATCGCCGAACAGGTCGCGGCGTACCACGGCACACAGGTCGAGTGGACGACGACGTCGCCCGACGACCTCACCCGGGTCGGCCGCGACGAGACGACCGTCTTCGGCGGCGACGGCCGTGGCGGCTATGTGGTCCCCGAGTTCAGCTCCGTATTCGACGGATCGGCGGCCTTCGTGCGCCTCATCGGACTCGTGGCACGCGCGCAGTTGACCCTCAGCCAGATCGACGCCCGCATCCCCAGGGCGCATGTGCTCAAGCGCGACCTCGCCACCCCGTGGGCCGTGAAGGGCCTGGTGATGCGGACCGTCGTCGAGGCCGCGGGCGACCGCTCCGTCGACACCACGGACGGCATCCGCATCGTCGAGTCCGACGGCCGCTGGGTGATGGTGCTGCCGGACCCGGCAGAGGCGGTCACGCACCTGTGGGCGGAAGGGCCCGACGAGGCGTCCGCACAGGCGCTGTTGGACGAATGGTCCGCGGTGGTCGACAGCGCCGGGCGCTGACGCCGGGAGGGGCGGGCCCGTTCGGTGGCAGTGACCTTGCCGTGCGACGATGTGCGTCATGTCGCAGCAGCACCCTGAACGGAGTACCGCGTCGCGGGCTGCGCCGCCCGATGCGTCCATGTCGCTGCTGAACGACGCGATGTACCACAGCCTCGACGACGGGTACGCGCAGGCCGCCGCCCGCCGTGGGGCCGAGGGCCGGTCCGGCATGCCGCGCACGGTACGCGCCAAGCTGTGGCTCGGTGCCGGACTGGTCCTCGCCGCTCTGGTGGTCACCCTCGGCGCCGCGCAGGCCCGCGTCTCGGCGCCCGAACTGGCCAAGGAGCGGCAGGAGTTGATCGCCCGGATCGACGACGGCGACAGCCGCGCCGACTCCCTCCAGCACAGCGTCGACAAACTGCGCAAGGACGTGGAGGCCCGCCAGCGCAAGGCGCTTGAGAAGCACGGCGGCGGCGAGGCGGAGGTCGCGGGGCTGCTCTCCGGCGCCCTTCCCGTGCACGGTCCCGGCATCAGGCTCGTCGTCGACGACGCCAAGGACACCCAGGACAGCGACTCCGGCGGCCCCCGGCAGAGCAGCGGATTCTCCGACAACGGCCGGGTACGGGACCGGGATCTCCAGCGTGTGGTCAACGGCCTGTGGGAGTCCGGCGCCGAGGCCGTGTCCGTCAACGGCCAGCGCCTGACGTCTCTTTCGGCGATCCGCGCCGCGGGCGACGCGATACTCGTGGACAACAAGCCGCTCGTGCCTCCGTACACCCTGCTCGCGGTGGGGCCGGGGAAGAAGCTGAGCACGACGTTCCAGGACAGTGCCGACGGGCAGTACTTGCAGGTGCTGCAAGAGAACTACGGTGTGCGCACCAGCATCAGCACTCAGGACGAGGTGCGGCTGCCGGCCGCGCCGAGCCTGATCGTCCGGACGGCAAAGCCGGCGCAGACAGGAGAGGGCAGCAGATAAGTGATCGCCGTACTGGGCCTCATCGTGGGGGTGGTGGCCGGACTCGTCGTCCGGCCCGTCGTCCCGACGATCGTCGAGCCTTACCTTCCGATCGCCGTCGTCGCGGCGCTGGACGCGGTCTTCGGCGGGCTGCGGGCCATGCTCGACGGAATCTTCGACGACAAGGTCTTCGTCGTCTCGTTCCTGTCGAACGTCGTGGTCGCGGCGCTGATCGTCTTCCTCGGCGACAAGCTCGGGGTCGGGGCCCAACTCTCCACCGGCGTCGTCGTGGTGCTCGGCATCCGCATCTTCTCCAACGCGGCGGCGATCCGCCGTCATGTGTTCCGGGCGTGAGGCCGATGAGCGACCAGGACGGCGGCAAGCGGCCCGGCGGCGAGCGCCCCGGGGGCAGGCACCCCGGTGAACTGCCGCCCGAGGAGCGTGCGGACAAGCCCGTACGGGGCGGCGATTCCGTAGGGAAGGGAGGGCCGGACGACGGGGAGACCACGTCCGGCGGCGGCGAGACCCCGGAGTCCCGTACCGGCAGGGCCTCCGACTCCGGCCGTACGCAGGGGAGTTCACGGGAACCGGCCGGTGCTTCGCGCCGTGAGGAACAGCGCTCAGAGCAGCCGGAGAAGGCGTCTGCCGGGAACGAGGCCCACGGTTCCCACGAGGCCCGCACGGACTCGCACGGAAGCAGGGACACGAGCCGGGAGCCGTCCGCCGCTCCCGGCGAGGGCGGCGGGTCGGAACGCACCGGCCGTCAGCGCCTCGCTGCCGCCGTCTGGCCGCCCCGCGTCACCCGGGCCCAACTCATCGTCGCCCTGCTGCTGTTCGTACTCGGCCTCGGCCTGGCGATCCAGGTGCGCTCCACGAGCGAGAACAGTTCGCTGCGCGGCGCGCGCCAGGAGGACCTGGTGCGCATCCTCGACGAACTCGACGACCGCACCAAGCGCTTGGAGGACGAGAAGCAGAGCCTCGAAGGCCAGCGCACCGAGTTGGAGAACAGCTCGGACCAGGCGGAGGAGGCCCGCAGGCAGACCCGCCAGAAGGCGCGCCAACTCGGCGTGCTCGCGGGCACGGTGGGCGCCCAGGGCCCCGGCATCGAACTGACCGTGACCGACCCCGGCAAGTCCGTCGAGGCCGACATGCTCCTCGACGCCGTACAGGAGCTGCGTGCCGCGGGAGCCGAGGCCATCGAGGTCAACAACGTACGCGTCGTGGCCAGCACGTACTTCTCGGACAGCTCGGGCGGAGTGCGCGTGGACGGCCACAAGATCAGTCCGCCGTACCGCTTCGAAGTGATCGGCAAGCCCAAGGACTTGGAACCGGCGCTGAACATCCCCGGCGGGGTCGTCCAGACACTGCGCAAGGAACAGGCCGACGCCTCGGTCAAGCCCTCCGAGAGGATCGTCGTGGACGCCTTGCGCTCTTCGAAGCGGCCTGATTACGCTCGGTCATCTGCCCGGTGAGGTCACGGCGGAGTCTTGCGGGGGGTCGGCGGACCCGGTGACCATCGCGTGAGGGAAACTGTCCGTAGGCCATGAACGTTGTTTGGGCGTAGTAGCGGCGGAGTGAGAGCATCGAGGGTCTGTCCTGCCCCACGGGCGGGTCTGTTTCATGCGAGGGGAATCGCCCGTGAGTTTTTTTGCAAGGTTGTTCGGCAAGGGCCGCGAGGACCACGGCGGCGGCGCCGCGCGGCGCCGGACCTCACGGCAGCACGACGCCGTGTCGGGCCCCGAGGGGGAGGACGCCGGACGGCCGCTGTTCCGTGATGAGGTCGCCGGTTCCGGCGGCGATGGCCATGCGGGTGGTCACGGAGGGGTTTCTGTTGACCCCGCGGCATCGGGCCGCATAGGTTCCGGTGCACCATCAACCTCGAGTACAGGTGGAGGATCTGCCGTGCCGGTGTGTAGCAGGTGCGGGACCCAGGTCGCCGAGGCGAGCCGGTTCTGTTCCAACTGCGGGGCACCGCTGCGGGGCGCGGGCCCCGCGGGCGAAGGTTCCTCCGAGACGACCTCCACGATCTCGATCTCCGGTATCGAGGCATACGAGGCGGAGGCGACGGGCCAGCAGACCCCGCCGCTGTCCCCCGAGGCGCAGGCCGCGGTCGACGCCCTCCCGCTGGGCAGCGCTTTGATGGTGGTCCGCCGGGGGCCCAACTCCGGCAGCCGTTTCCTGCTCGACGGGGACCTGACCACCGCGGGCCGCCACCCCGAGAGCGACATCTTCCTCGACGACGTGACGGTCTCGCGCCGCCATGTCGAGTTCCGCCGCGGCCCGGACGGGGTCTTCACCGTCTCCGACGTCGGCAGCCTCAACGGCACCTACGTCAACCGGGAGCGCATCGAGGCGGGTGTTCCGCTGTCGAACGGTGACGAGGTGCAGATCGGCAAGTTCCGGCTGGTCTTCTTCGCCAGCAAGCGCGCGGTCTGACGCTCCGGCCACCGGAAGCGACGCCCACACCGCCCGGCGGTGCCGCAGGCATCACCGGGCGGTGACGATTGTCCGGGCACCGGAGCCGTGCCGGGTGCGCCTCGTAGAGACGTCTTCGCGATCTTCGAGAGTTTTCCGAGATCGTTTTCTTCCCTGATCCGCTCTCCGAAGGCGGCGTAAATCACAGATGCGGGCCCGCTTCTCCGAGCCTTCCGGACGGCATACGTACAGGCAGCACTGTGTGCAGGGCCGCTGCGCGGGAGCAGTCGGGGCGACGCCGGGTGAGTAGGTTCATACGACAGCTCAGGGCGGGTCCCGACTACCCAAACAGGCGGGGCACGGCCTAGGGTTGCTGTGTGAACGAGCTCGACGTTGTGGGTGTCCGGGTCGAAATGCCCTCCAACCAACCGATCGTGCTGCTGCGTGAAGTGGGTGGCGACCGGTACCTCCCCATCTGGATCGGCCCCGGGGAGGCGACTGCGATCGCCTTCGCGCAGCAGGGCATGACGCCTGCGCGCCCGCTCACCCATGATCTCTTCAAGGACGTGCTGGAGGCCGTGGGGCAGGAGCTGACAGCCGTCCGCATCACCGATCTCCGCGAGGGCGTCTTCTACGCCGAGCTGGTTTTCGCCAGCGGGGTGGAAGTCAGCGCCCGCCCGTCCGACGCCATCGCGCTCGCTCTGCGCACCGGCACGCCGATCTACGGCAGCGAGGGTGTGCTCGACGACGCTGGGATCGCGATTCCGGACGAGCAGGAGGACGAGGTGGAGAAGTTCCGCGAGTTCCTCGACCAGATCTCGCCCGAGGACTTCGGCACCAGCAGTCAGTGACTCTCGGCCGCGGGCGACCCGCCCCGCGGCAGCGCAGCGGCCACGTGTTCCCCACGCCCGGTTACGGCAAACCACACCTTGGGGCAATATCACCCGGCGTGCCCAAGTGTGGCGATCGTTGACGCACCACGGGTGACTGCCTACCTTCGGTGAGGCAGGTTCCGGGGTGTGCCCCGGAATGTGGAGGACGGAGGTCGGCGTGAGAGGTACCGGCGACGGTATGGCAGCGGGCGACTCCCCTCCACAGGGGGCCGGCGGGGCCGCTGCACGCGGAGGAGGCACCGGGCACTCCGGATACGCCTTCCGACCAGGTCGGATACCGAGGCCCCACCGCCTGCTCGGCCGCCGGGATCACCTACCGCCAGCTCGACTACTGGGCCCGTACCGGGCTGGTCGAGCCGAGCATCCGGCCCGCCTACGGATCGGGCAGCCAGCGGCTCTACAGCTTCCGCGACATCGTCGTCCTCAAGATCGTCAAGCGGTTGCTGGACACCGGCGTCTCGTTGCAGAACATCCGCACCGCCGTACAGCATCTGCGCTCCTTCGGGCCCGGCGACCTCGCGCAGATGACGTTGATGAGCGACGGCGCGACGGTCTACGAGTGCTCGTCTCCCGACGAGGTCGTCGGCCTGCTGCAAGGCGGCCAGGGCGTCTTCGGGATCGCCGTCGGCGTGGTGTGGAAGGACGTCGAGGGCGCGCTGTCGCAGTTGCACGGCGAGCATGTCGACACGGGCGAGACCATCGTCGGCGATCACCCCGGGGACGAGCTGGCACGGCGGCGCAACCGCGCCGGCTGAGCGCGGCCGGCTGCCACTGTCAGAGCCATGGGGCAGCATCGACGAGTGTGAGAAGCGTTCCGACGATCCTGCATCTGGACATGGACGCCTTCTTCGCTGCCGTGGAGCAGGCCGCGAAGCCCAGCCTCCGCGGGAAGCCGGTCATCGTGGGGGGCCTGGGTCCGCGCGGGGTCGTCTCCACGGCGTCGTACGAGGCGCGGATCTTCGGCGTGCACTCGGCCATGCCCATGGGGCAGGCCCGTCGGCTGTGCCCCAACGCCGCGTATCTCGCGCCGCGCTTCAGCCTCTACCGCGACGTCAGCGAGGCCGTGATGGAGATCCTCGGCGGGCTGTCGCCGCTCGTCGAGCCGCTCAGTCTCGATGAGGCGTTCGTCGATCTGGAGGCCGGTGACGCGCTCACGGAGGGCTCGTCGTCCCAGGCAGCACGTGCCGTGGGGGAGCGGCTGCGGAAGACGATCCAGGAGACGACGGGCCTCAGCGGCTCCGTGGGGCTGGCCGGTTCCAAGATGCTCGCCAAGATCGCGTCGGAGGAGGCCAAGCCGGACGGGCTGATCGTCATCGAGCCGGGCACGGAGCGGGACCTGCTGTCGCCGATGTCCGTACGGACGCTGCCGGGCGTGGGCCCCGCCACGGCGGAGGTGCTGCGCCGGGCCGGGATCACCACCGTCGGGGAGACGGTGGAGGCGGGGGAGGACGAGTTGCTCAGGCTGCTCGGCAGAGCGCACGGCACTTCGCTGTACGCGATGGCCAACGGCTGGGACGACCGGCCGGTGATCGCGGAACGTGATGCGAAGTCCGTGTCCGTGGAGGACACCTTCGACGTGGATCTCACCGACCGGGCGCTCGTGCAGGCACATGTCGCGAGGCTCGCCGACCGCTGTGTGGAGCGCCTGCGGGCGGCGGGCAGATCGGGCCGCACCGTCGTGATCAAGGTGCGCAGCTACGACTTCTCGACGCTGACGCGTTCGGAGACGCTGCGCGGTCCCACAGACGACGCGGGCGTGGTGCGGGAGGCCGCCGCCAGGCTGCTCGACACCGTGGACACCACCGCGGGGGTGCGGCTGCTGGGCGTCGGTGTCAGCGGGCTGGCCGACTTCACGCAGGAGGATCTCTTCGCACAGGCACAGGCCGAGGAACAGCAGCGGGCGCACGAACACCAGCGGGCGGACGCGGAGTCCGCCGACGGGACAGGGCCCGGCGGCGGCGCCACGGGGGACGGGCACGCGGAGGAGGGCGAACCGGTCCCGGCCGACCGGCGCTGGATTCCTGGCCGCGATGTGCACCATCCGGATCACGGCTACGGCTGGGTGCAGGGCAGCGGCCTGGGCAGGGTCACCGTCCGTTTCGAGACTCCGGGATCACCGCCGGGCCGGGTCCGTACGTACGGGGTGGACGATCCAGCGCTCGAACCGGCGGGGCCGCAGCCGCTCGCGGCGATGGCGCGGCAAGAACGTGCGGGCCCGTTGGGCCGGACGGGGGAGCCGTCTCAGCTCTCGGACCCCGCTATCCGTCCGAAGTCCCGTTCGGACGCGGACGAAGACGACGGCGAAGCAGAGGTCGGGGGAGCGGCCGGGGGCGAGGACGGTGCCGACGCCTCCGCGGGCGGCGGCACCTCCAGCCCGTAGTGCAGATAGAGCTGGAGCTCCTGGCGGGGGGAGAGATGCCTGCCGACGCCGAGTACCGGGGTGCTGCGTACGAGGGCCCGCTCGAAGGGGACCCGGAGAGTGCCGCCGACGAGTTCGCTCGGCTCCAGCGGGACGAGGGCCTCACGCCGGAAGAGGCCCGTGCGGACGGCGGCCCACTCGGGCTCGCCGGTCGCGTCGTCGAGGTAGACCTCGCCTACGGTCCCGATCTTGCAGCCGGTGCTGTCGAAGGCTCTGCGCCCGATCAGGCTCCGGGGGTCGATGTCGTGCTGCACGGTCCCTCCAAGCAGTCGTACCGGGGCACCGGGTGCGTCGGGGGACGAGGCCGGCCCTGGCTCTGTGATCTCTGGCGAACCCCTCCCTCGGCCTTGCCGTACTGCCGCGCAACGGACGTGCTGCGGGGGCGCCGAGGACGCCGGGAGCCGGTCGTACAGCCGTATTACCACCCAAAGGCAGATTTGAGCGGTTGGCCACCCGAGTGCACCTCCAGCTCCCGCTCAAGGGAGCGCTGGTAGGCTCGTAGACGGCCGTCGACCCCGAGCGGGAGAGTCCTCCGGCAGCAGCCGGAGGCGCCGAAGGAGCAACTCCTCCCCGGAATCTCTCAGGCTCACGTACCGCGCGGGTGAGGTCACTCTGGAAAGCAGGGCGGGCCGAGCAGTGCCTGGGCTCCTCCTCACCGACGGTGAAAGCCGGGTTCCCGCTCAGCCGGAGCGGGCCGGTGAAACTCTCAGGTTGAGATGACAGAGGGGGAGGCCGTCCGGGCACCAGCGCCGTGGTGCCGTAGGTCAATGCGACCAGGAGGCCCCCGCAGATGACTGCCAACCGCATCCCTCTCGCCGATCTGGAACGCGGAACTCCTTTCGAGCGCCGCCACATCGGCCCCGACGCCGGGGCCCAGGCCAAGATGCTCGCCCAGGTCGGATACGGCTCCCTCGACGAGCTGACCGCGGCCGCGGTCCCCGACGTGATCAAGAGCCAGGACGCCCTGGATCTCCCTCCCGCCCGCACCGAGGCCGAGGTCGTCGCGGAGCTGCGGGAGCTCGCCGCCCGTAACCAGGTGCTGCCGTCGATGATCGGGCTCGGCTACTACGGCACCCACACGCCGTCGGTCGTGCTGCGCAACATCATGGAGAACCCGGCCTGGTACACGGCGTACACGCCCTACCAGCCGGAGATCTCCCAGGGCCGACTGGAGGCGCTGCTCAACTTCCAGACGATGGTGGCCGATCTGACGGGCCTGCCGACCTCCGGGGCGTCGCTGCTGGACGAGCCGACGGCGGCGGCCGAGGCGATGGCGCTCTCCCGCCGCGTGGGCAAGGTCAAGCAGGGCGTCTTCCTCGTCGACGCCGACTGCCTTCCGCAGACCGTCGCCGTGATCCGTACGCGTGCCGAGCCGACCGGGGTCGAGGTCGTCGTCGCGGACCTCGGCGACGGCATTCCGGCCGACGTCGCCGAGCGCGGCGTCTTCGGCATGCTGCTCCAGTACCCCGGGGCTTCCGGCGCCGTGCGGGACTACCGGGCGGTCATCGAGCAGGCGCACGGACTGGGCGCGATCGTCACGGTCGCCGCCGACCTGCTCGCCCTCACGCTGCTCGCCTCACCGGGATCGCTCGGCGCGGACATCGCCGTCGGCTCCGCGCAGCGCTTCGGCGTGCCCATGGGCTTCGGCGGGCCGCACGCCGGATACATGTCGGTGCGAGACAAGTACGCGCGCAACCTGCCCGGACGACTCGTCGGAGTCTCCAAGGACGCCGACGGCGACCAGGCGTACCGGCTCGCGTTGCAGACCCGTGAGCAGCACATCCGCCGGGAGAAGGCCACCAGCAACATCTGCACCGCCCAGGTGCTGCTCGCCGTGATGTCCGGGATGTACGCCGTGCACCACGGACCGGAGGGCCTCGCCCAGATCGCCCGGCGTACCCACCGCTACGCCACGCTGCTCGCCGAGGGGCTGCGCGCCGGCGGCGTCGAGATCGTGCACGGCAGCTACTTCGACACCGTCACGGCACGGGTGCCGGGGCGCGCGGCCGAGATCGTCGCCCGCGCACGCGAGGCGGGTGTGAACCTGCGGGAGACGGACGCCGACCATGTCGGCCTGTCCTGCGACGAGACCACGACGCGGGCCCAACTCGACGCCGCATGGCAGGCGTTCGGCGTCCAGGCCGACATCGGCGAGCTGGACGCCCGTACGACGGACGACGCGCTGCCCCAGGAACTGCTCCGCGAAGACGACTACCTGACCCACCCCGTCTTCCACGAGTACCGCTCCGAGACGGCGATGCTGCGCTATCTGCGCAGGCTCGCCGACCGGGACTACGCCCTCGACCGAGGCATGATCCCGCTCGGGTCGTGCACCATGAAGCTGAACGCCGCCACCGAGATGGAGGCCGTCACCTGGCCGGAGTTCGCCGGGCTGCACCCCTTCGCGCCGGTCGACCAGGCCGAGGGCTACCTCGCGCTGATCCGTCAACTCGAGGACCAGCTCGCGGAGATCACCGGCTACGACAAGGTGTCGCTACAGCCCAACGCCGGTTCCCAGGGCGAGCTGGCGGGGCTGCTGGCCGTACGCGCCTACCACCGTTCACGCGGCGACGACCAGCGCACCGTCTGCCTGATCCCGTCCTCGGCGCACGGGACGAACGCCGCCAGCGCCGTGATGGCGGGCATGCGCGTCGTGGTCGTGAAGACCAGCGAGGACGGCGACGTCGACACCGACGACCTGCGCGCGAAGATCGAGCAGTACGGCGACGAACTGTCCGTGCTCATGGTCACCTACCCCTCCACGCACGGCGTCTTCGAGGAGCACATCACCGACATCTGCGCGGCGGTGCACGACGCGGGCGGCCAGGTCTACGTGGACGGCGCGAACCTCAACGCGCTGATGGGCCTCGCGAAGCCCGGCCGGTTCGGGGCCGACGTCTCCCATCTCAACCTGCACAAGACCTTCTGCATCCCGCACGGCGGCGGCGGGCCGGGCGTCGGTCCCATCGGCGTGCGCGAGCACCTCGCGCCGCATCTGCCCAACCACCCGCTCCAGCCCGCCGCGGGCCCGGCCGGCGGCATCGGCCCCGTGTCAGGGGCGCCCTGGGGTTCCGCCGGGATCCTGCCGATCTCCTGGGCGTACGTACGGCTGATGGGAGCCGAGGGGCTGCGCCGTGCCACGCAGGTCGCCGTGCTCGGGGCGAACTACATCGCCAGGCGCCTGGAGCCGCACTACCCGGTGCTCTACACCGGGCCCCGCGGGCTCGTGGCGCACGAATGCATCATCGACGTAAGGCAGTTGACGAAGCAGACCGGCGTGAGCATCGACGACGTCGCCAAGCGCCTGATCGACTACGGCTTCCACGCGCCGACCATGTCGTTCCCCGTACCGGGGACGCTGATGACCGAGCCCACCGAGAGCGAGGACCTGGCCGAACTCGACCGCTTCTGCGAGGCGATGATCGAGATTCGCGGAGAGATCGAGAAGGTCGGCTCTGGAGAGTGGCCCGCCGAGGACAATCCGCTGCGCAACGCGCCGCACACCGCGGCGCAGTTGAGCCGCGACTGGGACCACCCCTACGGCCGGGAGGAGGCGGCCTTCCCCGCTGGGGTTCACGCCTCGGACAAGTACTGGCCGCCGGTGCGGCGGATCGACGGCGCCTACGGCGACCGCAATCTGGTGTGCTCCTGCCCGCCGCTGGAGGAGTACGACGGCTGAGGCGTGAGCGCGGCGTGAGAGCCGCGTACTTCAGGGCCGGTTCGGTGAATCACCGGGCCGGCCCTGGCAGTTCGCCGTCGCCCTGTCAGGCGGCGGTGGCGATGTTACGGCTGTCGAGAGGACGGTGCGGGTCGATGATCTTGCCGTCGGGCAGGAGTTCGCCCGTGTCCTCGAAGAGCAGAACACCGTTGCACAGCAGGCTCCAGCCCTGCTCCGGGAAGTGGGCCACGGGGTGCGCGGCCTCCCGGTCGGCGGACTCGGCTGTCGGGCAAGGTGGCTGGTGCTGGCACATTGTCGCTGTCGTCTTCCGTTGTGTCGTGATGTCGCTGCGGCTCGGCACGGTGTGCATGGCCGCCCCCCGTTCTGTCCGTCCCAGTGTTCCCCCCGCGGAGGAGATTCCGCAGGGATTTCGTGTCACCGCTCCTTAACCAGGACAGACGCGTCACTCTTGTGAGTGGTTGCCGCCAACTCAGCCGCATTCGCCGGTGTTTCGGCGTACTCCGGTCAAGGGGAGCCCGCGCGGACCACCGTCAGGGGTGCGTACCGTACCGCAGGACGCTCACGCCCCGCTTCTCAGCAGCGGGGCCGCCGGAACCGAACCGCCGGTCAGCAGCGGCAGCAGCGCCTCCGCACGGTGCGGCACATGAGCGGCGATCCCCGGAGGGGCGGGCGAGAGGGGGATCAGCAGGTCCCCGGGGCGCGGGCTGCCCTCGGTGCTGTCCGCCGCGGTGTCCCCGTGCAGCCACAGGGTGAGCATGTAGAGCCTGGGCACCGACAGCAGACGCGGCTGATGCAGTCCGGGCAGCGACTCGGCCTGGCGCAGGGCCCGTTGGGACGCGGGGACGAAGGGGCCTCCGCAGAAGTACGCGAACGCCCAGCCGTCGGAGGTCAGCAGGGTCTCCGCGGCGCCTACGGCCGCGGCACCGGCGGGGGCGTCCGCCTCCCGCAGAAGGAAGCGCCATGCCGTGAGACGCGTGGACGAGGCCGCGCCGTGCGGCCCGAGGGCGGTCAACTCATGAACGGGCAGCGGGAGTTCGATCTCCAGCGATGGTCGCGTGCCGTCAGCGGCGAGGGCCCTGCGTCCCCCTGGCGCGGAAGAAGAGGAGCGCAGGGCCGCGAGCACGCTGCGCGCCGCGGGAGCGGGGGCGGAGGGGAGGTGCAGCGGCATGATGGATCGCCACCTCTCACTGGAGAGACACATGGTGCTCTGGGCGCGCGGACGGCACTGTCTGCGTGTGAAGGCCGCGGAAGAGCGGCGGGGAGCGTCGACTGCGGGCACAGGACGGTCCGGTGATACCGCGTCTCAGCCTGTGCAGGAGTTTATACGAAGGGTGCTACATCACCATTTCGGCTAATGCACCGCGGTTGTTAACGCAAGGCGGTATCCGGCCGGGATCGTCACCGCTCGAGCTGTTGCTCCGGGAGGCGTGCCCCTTCCGCCTCGGCTGACTCCCGTCATGGGGTCGGCCGAATTCCGTCTGCGTTTCCCACAAGGACAGTGCGCCTGGTCTTGGACGCTGCCGCATGCCGCTGGAACGTGCCGTCAGGCGTCGGGTGATTGGTTACCGGCACCCGGGTACGGGCAGGTCGTGGAGGCGTTATCCGAGAGTTCGACGGGCATCATGGCTGACACCACGCGGCCGTATCGAGGAGGGACACCCCGATGGGTGAGAAGGTCGTCTCCGACGGGTTCGACCTGTCCGCTCGGCATCGGTACAGGCGGAAACTGAAGGAGTGCCTTGAGGCGTTCGGAGTGCTCCTGGAAGAGGGGCGGTTCGAGCGTCCGCGCAATCTCATGGGTCTGGAGATCGAGCTGAATCTCGCGGACGCCGACGGAATGCCCCGCATGATGAACACCGAGGTGCTGAGGCGCATCGGAAGCCGCGACTTCCAGACCGAACTCGGGCAGTTCAACCTCGAAGTCAACATCGTGCCGCACCGCCTGGCCGGAAGGGTCTTCGACCAGCTCGCGGAGGAGCTGCGCACCGGCCTGGGATACGCCGACCGGCAGGCCCGTGAGGAAGGCGCCGGCATCGTGATGATCGGCATTCTTCCCACGCTCACCGACGAGGACCTCGTCTCCTCCAACCTCACCGAGGTCGACCGTTACACCCTGCTCAACGACCAGATCATGGCCTCCCGCGGCGAGGAGGTCGTCCTCGACATCGAAGGCGTCGAGCGGCTGACCCGTAACTCCGCGTCGATCGCGCCCGAGGCCGCGTGCACCTCGGTGCAGCTCCATCTCCAGGTCACGCCGGAACGGTTCGCCGACGTGTGGAACGCCTCGCAGGCCGTCTCCGCCGTGCAGATCGCGATGGGCGCCAACTCCCCCTTCCTCTTCGGGCGTGAGCTGTGGCGGGAGTCGCGCGTACCGCTGTTCCTTCAGGCGACCGACACCCGCCCCGCAGAGCTGAGGGCCCAGGGCGTACGGCCGCGCACCTGGTTCGGGGAACGGTGGATCGGCTCGGCCCACGACCTGTTCGAGGAGAACCTTCGCTACTACCCGTCGCTGCTGCCGATCTGCGACGACGAGGACCCGCACAGCGTGCTGAGGGCGGGCGGCACCCCCGGCCTGCCCGAACTGGTGCTGCACAACGGCACCGTCTACCGCTGGAACAGACCGGTCTACGCGGTCTCCGGCGGGGTGCCCCATCTGCGGGTGGAGAACCGGGTGCTGCCCGCGGGCCCCACCGTCGCCGACGTGCTCGCCAACACCGCCCTCTACTACGGACTGGTGCGCAGCCTGGCCGACGAGCCGCGCCCGGTCTGGTCGCGGCTGCCCTTCGCGGCGGCGTCCGCGAACTTCGACGCCGCGTGCCGGTACGGAATCGAGGCCGAGCTGACCTGGCCGCGCCCGGGACGGCCCGGCGGCCTGGCGAAGGTGCCCGCGGTGCGGCTCGTACAGGAGGAGCTGCTGCCCATGGCGGCCGCCGGGCTGGAGGCGTGGGGCGTGGAGCGCGGCGACCGGGAGCGCTGTCTGCGCGTCATCGAGGAGCGCTGCCGGCGCCGGGTCAACGGGGCGTCGTGGCAGGCCACGTCCTACCACCGTGCCGTGGACTCCGGGCTCGACCGGGAGAAGGCGCTCGCGGCGGTGACCCGGCGCTACTGCGAACTCGCGCGCACCGGGGAGCCGGTGCACACCTGGCCGCTGGGGGCGTGACGGCCGGTTGCGGGGCGGCGGCCTGGCGGGTGACGGCCCTGGTGCTCCGTAGCCGTACGCCCTAGCCGTACGCCGGAGTCGTACGTACCCCGCTTCGCACGGGCCCGCACCGTCCGGCAAGCTATGGACGTCCCCGCCTGTCGCGGACCGGTGTACTGGAGGCATGTGTGCAGTCGCAAGCGAGCGACCCCGCTCGGTCCCCGGCGCATGGGGAGTTGCTGCCGGAGCGCACGCTGCGGCGGGAGACGCTGCTGGTGCTGGCCCTTTCACTCGGTGCCAGCGCCGTCTCGGCGCTGATCAGCTTCATCGGGTCGCTGACCGCCTCGGGCGCCCTGGCCGACCAGGCGGCGCGGCTGAACACCTCGCGCGCTCCGGACCGGCCGTGGCTGGACCTGGCCTGGCAGCTCTTCGGGATCGCCACGGCACTGGTGCCCGTAGCGCTCGTGGCGCATCTGCTGACGCGCGAGGGCTCGGCACTGCGCGACGGGCTCGGCGGGCTGCGTACGGTCGGCTTCGACCGGGGCAGGCCCGCGTTCGACCTGGGGCGGGGTGCGCTGCTCGCCGCGGCCATCGGCGGTAGCGGGCTGGCGCTGTACCTGGTGGCGCTGAAGGCCGGATTCAACCTGACCGTCGTGCCCGAGTCGCTGCCGCACGTGTGGTGGCGGATCCCGGTGCTGATCGCCTCCGCGGTGCAGAACGCCGTGCTGGAGGAAGTGATCGTCGTCGGCTATCTGCTGCGCAGGCTGGGGCAGTTGAACTGGTCGCCGTGGGCGGCGCTGGCGGCGAGCGCGGCGCTGCGCGGCTCGTACCACCTCTACCAGGGCATCGGCGGGCTGCTGGGGAACATGGCGATGGGCGTGATCTTCGTGGTGCTCTACCGTCGCTGGGGGCGCGTCGGGCCGCTGGTCGTGGCGCATGCGCTGATCGACGTCGTGGCCTTCACCGGCTACGCGCTCTTCGCGGGCAAGGTGGACTGGCTGCCCACGCCCTGACGCTGGCCCGCTGCCGCTGCCGCTGCCTCGACCCCGGCCCCCGGTCACTGCCTCGGTCACTGCCCCGGCCCCGGCCCCGGCTTTCGCCGGAGGCGCGGCGGGTCACCATCCGGCACGAAGCCGCGCGTCGAGGACCGTGACCGCGCCGCCGGTCAGTTCGGTGCGTTCGCCGCGAAGGGTCGTACGTACCAGGCCCGTACGCGCGGAGCACTGCATTCCCGTCAGCGAGTCACGGCCGAGGCGCCCCGACCACAACGGTGCGAGCGCCGTGTGTGCGCTGCCGGTGACCGGGTCCTCGGGGATGCCGACGGAGGGCGCGAACATCCGGGAGACGTAGTCGTATTCGCGGTCGCGGGCATCGCGGTCGGCGTCCCCGGACGCATCGTCGGCGAGCGCGGTGACGATGACGCCCCGGTGCGGCAGACGGCCGACGGCGCCGCTGTCCGGCGTCAGTGCGCGCAGGGTCTCCTCGTCGGCGACCTCGACGAGGAGATCGCCGAGCGGTCCGGTGTCGTGCACGGAGACCGGTTCGGCGCCGAGAGCCGCAGCCAGTCCCGGCGGTGCCGCGACCGGCGCCAGCGGAGCCGTGGGGAAGTCCAGGGTGATCGCACCGTCGTGAGCGGTGTCGGCACTGAGCACGCCGCTGCGGGTACGGAAGCGCACGGTTCCGTCGACAAGGCCGTCCGCGCGGAGGATGTGGGCGGTGGCCAGCGTCGCGTGGCCGCACAGATCCACCTCGGCGGCGGGCGTGAACCAGCGCAGCGCCCAGTCGGCCTCCGCGTCCCCGGTCAGCGGGTGTGCGAAGGCGGTCTCGGAGAGGTTCATCTCGTTGGCGACCCTCTGAAGGCGCTCGTCGGCGGGGAATCCGCCGGAGTCGTCCCCGGTCAGCAGCACGACGGCCGCCGGGTTGCCGCAGTAGGGCCGGTCGGTGAAGGCGTCGACGGTACGAATCCTCATGGACCGGGACGGTAGAGGACCGCGGCCGCCCCGGCGACGGCCAATGCGGCGCGGGTGGACCGGTCCCTGGGCCGGTGCGGGGCCGGGGCTCGGACCGGTACGTAAGAGGGCCTCAAAGACGGGCGTTGCCATAAGAGCATCGCCGATATATCGTTGAGCCATCACGACAAGTCAAAGCTTGTCGAAGACAGATCATTGAAGGGATGTCGTACATGCGTAAGGAAGAACAGCGATTCGGTGGCCGCGGGCGCGGTCACGGCCATGGGCCCGGCCAGTGCGGCCCTGCCGGTTTCGGTCCGTCGGAGCGGAGGGCCTTCGGTGCCTTCGGTCCGCCCTTCGGGGACGGCCCGCCCTTCGGTCCCCGTGGCAGGGGCCGTGGAGGGCCGCGCGGCCGTGCGCGGCGCGGCGATGTGCGTGCCTCGATCCTGGCGCTGCTGAAGGACCGGCCGATGCACGGTTACGAGATGATCCAGGAGATCGCCGAACGCAGTGGCGGCGCCTGGAAGCCGAGCCCCGGCTCGGTCTACCCGACGCTCCAGCTCCTGGAGGACGAGGGCCTGATCAGCAGTGCCAGCGAGGGCGGCAAGAACCTCTTCTCGCTCACCGACGCGGGCCGCGAGGAGGCCGAGGCCGGGCCGGACGCCCCCTGGGAGGAGGCCGGCCGCGGCATCGACTGGGAGGCCATGAACGAGGTCCGCAAGGCAGGCGGCGGACTGGTCAGCGCCTTCCAGCAGGTGTGGGCGAACGGCACGCAGGAGCAGCGCGACAAGGCGCTCGGCGTCGTCAACGACGCCCGTAAGAAGCTCTATCTGATCCTCGCCGAGGAGGAGTGACCACGGCACGGGAGCGGTGCGGCGGAAGGCGGCGTGCGCCGACCGCCCCGCCGGGCCCCGGCAGCCGATCACGGCCGGACGCCTGAGGGTGCCCGGTCGTGACCAGCGCTGAAGTCACTCCGAGGGGCCCGATCCCGGCAGCAGCGGCCGTACGTCCAGCTTTCCGGCGCCGCAGACCTCGCCCATCTTCCAGGACGCCGACTTGGAGGCGCGCTGGTCCGGCGGGATCACACGCACCGCGGCGGGCCCGGGGCACTTGCCGTCCGCCGGGTCGCCCTCGCTCGGCACCACGGTCCAGTGCATGCGGGCCGACGCGGTCCCGCCGGGGGAGAGGGTCAACTGGGGCGACGGCGTCGAGTGGTCCCGTACGACCCGGGTCGGGATCTTCCCTCCGTCGTCGCCGGTGAGCTGGAGACCCGGCCACCCCTGCGTACGGCAGGTGTGCGACGAGGAGTTGGTGAGCACGAGGGCGGCGTAGCGGTTCCCCGCGGCGGGCCGGCCCGGACGCAGCGAGACCGACAGCGCGTCCGTCGTGCACCAGCGTGGGCGGCTCTCCTCGCTGCCCGCTCCGGAAGGACGCCCGCCGTCGTCTCCCTCGGCGCCCTGGGCGCGCGGCGGTTGACCGGAGTCCGCATCCTGCTCGGAGCCCGGCGACGAGGCGGAGCCGGAATCCGCGCCGTCCACGGACGCCGGGGAGTCGGTCGAGGAGTCGGAGCCCGCGGTGCACCCGCTGACGGTCACAGCGGCGCCGAGGGCGAGAGCGGCGAGAACGGAGCGTGCATGGCGTGCGCCCATGGGAATCTCCAAGTGCTGCCGTATGGGGGGCTGTTGGTGAACAAGACGCGACCTTCCGGGCATTCGGTTCCTGTATGCCCATCCCGAGGGTCCCTGAGTCGGTGCTCCTCCTCCAGTAGGAGGCGGACGGGGCGCACACCGACCACCGGGGTACGCGCATATGCCCCGTGGCGAGGATGTGCGCCCCTGTGCGCTCGTGATGCGGTGGTGACGTGGACATCCGTACGCCCCCTGCACCTGCCGCCGGCGCCGCCGGTGCGGTGATCGAGGACCGGCTCAGCGCGCCGCTGGCCGCCGTCGTCGCGACCGCGCGCCGACGGGCCTCGCTGGGCGGCGACCGCGAGGTGGACACCGCGCATCTGCTGCACGGTCTCCTCGAATCCGACGCCGTCGTACGGGCGTTCCTCGGCGGTGGAGGTCCGCAGACCGCGAAGCTGCTGGGCTATCTCGCGCAGCGCTCGATCGGGTACGGGCTGCGCTGGCAGGACACCGTGGAGACCTCCGGCCGGCCGCCCGCGGCGGGACCGGCGACGGTGCGGCTCCCAGCCGGATGGTCGCCTGCCGCCGCCGCTTCGCTGGCCTTCGCCCTGGCACGGGCCGAGGCTCGGGGCGCCGAACGTGCCGAGGGCGTCGACCTGTTCGCCGGGCTCGCGTCCGACCCGGAGTGCCGGGCGGCGGACGTGCTCCGTACGGCCGGGGTCGATGTACGGGGCGTCGCCGCCGGGCTCGCGGTCACACCCCACTGTCAGGTGTATTAGGGGTGACACTACTGTCGGGCGTTGACATCATGAAGTCATGCACGACACCACGCAGTCCGGCCGGTCAGGCTCGTCCGGTCGCTCCGGCATCTCCCGCGCTCCCGGCTCGTCCCGCGGTTTCGGCCTCGCCCTCGCGCTCGTCTCCGCCTTCGCGTTCGGCGGTTCGGGACCGGCCGCCAAACCGCTGATCGAGGCCGGGCTCGAACCGCTGCATGTGACGTGGCTTCGGGTGGCGGGCGCGGCCTTCGTGATGCTGCCGCTCGCCTGGCGCCACCGGGCGCTGGTGCGTGAACGGCCGGGTCTGCTCGTGGGGTTCGGGCTGCTTGCCGTCGCCGGCGTGCAGGCGTGCTACTTCGCCGCGCTCTCCCGCATCCCCGTCGGCGTCGCACTGCTCATCGAGTATCTGGCGCCCGCGCTGGTGCTGGGCTGGGTGCGGTTCGTACAGCGGCGTCCGGTGAGCCGGTCCGCGGGCGTGGGCGTCGTACTCGCGGTGGGCGGCCTGGCCTGTGTGGTGCGTGTGTGGTCCGGGCTGACGCTCGACCTCCTGGGTCTGCTGCTCGCCCTCGGGGCGGCCTGCTGCCAGGTGGGGTACTTCGTGCTCTCCGACCACGGCAGCGACGGATCGGACGGCCGCCGTGCCCCCGATCCGCTGGGCGTCATCGCCTACGGGCTGCTGACGGGAGCGGCCGTACTGACCGTGCCGGCGAGGCCGTGGGAGATGGAGTGGTCCGTGCTGGGGCGGGAGGCGTCCATGGACGGCACGGCCGTACCCGCGGCCGTCCTGCTGGGGTGGATCGTGCTCGTCGCCACGGTCGCCGCGTATCTCACCGGGGTGCTCTCGGTGCGCAGGCTCTCCCCGCAGGTCGCCGGAGTCGTCGCATGCCTCGAAGCGGTCATCGCAACGGTGCTCGCCTGGGTGCTGCTCGGTGAACACCTCGCGCCCGTACAGCTCTTCGGCGGCGCGGTCGTACTCCTCGGGGCCTTCATCGCACAGCGCTCCGCACCGAAGCAGCGGCAGGAGGAGCCCGTCGCGGCGGGCGGCAAGGAGGGCGCCGTCGTCGGCGGGTTTCCCAGGGACACCACCGAGGGGCGCACCTGACACCCGTGCGCCGTCCGCCGCCCGGGACCTGGTCCCCCCTGATCCCGGGACCTGCTCCGTCCTGACCCCGGGACGGGCCCGCCGTGACGGCCGTGAACCGCCCCTGGATCAGCGGCCGTCGAGATACGCCGGGAGCGGCGTGCCCGGCGCCAGGTCCCCGGCCGGTACGGGCGTGCCGTAGCTGCGGGCGACGGGCACCACGCCGCTCCAGTGCGGAAGCGCCATGTCCTCCGGGTCGTCGTTGGGGCCGCCCTGGCGCACCTTCGCGGAGACCTCTTCCAGATCGAGGCGGAGCACGGCCGTCGCCGCGAGTTCCCTTGCGTCGGCCCGGCGGGAGTCCGCCGCCCGGCCGGGCACCACGCCGTCGACCAACGCATCGAGCGCGGCGGTCAGTTCGGGACCCTCGGGCACGCGGTGCGCGGTCCCGTGCACCACCACCGAGCGGTAGTTCAGCGAGTGGTGGAAGGCGGCACGTGCCAGTACGAGCCCGTCGAGCAGCGTCACGGTGACGCAGACCGGCAGCCCGTCCTCGCGGTCGGCGGCGAGCAGCGGGCGCGAGCCCGTGGACCCGTGCAGATACAGGCGCTCGCCCGAGCGGGCGTAGAGGGTCGGCAGCACCACCGGAGCGCCGTCGCGCACGAATCCCAGATGGCAGACGTAGTCCTCGTCGAGGATCGAGTGCACCAATTCGCGGTCGTACGAGGCCCGTTCACGGTGCCGGGACGGGACGGTGCGGGCGGTGGACCCGTATGTGCCGGACGAGTCCGGGGTGCCGGGGGACTCCGAGGAATCAGATGACTCGGGGGAGGGCCCGGGGGAGGGAACGGTGTACGCCAAGGAACTCTCCCTTGCGTTCGGTGCGCTCATTGCGCCGCATTTTGAACTAGTGCATAATCATCTTTGTGCTAGGAGAATATCGGATCGAGGGCCGCCGCGCAGCCGAGATCGCAGCGAGCGTGGAGAGCGGCGTACGCGAAGGCGGCCTCAGCCCCGGTCAACTGCTGCCGCCACTACGGGAGTTGGCGCTCGAACTCGGGGTGAACGCCAACACGGTCGCCGCCGCCTACCGCACACTGCGCGAGCGCGGAGTCATCGAGACCGCGGGCCGCCGCGGCAGCCGCGTACGGCAGAGCCCGGCCGGGACCCCACGCGAGGCCATCCGGCCCGAGGTGCCCGAAGGCTGCGTGGACATCTCCACCGGCAATCCCGACACCGCACTGCTGCCGCCGCTGCACGACGCGCTGGCGACGGCCGCGGCGAACGCCGCCCGGCGCAGCGTGCTCTACGGAGACCCGGCAGTGAGCGAGCGGTTCGCCCGCGCCGCGCGCCGCAGGCTGGACGAGGACGGCGTGCCGGGCGGGCCCGTCGCCGTGACCTCCGGCGCCCTCGACGCCATCGAGCGCGTACTCGTGGCACATCTGCGCGCGGGCGACGCCGTAGCCGTGGAGGACCCGGGCTGGGGCAGCCTGCTCGATCTGATCCCCGCGCTCGGGCTGCGTACGTTGCCCGTCGCCGTCGACGACGAGGGGCCGCTGCCGGGGGAGACGGCACGTGCGCTGCGCGAGGGCGCCCGCGCGCTGATCGTCACCGCACGGGCGCAGAACCCGACCGGAGCCGCGGTGAGCGCCGCACGCGCCGCAGGGCTGCGTGAAGTCCTCGCCGGACACCCGGGCACCCTTCTCATCGAGGACGACCACGGGCACGGCATCGTCGGCGAACCGCTCAACTCCCTTGCGGGCCATACGGATCGCTGGGCCCTGGTGCGATCCACGGCCAAGGCGTACGGCCCGGACCTGCGGCTGGCGGTCGTCACCGGGGACGAGGTCACGCTGGACCGGCTGTGCGGACGGCAGCTTCTGGGGCCCGGCTGGGTGAGCCGCCTGCTACAGGACGCCGTGCTGCACCTCTGGGAGACGCGGGCCGTGGACGTCGACGCGGTCGCCCGCTCCTACACCGAGCGCCGCGAAGCCCTCGTCGATGCGCTCAAGGCACGCGGCGTCGAGGCACACGGGCGCAGCGGAATGAACGTATGGGTGACGGTGCCGGACGAGACCGGCACCGTCGCGCGTCTGCTACAGGCAGGCTGGGCGGTCGCCCCCGGTGCGCGCTTCCGGCTGGCGTCGCCGCCCGGAATCCGGCTGACTGTCTCCCCGCTGACGGTGGAGAGCGCGGAGGAAGTGGGCGCGGCGGTGGCGGGAGTCCTGCGACCGTCGGCGGCGCGGCGCTACGACTGAGGCGCTCGGCTACGACGCGAAGCGCGGCGTCATGGCCGACGTGCTGGGGCTTGGCCCGAGGCGCGCAACGACTGAGGACCGGGCCACGAGCTGGGAGCGGCGCCGTGCTGCGCGGCGCGGTAGCGATGGCACGGGGCGGGACCGCCGCGGATTCCTGCCCGTACACGCCGCGGGGTGCGGTGCTCGTCTCCGTGCACCGCACCCCGCGTTCGGGGCCTGTGGAGAGCCGGGGCTCAGCCCTCGGCGAGGTGGATCTTGCCGCCCTTGACGGAGACCTTCGCCGGGGGAAGCGGCTTGGTCGCCGGGCCGCCCTTGACGCTGCCGTCGGAGATGTCGAACTTGCTGTCGTGGCAGGGGCAGTTGATGGTGCCGCCCTTGACCTCGGAGACCGAGCAGCCCTTGTGCGTGCACACCGCCGAGAACGCCTTGTAGTCGGAGCCGCTGGGCCGCGTCACGACGACCTTCTGCTCCTTGAAGATCATGCCGCCGCCCTCGGGGATGTCCGCGGCATCGCCGAGTTCGCCCTTCGCGCCGCCGCCTTCGCTGCCGCTGTCGCCTCCGGCGTTCTCGTCGCCTCCGGAGCTCTCGCCGGAGCCGCAGGCGGCAAGGGTGACGGCGGCCGAGGCCGCGCCCGCGGCGGCGAGCACGGACCTACGGGTGGTCGATGCTGTCATGGGGAAGATCCTGTTCTGTCGGGGGCTGCACGCGGTGATCTGAGCCTGTCGTGTCCTTCGTGGTCCTCTTCCGGGCACCCGGGCGGCTCTCGGCTGTAGATGCCGCTGCCCTGGGCATCCTGCACAGGCGTTCCGCGGCGGCGAAGGGCTTTGTCAAGAAAGACCAATTGAACATGGAGCCCCCTGCGGGCGGTCACCTGCTCGCATACGATGTATGACTGCCCTGGCGGCGGCGCCGAAAGGGCGTTTCGGCCCGGCCGCGGCCCGCACCCGGCAGCGCCCCGCGCCCCCTTCTCCATGACCCCTTCTGCTGACGATCCGCTGCTTCTGCTGACGATCCGCTGCCGCGTTCCCCGCATGCCCGGCCGCGGATTTATTGCGGAGAGTCCCGGCTCACGGGCGGCTAGCCTGAGCGGATGCTTCGCGAAGTCGCCGCCACCCGCTATGTGACCCCTCTGCGGGAAGGCGGTTCGCTGCCGGGAATCGTCGAGGCGGACGATCTGGGCACGTATGTCATGAAGTTCACCGGCGCCGGACAGGGCCGCAAGACCCTGGTGGCGGAGGTGCTCGCCGGCCGGCTGGCCCAGCGCCTCGGCCTTCGCGTCCCCGAACTCGTGCGCATCCAGCTCGATCCCGTCATCGGCCTCGGCGAACCGGACGAGGAGGTGCAGGCCCTGCTCAAGGGCAGCGGCGGCCTGAACCTCGGTATCGACTTCCTGCCGGGCTCCCTGGGCCTCGACCCCCCGGCCTTCGGCGTGAGCGCCGCCGAAGCGGGCCGAGTGGTGTGGTTCGACGCGCTCATCGGCAACGTCGACAGATCCTGGCGCAACCCCAATCTGCTGGTGTGGCACGGACAGATGTGGCTGATCGACCATGGGGCGAGCATGATCTGGCATCACGACTGGCCCTCCGCCGCGGCCTCCCCGGGCAGGCCCTACGACGCGTCCGACCACGTACTGGCGCCGTTCCGGCCCGATCTGGCCGCTGCTTCCGCCGAGTTGGCGCCACTGGTCACCGAGGACCTGCTCGCGGAGTGCGCGGCCGAAGTCCCCGACGAGTGGCTGGCGGACGAGCCGGGGTTCGCCGCTCCCGACGAGGTGCGCGACGCATATGTGAGCACGCTCGCCGCGCGCCTCCCGGGCCTCGGCGAGCGCGTCGTCCTCGGCGAACCGACCGCCGACGGCCCCTCGCGTGCGCCCGGCTGGCTCACCGGCGCCTGGCCGCACAGCCGGCGCGACGGCCGGGAGGCCCGGCGGTGAGCGGCGGCACGAGTGGACGGGCCGCCCAGCGCGAGGTGTTCGAGTACGCGCTGCTGCGCGTCGTGCCGAGGATCGAACGCGGCGAGGTCATGAACGCGGGCGTGGTCGTCTACTGCCGCGCCAGATCCCTCGTCGTGGCCCGTACGCATCTCGACGAGACGCGTCTGCGGGCACTCGACCCCCGGGCCGACCTGGCGGGCGTACGCGCGGCGCTGCACGCGGCCGAGGACGTCTGCCACGGCGGTGAGGCCGCGGGCCAGGCGGCGGCCGAGTCACCGGGCAGCCGCTTCCGCTGGCTCGTCGCCCCCCGTAGCACGGTGGTGCAGGCCGGCCCTGTGCATACGGGCCTGACCTGTGACCCGGAGGCGGAGGCCGGACGGCTGCTGGAACTGCTCGTGCGGTGAATCTCATGTCGCGGAGCACTTGTTGACAGCGGATGGCGCGGCTCATAGCGTCACGACTACCGCGAGAGACTAAGCGGTTGCTCACCCCTAGGGCGGTCCAAAGGACCACCGCTCACAACCACTGCTCACCACATGGCCGTCCACGCGGCTCACGACGAATTCAGGGCGAGGAGAAACAGCATGTCCACCACCGACCAGCGCGTCGCGATCGTCACCGGTGCGGCGCGGGGCATCGGCGCGGCCACCGCGGTAAGGCTCGCGGCCGAGGGCCGCTCCGTAGCCGTGCTCGACCTCGACGAGTCGGCCTGCAAGGAGACCGTGGAGAAGATCACAGCCGAGGGCGGCAAGGCCGTCGCCGTGGGCTGCGACGTCTCCGACTCGGGCCAGGTCGAGACGGCCGTGGCGCGCGTCGTCGACGAGCTGGGACCGCCCACGGTGCTCGTGAACAACGCGGGAGTGCTGCGGGACAACCTGCTGTTCAAGATGAGCGACGCCGACTGGGACACGGTCATGAACGTGCATCTGCGCGGCGCCTTCCTGATGTCGCGTGCCTGCCAGAAGCACATGGTCGACGCCGGGTTCGGGCGCATCGTGAACCTGTCCTCGTCCTCCGCGCTCGGCAACCGCGGCCAGGTGAACTACGCGGCGGCCAAGGCCGGCATGCAGGGCTTCACCAAGACCCTCGCCAAGGAGCTGGGCAAGTTCGGCATCACCGCCAACGCCGTGGCGCCGGGCTTCATCGTCACCGACATGACGGCCGCCACCGCCGAGCGCGTGGGCATGGGCTTCGAGGACTTCCAGGCCGCCGCGGCCTCGCAGATCCCGGTGCAGCGTGTCGGCAGGCCCGAGGACATCGCCAACGCCATCGCCTTCTTCAGCGGCGAGCAGGCCGGCTTCGTCTCCGGGCAGGTCCTGTACGTGGCCGGCGGCCCGCTCAACTGACCGGAGGGTCACCGAAGATGGCACAGCACGACGCAGCAGAGCAGCAGGACAGCGGCGAGGTCGCGATCGTCACCGGCGGAAGCCGGGGCATCGGCTACGGCGTCGCCGAGGCGCTGATCGCCCGAGGGCACCGAGTGTGCATCACTGGACGCAATGAGGACGCCCTGAAGGAGGCCGTCGCCGCCCTCGGTCCGCAGCGCGCCATGTACGTGGCGGGCAAGGCACACGACGACGACCACAGGCGCACCGCCGTCGAGCAGGTCATGGAGGCCTACGGCCGCGTCGACCACCTCGTCAACAACGCGGGTACGAATCCGGTCTTCGGGCCCATCGCCGAACTCGACCTCGGCGTCGCCCGTAAGGTCTTCGAGACCAACGTGGTCTCGGCCCTCGGATTCGCACAGTCCACCTGGGCGGCCTGGCAGCGCGACCACGGCGGCACGATCGTCAACATCGCCTCCATCGCGGGAATGTCCGCCTCTCCCTTCATCGGCGCCTACGGCATGAGCAAGGCGGCGATGATCAACCTCACGCAGCAGCTCGCCCACGAGTTCGCGCCGGGTGTACGGGTCAACGCGGTCGCACCGGCCGTGGTGAAGACGAAGTTCGCCGCCGCGCTCTACGAGGGCCGTGAGCAGGACGCCGCCGCCCGCTATCCCATGGGGAGGCTCGGGGTTCCGTCTGACATCGGTGGGGCCGCCGCCTTCCTCACTTCTCCCGATTCGGCGTGGATCACCGGCCAGACCCTCGTCGTCGACGGCGGTCTCGCGCTGAACGCCGGAGTCGAGTAGGGGCCGAGTAGGAAGAGTGGGATTTCGCCCTCCGCAGGGCATCGCTTCTCGCGAATTCGGGTGCCGGTCCGTCGTCGGACCGGCACCCGCTGTCATCGGAAAGTACGGAGTCTCGTTGGCAATTGACGAATGGTTGACCTCTGCATGTTCGATGGCACGGGTGCTGAGGTAGGGTCTCTCTCGCCTCTCGGCCAGCGGGTCCGCGTACGGCGTCGACGTGCTCCGTACGACGGCGTGTAGACAGCGCAAGCGCATTGGTAAGCCGACGGCATTCCCTTTTGTAACCGCATCGGCAGAAGTGGCCCCGCCGACTGAGGAGCGCGCAGGTGTTCGACCGGAACGGACCTCTGAGGATCGCAGCGACCGTCGCCATGGTGACGTCCTTGGTCGCCGGGTGCAGTTCGATGTCGGGTGACGACGCCGAGGAGCAGCGCCGCGAGATCGTCACGGGGACCACCAGCGCTCCCAGCACCCTCGATCCGGCGGCGGCCTGGGACGGTTCGTGGGAGCTGTACAAGAACGTCTTCCAGACGCTGCTCTCCTTTCCCAGCAGCAGCTCCTCGCCCGAGCCCGACGCGGCCAAACGTTGCGGCTTCACCGACTCCGCGAGCCGCGTCTACCGCTGCACACTGCGCGACGGGCTGAAGTTCTCCAACGGGAACCCGGTCGACGCCCGCGCGGTCAAGCACTCCGTGGACCGCGTGATGACGATCAAGTCGAAGTCCGGTCCGCTCGGGCTGATGGGCAGCCTGGACCGCGTGGAGGCACCGGACAAGAGCACCGTCGTCTTCCATCTGAAGAAGTCCGACGCCACCTTCCCCTTCATACTCGCGACCCCGGCCACCGCGATCGTCGACCCGGAGACGTATCCGGCGAAGAAGCTGCGCAAGGGCGGCAAACTCGTGGGTTCCGGGCCGTACTCGCTGAAGTCCTACACCAAGGGCAAGAAGGCCGAACTCACGAAGTACAACGGTTACCGCGGTCCCGCGAAGCCCAAGAACGACGTCGTCACCATCGAGTACTTCCAGGATTCGGGGAAGATGGTGAAGGCCCTCAAGGCCAAGAAGATCGACGTCGCATACCGCGGACTGACCCCGGACCAGGTCAGCGGATTCCAGAAGGCGCAGGCGAACGGCGACCAGCAGATCGAGCTGACCGAGCTGCTCGGCTCCGAGATCAGCTATCTCGTCTTCAACCCCAAGGACCCCATGGCGGGAAATCCCGCCGTACGCAAGGCAGTCGCCGAACTGATCGACCGCAAGGCGCTCGTGCGCAACGTCTACAACCGCACGGCCGATCCGCTCTACTCCATGGTCCCCGGCGGCATCACGGGACACACCAGCGCCTACTACGACCGCTACGGCGAGCCGGACCGCGACAAGGCGAGCAAGACGCTCAGCGACGCGGGCATCGACAAGAAGGTGCCGCTGAAGCTCTGGTACACCACCGACCGCTACGGCTCCACGACGGGTGAGACGTTCGCCGAGCTGAAGCGCCAGCTCAACAAGTCGGGGCTGTTCGACGTCACGGTCAAGGGGCGCCCCTGGTCGGAGTTCGTCGAGGGCTACAGCAAGGGCAAGTACCCCGTCTTCGGCCGCGGCTGGTTCCCCGACTTCCCCGACGCCGACAACTACGTGGCGCCCTTCGTAGGCAAGAACAACGCGCTCGGCACCCCCTACGAGAACTCCGAGATCACCGACGACCTGCTGCCCACCTCGCGCAAGGAGAGCAACCGCGCGACCGCCAGCCGCGCCTTCACCCGCGCCCAGAAGATCATCGCGAAGGACGCGCGGCTGCTGCCGCTGTGGCAGGGCCGGGTCTATGTGGCCTCGCTGAAGGACGTCGCGGGTGTCGAGTGGGTGCTCGACCCGTCGACGCTTCCGCGCCTGTGGGAGCTGCACAAGAAGTCGAGCTGGTAAGGCACGGCGGCACCGGCGGATCACGGCCACGAACAGCGGTAGCGCAGGAGCCCCGCCGGGACACCGGCGGGGCTCACTCGTTGCCGGGGGCGTGCGTTGCCGGGGCGTGCGGTGCCGTGCCGGTCCGCGCGGCCCGATCCCATACCGGGCGCGGCGCCCGATGTCAGTGGCAGCGGGTACGTTCGTGACCTCGATGACGGAGTGAAGCCCCCGCGGAGGTACGAGAGTTGAACGACATGCTGGGCACGCTGCCCGACTCCTGGCAGCAGGCCCTCGGCGATGAGACCGGCAAGCCCTACTTCAAGGAGCTGGCCGAGTTCGTCGAGCAGGAGCGGGAGCGGGGTCCCGTATACCCGCCGCGCGAAGAGGTCTTCGCAGCGCTGCACGCCACCCCGTACGAGCGGGTCAAGGTCCTCATCCTCGGCCAGGACCCGTACCACGGAGAGGGGCAGGGCCACGGCCTGTGCTTCTCCGTGCGGCCCGGGGTGCGCACCCCGCCGTCGCTGCGCAACATCTACAAGGAGATGCGCGACGACCTCGGCCACCCGGTGCCCGCCACGGGATATCTGATGCCGTGGGCCGAGCAGGGCGTGCTGCTGCTCAACACCGTGCTGACGGTGCGGGCGGGCGAGGCCAACTCCCACAAGGGCAAGGGGTGGGAGACGTTCACCGACGCGGTGATCCGGGCCGTGGCGGCGCGGGAGAAGCCCGCGGTCTTCGTGCTCTGGGGCAATCACGCCAAGAAGAAGCTGCCGCTGATCGACACCGCACGGCACACCGTGGTGCAGGGCGCACACCCCTCGCCGCTGTCCGCGAAGAAGTTCTTCGGCTCACGGCCCTTCAGCCGGATCGACGAAGCGGTCGCCGCGGCGGGCCACTCGCCTGTCGACTGGCGCATCCCCGACAGCCGGCGCACGCGCCTGAGCGCGATTGTCAGTGCCGGCGGCTAGCGTCGTCGAGGCAGGTGAGAGCAGCAGTCGGTGCGCCCGGTGGTGGAGGAGGAGTCCCGTGACGGAGCGGCAGCAGGAGACGTCCCCCGACGGCATCACGGTCCGGATCGGCCAGGCGATCATGCTTCACCGCGCGGGCGACCGCGAGGAGGCCAGGAACCGCTTCGCGCTGCTGTGGTCCGAGACGAGCGGCGAGGGCGACCTCTTCCACCGCTGCACCATCGCGCACTACATGGCGGACACCCAGGACGACCCGTGCGCGGAACTGGAGTGGGACCGCCGGGCGCTCGCCGCCGCGGACGCCCTCACCGAGGAGGAGGTGGAATGGGGAGAGCACTCCCTGGCCGTGCGCTCCCTGTACCCCTCGCTCTATCTCAACCTCGCCGCGGACCATGCGAAGTTGGGGGACGGCGACTCCGCGCGCCGTGAACTGCGGCGGGCGCGGGGCGCGTTGGGATCGCTGGCCGACGACGAGTACGGGGCGGGCATCAAGGCGGCCGTGGGCAGGCTGGAGAGCCGCCTGGGGTGCTGAGCCGCCGCCGTTGCGCTCGTCGGCTGACGACGTCAGTTCTTCCCGCGTGCCGCAGAGCCGTTACGGGCCGAAGATCCGGTACGTGTCGACGAGCCGCTGCGGGCCGACGACGCGCCCAGCATGCCGTCGAGCAACTCCTCAAGGCCCGCGCGCAGTTGATCGTAGGTGGGCACCTCCGCGGCGTACGAGCCCGCCGTGCAGGAGAAGAGCATGCCGTCACACCAGGCCACCAACGACAGTGTGTGCCGCTCCGGTTCGGCCGATCCGGCGCGGCTGAGCATCGCCACCAGCGGCTCCCGGAATGCCGCGGTGCCGGTGCGTACATACATCTCCCGCAGCTCCGGGCGGCGCGTGATCTCAAGTGCCAGCTCGTAGCGGGCGATCAGCAGCGACGGGTCGCGTGTGAGGTAGCGGTACAGCGCGAGGGCCAGGCCGTCCGCGAGTTCCGCGGCGCTCTCGCCCTGCGGCATCTCCTCCATCGAGATCACCTGTGACTCGCGTACCGCCAGGCGCCGCACCGCGGCCTCGATGAGGGCCGCCCGGGTGCGCGCGTGGTTCGACGTCGAGCCCTGCGGCAGTCCGGCCGCCTCGTCCACGGCCCGGTGCGTCAGCGCACGGAGGCCGCCTCGCACGAGCAGATCGATCGCGGCGTCGGCGATGACCTCGGAACGGGGGGCCGGCGGGGAGGAGCGGGCGGCGTTCATGGCAGCAAATGTACGACGGGAGAGGGCAGTCGGCGGCCGGTCACTACTGATGTAGTAGACTACAGATGTAGTGACGGCGGTTCGACGGCCGTCTGGTCGTGCGGCCCGCCCGGTGGAGAAGGAGAGCGTCATGCCCGTATCCAGCTCCTCGCCCGTCGACGGGCCACGTGCCGTCGTGATCGGTGCGGGAGTCGGCGGACTCACCGCGGCGGTCGCGCTCCATCAGCGGGGGTGGCACGTCACCGTTCTCGAACGGGCTCCCGCGATCGAGGCGGTGGGCGCGGGTCTCGGCCTGACCCCCAACTCCCTGCGCGCACTGGACATGATCGGCCTCGGCGACACGGTCAGATCGATGCGCTCGTGGAACGCCGAGGGCGGACTGCGTACCCCCTCGGGGCGTTGGCTCTCCCGCACCAGTCAGGAGGCCGCGGCCGAGCGCTTCGGGGGTCCGCTCGTGCCGCTGCACAGGGCCACGCTGATCTCGCTGCTGCGCTCACGGCTGCCGGAGAGCGCGGTCGTCACCGGAGCGGAGGCCGAGATCGCCGATCCGGGCGACGCGGATCGCCCCGCTCGCATACGCCGCACGGTGGCGAAGCATGGGACGGCGGGGCTCGCGGCGGGCAAGGGCGGAGTGGAACACGAGCCGTCGGCGCGCGAACTGCCGCAGCACGAGGCGGAGTTGGCCGTCGCCGCCGACGGAGTCCACTCCGCCGCGCGCTCGCTCCTCTTCCCCGGCTGCCCGGCGCCACGCAACGCGGGGTTCACCGCATGGCGTTTCGTGGTCCCCGCCCCTGACGTGGCCTGCCCTCCGCACGAGACATGGGGGCGGGGCGTCCTATGGGGCACCCAGCCGCTCCACGACGGCCGGATCTACGCCTACGCAGCCGCGGCCGTCCCGGCGGGCGAGCGGTCCCCGGACGGCGAACTCGCCGAACTGCGGCGCCGGTTCGGCACCTGGCACCAGCCCGTGCCCGGACTTCTCGCCGCCGCCCGCCCCGACGACGTACTGCGCAACGACGTCTACGAGGCGGCCGAGCCGCTGCCCGCCTACCACCGCGGGCGGGTGGCCGTACTGGGAGACGCCGCACACGCCATGCCGCCCACGCTCGGACAGGGCGGCAACCAGGCCATGGAGGACGCCGTCGTGCTCGCACACCACGCCACGACACGGGCGGACATCCCGTCGGCGCTGGCCGCCTACACCCACGACCGGCTGCCCCGCACGAGCGAGGTGGTACACCGGGCGATTCGCGTCAGCCGATTCATCACCCTCACCTCGGCGACCGCGTGCGCACTGCGCGACGCCGCGATGGTCACGGTCGGCCGGCTCGCGCCGCACCTCGCACTGCGCGCACTCGACGGGATCGCCGACTGGAGCCCGCCCGGACACGGTGGCGACGGTAAGCGACAGCGCTGAAGTGGGGTGCGGGTGCGGTGCGTTGGGGTTGAGTGAACGTGAGAGGGGCGGCGTCCGATCCTCCCGGGGCGCTCATGTCCGCGGCGCGCACCGGCTGCTGAGAGCCGCCCGTGGCTCTCAATCGCCTCCGGGCGACGAGGACTTGGAGCTGCCAGCCCCCTCCGGCCCTTCGCCACTGTCCCTGCTCCCACTGCTGCCCCTGCCACCGCCACCGCGGCCCCCGCCCCGGCGCCGGCGCCGGAACGCCCCTGCGCCCTCCGCCGCCCCGTAGACGACCAGTGCGGCCACCGCCGTGTGCACGATCCAGTCGCCCGTACGGAGGTAGAGCGTGCTGCCGGTGGCCAGGGGCACCTTGTAGACCTCGGCGGTGTGGCGGTCGGTGCCGAGCCAGGGCCCGATGCGTTCGCCGTGCGGCCCGTACACGGCGCTGACCCCGGTGAGGGTGGCATGCACCATCGGCCGCCCGGTCTCGGCCGCACGCAGCGCGGCAAGCGAGGCGTGCTGAGCGGGCGCCCAACTGTGCTGGAACGTCGAGGTGGAGGACTGGGTGACGATCAACCGGGCACCGTCGAGGGCCAGTTGGCGGCTCATGTCGGGGAAGGCGCTCTCGAAGCACACCAGCGGCCCGAACTTCACGCCCGAACCCCGCATCATCACCGGGCCGTCGCCGCGCAGCCGGTCCTCTCCCGCCGCGCGGCCCACCGACGTGGCCCAGCCCAGCAGCGACCGTGCGGGGATGTACTCGCCGAAGGGCACGAGCCGGTTCTTGTCGTAGCGCCTGCCCACCTGCCCGTCGGGGCCGAGCAGTATGGAGGACTTGTAGATGCCGGGGCGGTCGGAACGCCGGGCGTCGACGTTGACCAGGATCGGCGAGCCGACCTTGGAGGAGAGCGCGGAGAGGTGTTCGCGCAGCCGGGGATGGGAGTTCAGGTCGAAGCTGACGCTGCTCTCGCCCCACACCACGAGATCCATGGAACGGCCGGTCAGTTCGCGGGTCAGGCTCTCGCTGCGCTCCAGTCGCGCACGCTGCCCGGTGACCACCCCCGGCTGTACGACGGCGACCCGCAGCTCGCGGTCCGTCCGCGGTACGGGCGCCCATGCCCACGCGGCGGCCACCGCACCACCGCACACGGCGAGCGCGGCGCACGAGGCGACGGCCGGACTCAGCGGGGAACGCAGAGCCGAACTCACGGCCGGGCGCCCGGACTTCGCCTCGTGCGCGCCCGCGCCGGTGTCCTTGCCGGAGGCCGCGCCCATGCCCATGCCGGTTCCCGGGCCCGAGCCCGCGTCCGCGGCGCCGCCGTCCCTGCGTACGAGCAACATCGCGGCGAGCGCCGCCAGCGCGGTGTTGACCGCCACCAGCACGAAGGTCACCAGCCACACGCCGCCCACCGATGCCAGCCGCAGCGCGGGCGTGACCTGCCACTGGCTCGCGCCGAGCAGCCCCCACGGTCCCCCCAAGTACTCCCAGGAGCGGACCAGTTCGGCCATCAGCCAGCCCGACGGCACCAGCACGACGGCAGCGGCCACTCCGCCAGGGCCGGGACGCCCGCCCAGCAGCCGCCGCACCAGCCACGCCCACGGCGCCCACAACAGGCCCAGCAGCGCCGCCAGTACGAAGAGGAAGACATGCAGGCTCGGCAGCAGCCAGTGGTGCACGGCCAGTATGAAGCCCGTACCGCCGAGCCAGCCCGCCACCGCCGCCTGACGCCCCGTGGGGGCGCCGCGTACGAGCAGCAGCCACGGCACCAGCGCCACCCATGCGAGCCACCACAGCGAGGGCGCCGGAAAAGCGAACGCGGGCACCGCGCCCGCCACGGCCGCCAGCGCGGGACGTGCCCGGCGCCCGAGTCCCCGTGCGCGAGGGGCCTCCTCATGCCCTGCGGCCATCACTCGCCTCCACCCTCCCGTCCGGTACCGGTTCGCCCCCGGTCCACTCCACCGTTCCCGCCGGGGCTCACCGGCTCACCGGCCCACCGGCCCACCGGCCCACCGGCCCACCGGCCCACCGGCCCACCGGCCCACCGGCCCACCGGCCCACCGGCTGTGCCAGGACTTTCCCCGGCGGCATGACGCGCATGCACCGGGCAGGCCCGTACGGAGCCAAGCCCGTACGGACCGAGGCCCTGACGGTCGGACCCGTGCGAAATCGTTGTGACCTGGGGCATAGACAGCGGCCGAGGCCGTGCCCAACGCTGGGCCGTTCGACAACGATGTCCCGTCCGGAGGCCCAAGTGCTGCGAGCGAAACGGATCCGGACCCTCATGGGTCTGGCCGTCGCCACGCTCACGGCGGGGCTCGTAGGAGCGTCGCCGCCCGCAGCCCCGTGCGGGGGAGGGGAGTTCCACGCGGGCCCGGTGAAGGACCCGGCCGCGTTCGTCGACCCTTTCACGGGGACACGGAACGAAGGCAACACTTTCCCCGGCGCCGCCGTCCCGTTCGGGAAGGTGCAGCTCTCGCCCGACACCACCGGGAGCACCACCGGTTACGACTGGGACGACGACCGCATCCGCGGCTTCTCCTCCGTACACCTGTCCGGCGTGGGATGCGGACTCGGCGGCGACCTGCCCGCCATGCCGACCACCGGGGACGTCACCAGCACCGACAACGGCGACTACGCCTCCCGGTTCAGCCACGACAGGGAGAGCGCGTCGCCCGGCTCGTACGAGGTCTCGCTCGACGACTACGGCGGCACGAAGGCCGAACTCACCGCCGGGCGGCACACCGGGCACCAGCGCTACACCTTCCCCGAGACCGGCAAGGCCAACGTGCTGCTGAACTCCGGCCAGGCGCTGCACAAGGTGAGCGACAGCTCGGTGCGCGTGCTGGACGAGCGGACCATCGCCTCCAAGGTCACGGGCAGCGGCTTCTGCCAGGGCACAGAGCCGTACAGCGTGTGGACCGTGACCCGCTTCGACCGGCCCTTCGCCTCCCACGGCACATGGGACGGCGACAAGGTCACCGAGGGCGGCGACTCCTCCGCCGGCGGCGGCCGGCGCGGCGCCTACGCCCGCTTCGACACCCGCGACGGCGACCGCGACGTAGAGGCCGTGACGTCGCTGTCGTACGTCGACCAGGCCGGTGCGGAGCGGAACCTCGAAGCGGTGGACGGCCGTTCCTTCGACGAGACCCGCCGGGCGGCACGGCGCGCCTGGCAGCAGCGGCTCGGCAGCGTGCGAGTCGGCGGCGGGAGCGAGGAGCGCATGCGCGTGTTCTACTCCTCGCTCTACCGGGCGCTGCTGCACCCCAACACCGGCGAGGACGTGGACCGCCGCTACCGGGGCTGGGATCAGCGAATACATCGGTCGAAGGATCACGCCTACTACCAGAACTGGTCATTGTGGGACACGTATCGCGCCCAGGCGCAGCTTCTCGCGCTCGTGGCACCGCGTGAGTCCCGTGACATGGCGCTGTCCCTGCTGGACGTCGACGAGCAGGGCGGCTGGCTGCCCCGCTGGGGCTACGCCACGAGGGAGACGAACATCATGGCCGGCGACGCGGTCACGCCCTTCCTCGCCAACGCGTATCAGCAGGGCCTGCTGAAGGGACACGAGGAGCGCGCCTACCGGGCGCTGAAGAAGAACGCCGACGGTGTGCCGCCCGCCGAATCGCCCTATCTGGGGCGTACGGCCAACAAGGAGTACCTGGAGAAGGGCTACATCCCCTACGAACCAGACCATGAACGGATCAAACCGGGCACTCCGGACTTCAGGCACAGTGGTTCCGCCACCCTCGAATACGCCGCCGCCGACGGTGCCCTGGCGGGTATGGCCCGCGACCTCGGCCATACCGCCGACGCCCGGCGCTACCGCGACCGCTCGCGCAACTACCGCAACATCCTCGACCCCGGCACCGGCTTCTTCCGCGCCCGCGAGGCGGACGGCACCTTCGCCGGACCGGCCGACCCCGCCCGCAGCAAGGGATTCCACGAGGGGACGGCCGCGCAGTACATGTGGATGGTGCCGCAGGACCCGCGCGGGCTGATGTCCCGCATGGGCGGACGCAAGGCGGCGGAGAAGCGCCTGGACTCCTTCTTCGCCTACGACCGGCTGAAGGAGGACCCACGCGGCACCGTGCACGACGAGTGGGTCGACGGCCCCTACGACTACTACGGCTCGGACAAGTACAACCCGCAGAACGAGCCCGATCTGACCGCCCCGTATATGTATCTGGCCACCGGATCGCCGTGGAAGACGGCGGACGTCGTCGACGCCGCGCTGTGCCGCTTCACGGACGCCCCCGACGGCGTCACCGGCAACGACGACCTGGGCACCATGTCGTCCTGGATGGTGCTGTCGTCCATGGGCCTGTATCCCGTGGCCCCCGGCACCGACACCTGGGCCCTGAACACCCCCGAGTTCGAACGGGTCGAGCTGAAGCTGGACCGCGAGTGGTATCCGCGCGGGCACTTCAGCGTACGGGCGCCGCGCGGCGGGCAGGCGGACGGCCAGGGGCACGGCCGAGGAGACCGCTACATACGCTCGGCGGCCGTCGGCGGTTCGCAGACCCCCCGGAGCTGGATCACCACGGACGACATCCGGCACGCGGGCTCCCTCGAACTGCGGCTCGGCGCCGAGCCGTCACGGTGGGGGACCCGCGAGCAGGACGCGCCACCGCCGCTCGGCGGCCCGGACGAGCCCGGCGCGCACGGGCATTGACGCGGGGAGGGCGCCGACCCGCACGAGCACCGACCCGAAGGACGCCGCCCGCACGACCGTTGACCCGCACAACGGACGCGACCCAAGATCGTTGCCGGCCCGGGGGCCGTCAGCGAGTACGGACGCACGCCAGCACCAGGGAGTGAGCATGAGCAGCAACGACAAGGCCGCGCGGCGCAGTTCGGCCTGGTTCGCGGCGGAAGGCCGCAACGGCTTCATCCACCGGTCCTGGATGCGCAACCAGGGCTTCGGGCCGGAGGTCTTCGACGGCCGGCCCGTCATCGGAATCGGCAACAGCTTCTCCGAACTCACCCCGTGCAACGCCCACTTGCGTGACGTGGCCGACGCCGTGAAGCGCGGCGTATGGGAGGCGGGCGGACTGCCGCTGGAGTTCCCCACGATGTCGCTGGGCGAGACGCTGATGCGGCCCACCACGATGCTCTACCGCAATCTGATGGCCATGGAGGTCGAGGAGACCCTGCGGGCCAACCCCCTCGACGGAGTCGTGCTGCTGTCCGGCTGCGACAAGACGACACCGGCGATGCTGATGGGCGCCGCGAGCGTCGACATCCCCTCGATCATGGTCACCGGCGGCCCGATGCTCAACGGCAAGTTCCGTGGCGGGGACATCGGTTCGGGCACGGCGGTGTGGAAGCTCAGCGAGGAGATGCGCGCCGGAAAGCTCACGGAGGACGATCTGCGCGAGGCCGAGGGATGCATGTCACGCAGCCGCGGCCACTGCATGACGATGGGCACCGCATCGACCATGGCGTGCATGGCAGAGGCCCTCGGCATGCAGATGTCCGGCGGCGCGGCCATCCCCGCGGCGGACTCCAGGCGGTACGCCCTGGCGCAGGCGTCCGGACGTCAGGCCGTACGGCTCGTGGAGGAGGACCTGCGGCCGTCGAAGGTGCTCACTCGTGAGGCGTTCGAGAACGCGATCCGCGTGAACGCCGCGCTCGGCGGCTCCACCAACGCCGTCGTTCATCTGCTGGCTCTCGCAGGGCGAGTCGAAGTGCCCCTGGAGCTGGGCGAGTTCGACGCGCTGACCGCCGAAGTGCCCGTGCTGGCCGACATGATGCCCTCCGGCCGCTTCCTGATGGAGGACTTCTACTACGCGGGCGGACTCCCGGTCGTCATGCGCGAACTGGGCGACCTCGTCCACCGGGAGGAGATCACCGTCACCGGGCGGACCATCGGCGAGGAGATCGCCGGTGCCGAGTGCTACAACCGCGAGGTCATCGGCACCCTGGCCGAACCGTTCATGCCCGCGGGTGCCGGCACCGCGGTGCTCTACGGCAGCCTCTGCCCGGACGGGGCGGTGCTGAAGGTCTCCGCCGCCGACCCGGAACTGCTCGTCCACCGAGGCCGCGCCCTCGTCTTCGACCGCGTCGAGGACTACACGGCCGCCGCCGACGACCCGGAACTGCCGGTCGACCCGTCCACCGTCATCGTCGTGCGCAACGCCGGACCCAAGGGCTACCCGGGCTTCCCCGAGGTGGGCAACGTGCCCGTACCCAAGGTGCTGCTGGAGGAGGGCATCGAGGACGTCGTGCGCATCAGCGACGCGCGGATGAGCGGCACCGGCTACGGCACCTGCGTACTCCACGTCGCCCCCGAGGCGGCCGTCGGCGGCCCGCTGGCTCTCGTACGCAGCGGGGACACCGTCGAGCTGGACGTGCCGGGAAGGCGGCTCGACCTGTGCGTCGACGAGGCAGAACTGGCCGCCCGTGCCGAGGAGTTGAAGGCCGCGGGAGGCGACGGGGAAAGCCAGGGCCCGGGAGCCGCCGGAGCCCCTGGGACGGCAGGCGGCTCCGGGGAGGCACGCCGCGGCTGGGCGAAGCTGTACACCGAGCATGTGATGCAGGCCGACCGCGGTGCCGACCTGGACTTCCTCACCGGCCGCAGCGGCAGCGGCGTACCACGGCACTCCCACTGACGTACGGCTGCGAACGCGTCACGGCGGAACGTATCCCCGCCGGCGTCCCCAACTGATGGGCGCCGGGGCCGCGTTGGGGTCCGGGAGGGGCCCGCCGGGCCGTCATCCGGCGGGCGGGCACTCTCCACGGCCCTCGCCGGGGGCCAGTAAGGCGAGCCGTTCCTGTACGTCGCGTACCGCCCCGGGGCGGCGGCCGGGCGCGCGCTCCCGCAGCTCCGCCAGGCGCACTCCGAGCGGGTGCGCCTGTGCGGGGTCGGTGACCTGATGCCAGCAGTGGTGGGCGCGGTCCACGGCGCCGAAGACATCGGCCTCGTCCGGGGTCTGACCGCTCTGAAGCCGTACGGACGCGGCCTGGAGCCACAGCGTGCAGGCGCGGGCGGGTTCCCCTGCGCGATGGGCGAGGTCGGCACGTACCTCCACCCAGTGGACGGCCTGCCGCGAGTGCGGACCCCAGGCGCGCAGGGCGGCGGTCTCCCACTGGGCGGCCATGGTGGCGGCCTCGCCGTGCCGTCCCTCGCCTGCCGCCTGGTAGATGGCGTCATGGACATGGGGCGGTACGTCTCCGGGGAGCGCGGCGTCCTCTGCCCCGTGCGTACTCGCCGGACCGTAGGGAGGCGGCGAACCGGCGGGCGCGGCAGGGGAGTCGGGCGCCGACGTGGCGGACGCGGCGGGCGGGGAAGGCGGAGGGGACTGCGGCGCGGGGTTCGCGGGCGGGGCCGCGGACGGCGCCTCCGGGAACCCGACGCCCTCCCCCGAAGCGGTCTCTCCGGTCTCTCCGGGCCCCGCTGTTCCTCGGGCCTCTGCGGCCGCAGGGCCGCCGTCCGCGTTCCCCGGCGCATGACTCGGCGGTGCCGGACTGGCGTCCGTACGGGCCGTGAAGCCGGTCCCCGGCACGGGCGACGCGTATGCGGGCGGGGGCACGGGCGGCATCCCCGGCACCCCCGGCATGTCCGTGCCTGCGTGCATCGGCCCGAGGGGACCCGTCTGATTCCCCGCTGTGCCGATCGCCGTGCTGACCGCCGTGTTCCCGGGGACGGCGCCGCCCCCGGAGGGAGCAGGCGCACCGCCCAGCAGCATCCGCTCCTCCGCGCCGTAGCCGCCCGGCCCGAACCCGGCGCTGTGCAAGGCGAGTTGGTGAAGCTCCTCCAGCGGCGGACGCACCCGGCTCGCACGCAGCACACCGGCGAGCGCACGGCTGTACTCCGGTGCCCGCGTGCCCCGTCTCGCAGGCGGCGCCGACAGCACCCCGTACAGCAGGAGCCCGGGGCCGCCGAGTGGGCGCTGCGTGCGCTGCCGCCACATCGCCTCGTCCGCGACCAGATCGGCGAAGACCGCGGTGGGACCGGCGGGTCTGCGGCCCAGCTCGGCGGCCAGCCAGTGCCACGGCAGCCCGGTGTAGCGCACGGACTTCGGTGTGGAGCGTGTCAGCGCCAGATGGGGAAGCTGTTCCCGCGAGTCGAGCATGAGCTGCCCGGCGACATAGACGAGCAGCGGACCGTCGTGCGCCGCGGCCGTACGAAGATGAGAGAGCACGGTGTTCTGGTCGGCGGGGTCCGGGAGTTGCACGACGCTGCCGGTGCCGGTGCCCAGCAGCACCGGCGGCGCGGTCGCGGCGAGCCCGGGAAGGGCGTCGGTCGCGGCGACGGCCGGATGCTTGCCGGGTGGAGTGGCCGCCACCAGCAGTCCGTAGCCGTGGCCTGCCTGTTCGTTCTGTGCACTGTGCTCGTGCCGTGCCCCGCTCCCCATGTCAGCACCGTATCCGCTGACCGGCCTGGTCACTCCCGGCGGTCCGGCATACGGCCGGCCGCCGCGGGAGGTACGGCGAGGCACCGGGGCGGGCGCAACGGGCCGCCGACTGCGGTCGGTTGAGCCGGGCCGGCCCGCCGCCGGTACCGGATCGGTCGCGCTACCCGGCCCTCGACTGGCCGCCGGCCCAGGTCACTTGCTGCCGCCGACGGTCACCGGCCGGTCGTGCTTGAGCTGGGAGAACAGCTTCTTCGACTGCGTCTTGTTCCAGCGCAGGGCACTGCCCTTGGGCGTCGAAATGCCGCCCGCCGTAGGCACGTTGACCTGCTTGCCCCCTCCCTTGGAGACGCCCTGTACGGAGCGGAACATGGTGGCCAGTGCGCTCATGCTCATGTCATGGTCGACGACGAGCGTGTCCAGGCCCGCGCTGAGAGCCGGGTAGAGCTGTGACGGGTCGAGCATCGTGCCCGGCGAAGTCGCCTTCTTGGCAAGGGCGGAGAGGAACTTCTGCTGATTCTGCGTACGGCCGAGGTCGCCCTGCGCCTCCTGGTGGCGCTGCCGTACGAAGCCGAGGGCCTGCGCGCCGTTGAGGTTCTGGCAGCCTTTGCGCAGATCCGCGCCGGAGTCCTCGTCCTTGATGTCCTTCTTCAGGCACATCGGCACGCCGCCGACGGCGTCGACGATGTTGACGAAGCCCGCGAACCCGATCTCGGCGTAGTGGTCGATGCGCAGCCCCGTGTTGTGCTCGATGGTGGCTATCAGCAGCTCCGGACCGCCCAGCGAGAACGCGGCGTTGAGCTTGTTCCCCGCGGCCTTGGACTGCTTGCCGGTCGACGGGCGCTTGTAGCCGGGGATGGTCACCCATGAGTCGCGCGGGAGGCTCATCATGGTGGTGCCGTGCGCGCCCTTGTGCATCAGGATCATCGAGTCCGTACGGCGGCCCCCGAACACACCGGTGTGGAGCTGCTTCCTGTCCGCCTCGGAGAGTCCTTCGCGGCTGTCGGAGCCGACGATGAGGTAGTTGGTGCCCTTCCCCGGGGCAGGACGCCCGCTGAACTTGTCCAGATTCACGTCGCGTTGGAGCTTCGTCTCCGCCCAGGCAAAGGTGCCGCCCGAACCGACGAGGATCGTGGCGAGCAGCACCACGGCCGCACGCCGCAGCGGCCTGCGGCGCTTGGGGCGGCGCGGCGCACGCGGGGGAGTGGGACCGAAGCGGGAGTTGTTCTCCCTGGACGGCGGAATGCCGCCGGGGCCGCCACCGGGACCGGCCGGACCGCCGCCGTGTCCTCCGCCTCCGGGACCCTGGGGGCCTCCCGGCCCACCCGGGCCGCCGGGACCCGCGTACTCTCCCGGGCCGCCTGGCTGCGGTGTCTGCCGCTGCCCCGGCGCGGGCATCGGAGCGCGGGCCGGAGCGGCGGGACCGCCGGGCAGCGGCTCCGTCGTCGAGCGGGCCACCTCGCCCCTGATCGTCTCCTTGGTCTCCCAGGACGGCCGCAGGGGCTGCCCGTCGCCGCGCCGCGAGGGGCCCCGCACGTTCACAGGGTCCGAGACGGCCCAGCCCTGCCCCGTACCGGACCAGCCGTGGACGCTGGAGCCCCGGGGCCCGTACTGCCTCCACTCGCCGGCCAACTCGGCGGTGTAGCCCGGAGAATCCCCCTGAGACGCCCCTGGCGTCTCGCCCTCGGCCCACTGGTCAAGTGGGTCCTTCATGGTCCGACTCTCCCTCGATCACGTCGACTCGGTCAGGTTCGGTGGTTCACTTCGGCAACAGGCTCCTGCGCTGCACCGGTTCGCTGAGCAGGTACTCGTCGGCCGTGCCAGAGCGGCGCATGCGCTGCCACTTGAGCCGGTTGCCGAGCATGGCGGTCACCACCGACTGGATGATGACCAGGTAGAGAAGCTGGCGGTAGACGAAGAGCTGCAAGGGCAGCGCCCACAGTTCGCGCATCCGCTCGTGGTCCAGTTTCAGCGCGTAGGCGGCCGTGACCATCTGGACGGCCATGAAGCCCAGCCAGACGCCCACCGCCTGCGCGGGGTCGCGGAAGAAGACGCCGTAGAGGAAGAAGACGTCCACCACGGGCGCGAACAGCGGCAGCGCGATCTGGAACAGCGCCAGATAGCTCAGGCCCCTGCGGCCGAAGCGCCCGGCCGGGCCGACCTCCAGCACGGCACGGCGGTGCTTCCACATCGACTGGAGCGTGCCGTAGCACCAGCGGTAGCGCTGCCGCCACAACTGGCCCAGGCTGCCCGGCACTTCGGTCCACGCGATCGCCGACTCCTCGTAGACGACCCGCCAGCCCGCGCGCCACAGCGCCATCGTCAGGTCCGTGTCCTCGGCCAGGGTGTCGTCGCTGACGCCGCCGATGCCCATCAGCGCGTCCCTGCGGAACGCGCCGATCGCGCCGGGCACCGTGGGCATGCACTCCAGCACCTCGAACATCCGCCGGTCGAGGTTGAAGCCGAACACGTACTCCAGATGCTGCCAACGGCCCAGCAGCTTGGTCCTGTTGCCGACCTTGGTGTTGCCGCTGACCGCGCCGATCGCCGGGTGGGCCAGCGGCTGGATCAGCCGGAAGAGCGCGTCGGGCTCGAAGACGGTGTCCGCGTCGACCATCACCACGATGTCGTGACGCGCGTATCCCAGGCCGGTGTTGAGCGCACCGGGCTTGCCCGTGTTGGGCTGCCGGACGACCGTCACACGGGGGTCCCTGACGCCCTCGGCGATCTGCGCCGTGCGGTCCGTCGAGCCGTCGTCGATGACGATGACCTGGAGGTACGGATGTGTCGAGGCCAGCAGCGAACGCACCGTCGCCTCGATCCCCGCCTCCTCGTTGTGCGCGGGGACCAGCACCGTCACCGGCTCGTTGACCTCGCGCAGCCATGGCGAGCCCGGCCGGAACCGCTGGAGGCGCCGCATATGGACCCTGGCGAACAGCACGAGCATCAGCAGCCGCAGCACGCCGAGGCCGCCGGCGATGCCGAGCGCCCAGGCCATGCCCTCGGTGAAGAAGCGGCCCAGGGTCCGCGCCCATATCAGCCCCTCACCCCGCAGCCGTTCGGCCGCGGTCACCGTCGTCATGGAGGACTGCTGTCCCAGCCCACCTGTGACGGTGGTGAACTTCTTGACGTTCCGGTTGCGGAGCAATTGCTCAGCCTCGTGATAACCGAGGTCGGTGTGGCTGAACTGGCGGATCACTCCCTGCGAGGGCTTGCGTGACTTGTGGTCGGTCGCCACGAGGAGATAGCCCTGCTCGGCGCTGCGCTGAGCCGCGGTCCACTCCTTGCCGCACATCGTGTCCGCGGCCTTGGTGTGGGGCAGCCGCAGCAGGCCGGTGTTGACACCGGCGGTGCCCGCGAGCGCGGTCTGGGTGAGGGAGAGTTCGAGCTGCGAGCGGATCGGCGAGGCGACGCCGAGGTCGCCGCCGGTGTAGGTGTACGAGCCGATCTCGTGACCCTCGGCGTGGATGCGCCGTATCAGTTCGGGGTGCCGGGTGGCCTGCGATCCGTAGACGAAGAAGGTGGCCTTGGCGTGGCGGTCGCGCAGCAGGTCGAGGATGCGCGGCGTCCACACCGGGTCCGGTCCGCCGTTGAAGGTCAGCGCCGCCGTGCGGGCAGGCATGGACGCCGTCTCGACCTTGTTGCCGTCGAGACGCAGTACGGGGTCCCCGTTGTCCGCGGCGCGCGGGATCGGGGTGGTGCAGGGGGCCTTGTAGCGTGCGGCGTCGACCTCGTGGTTCGTCCAGCCCTCGAAGAGGAGGGCGGCGGTGACCACGGGCAGGAAGAGCACCAGCAGCAGCCAGTGCCCCCGTGGGTCTCGGCGCAGCGCGTGCCGGCTCACCTGGTCGCGCCGCCGGGACGGGCCGAAGTGGCGGGGGTGGGGGTGGTCTTGGTGTTGCTTCCGGCGGGGTCGCCGTAGGGGGTGGGGGGTGTGGTCTTACGTCCCGGCCTGGTCGGGGCCGAGGGGTCGTGGGGGGAGGACGAATTGTGGGGGGAGGCTGTGCGGGCCGGGAAGTGAGCGCCCGCAGGTACATCGGAGTCGTCCTGTGAGGAGCTGCTCGGCAGGGGCTGATCCATACGCGGGGGCTGATCCCCGGCAGGGTCGTGCACACCACCGAACACAGCTACGAAGAGCGCCATGTACCCGGTGCAGGCGCACCCGACCGTCACCGCCGCCGTCCGGACCAGGCGTCTACGCCGACCTGAACTGGCAATGAATATCGGGTGATTCTCGTCTGCACGCCTCCGACGGCTGTGGTTCATGGATCGCATGGGGCGTGAGTGTAGCCAGCCGAGAACGCGAGCGACCCGGAAAGATTCAGTAATCCATCTGTGAACTGTGTCGCCCTCGTCCGGGGTTCACTGAGCAGAGTTCGGATTTGCATGGTCCACCAACTCATGGTCGGGCTGTCGGTCTCCCCCCGCTCCCCAGACGCATGATGCCGCTCTTCAGCGCGCTTGTACGCCGACTGGCGAGGGAGGGGCTTGTCCTGACCGCAGGGACGAGCTGAGGACAGGTGGCGCGGAAATCCGCCCCGGCGGGGCCCGGCAGGCGGGCGGCAGCGGGTGCGGCGGCGTGGACCGGCCCTGCGGCGGGTGGCTCGGCTCGGCGTCAAGTCCCAGCTCAGGGCTGGTTTTCCGGTACGGGCGACGCGCGTTGACTGGCGGACCGTCAGCTACGGAAGCGCATACGGACGGCTTGCCGTTCTGTCCCTTTCATGCTGAATTGGCAAGCGTCCGGGGCGACTTGAATCAGCCTGCCGGGGACATGACATTGGCCTGAATCGATCGCTCCATACCCGTGGGTCACCCTCACCATGTAAAGCTGCCGCGCGGCTTGAATTCCGCAAGGAAGTTGTGAATACGTCGCGTAACCGCCCTTGTGGAAATGCGCTTTTGTTTCCCTCATGCGAAGACGAATTGCGTGCCGGAGAATGAAGCCGCATCTTCCGCTGAAAAGCGACATTCGGCGCCGGCTTCGTGCTGCCTGTCGCCGCCCGTTGGCTATATGAACACGATGTAAAGATTCTGTGCCCGCCGCGTTGATCGCGGGGCCTGCGCGGGACCTGATCGCGGGCCCGAACCGGGTCCGCGCCCCGGGCGGAAGCCCGACTCCCAAGCGCCGGGCCGGAGTTGAGCACCCGGTGTTCAACGGGGAAATCGAGTGCGGGCCGAAGTGCCGGGCACAACACGGGTGTTCAGTGCCGCGAGGCGGGCGTCCGCGAGCGCTCCCTGAGGGGGTGCGGCCTGCGTACGACCACCTGGTGCATCGCCCCGGACAGCCGTCCCGGAGCGCGGACGACGACCGGCCCCGGACCTTCCACCGGAACCCGCCGGGGAGCCGGACGCCGCCGCAGCGGGTGCCCCGCACTGTCCGCCGACAGCACCACGAGGCCCCAGGCGGTGACGAGCGCGGCGACCGCCGCACCCGCCGCGCCCAGCGCCCCGAAGCGGAAGCCCTCGCCGAGCAGCACGATGCCGACGGCCGCGGCGAACGCCGGATTGACCACCGTCATCGTCGCCAGCGGCGCGGCCAGCCCGCCGCCGCGGTAGGAGGACTGCGAGGCCGCCAGCCCGCCCGCGGCCAGCAGACCGATCAGCGCCAGCAGCGGCAGCGCGGTCAGCAGACCCGGCAGCGAGGGAGTCCAGTTGTCGGCGACCGTCTTGATGAACACCGATGCCGTCCCATAGGCGACGCCCGCCGTCGCCGCGAGCGCCACGGAACGCAGCATCCGCGCCCGCCGGCCCACGGTCGTGGCGGTGAGCAGCAACGTGGCCAGCACACCGGCGACGGCGACCGCCAGCGTGAGCTGCTCCGTCCCGGCGAGCCCGCGGGCAGGCGTCGACCCCGTGAGTACGAGAAGGACCGCGAGTCCGCCGGAGACGAGGACGATCCCGTGCCAGGCCGCCGCGCTGACCGGCCGCTTGACCAGCAGAGCCGCCAGCGGCGCCGCCAGTACGAGGGTCAGCACGCCCAGCGGCTGTACGACGGTGAGGGGCCCCAGCCCGAGGGCTCCCACATGGAGCACGGCGCCGAGGCTGTTGAGCGCTACGGCTCCCCACCAGCGGGGCGAGCGCAGCAGCCCGTACCTGCTGGGCGGTGTGGTCGCGGCGAGGCGCTCCTGGACGATGGCCGCGGTGGCGTAGCAGACCGCCGACACCAGTGACAGCAGCACCGCTGCCAGAAGGGCGTTCACGGACGACCCAGGCGGAATGTCCACATCCGGTTCATACCGTCAACGATGCCTCGTGCGCGGGCGCGCTGTCCTCGTCCGCCGGGTGAGTCCTGCCGTACGGCCCCAGGAGTACACCCTCCGTCCCGCGTGCGCCGCAGGTCTTACGTACGGGCCCGCCGCGGACCCGCCGCGATCAGCCGGAGGAGACGGGTCCGGCCGGGTCGGCGCCCTCGTTCGGGCTGAGGACGCCCGTCGCGACCAGCACGAAGAGCGCGATCCCCAGCAGCACCCGGTAGATCACGAACGGCATGAAGCTGCGGGTGGAGATGTACCGCATGAACCATGCGATCACCGCGTACGCCACCACGAAGGCGAGCAGCGTGGCGAAGATCGTCGGCCCCCAGGAGACATGTCCCTCGCCGATCTCCGCCAGCTCCAGGATTCCGGAGGCCATCACGGCGGGGATCGCCAGCAGGAACGAGTAGCGGGCGGCGGCCTCGCGGGTGTAGCCCATGAACAGGCCGCCGCTGATGGTGGCGCCCGACCGCGATACGCCCGGAACCAGAGCCAGCGCCTGGGCGCAGCCGTAGAGCAGTCCGTCCTTGACGGTCAGTTGCTCGATGGTCTTGCGGGGGCGCGCGTGACCGCCGCGGTGCGCGTCCCGCGCGGCGAGCCTGTCGGCGACGCCGAGGATGAGGCCGAGAACGATCAGTGTCGTGGCGATCAGCCGCAGGTCGCGGAACGGGCCCTCGATCTGGTCCTTGAACAGCAGCCCGAGGACGCCGATCGGGATGGAGCCGACGATCACCAGCCAGCCGAGCTGAGCGTCGTGGTCGCGCCGCATGCTGCGGTCGGCGAGGGAACGGAACCAGGCGGAGACGATGCGGCCGATGTCCTTGCGGAAGAAGATGATCACCGCCGCCTCGGTGCCGATCTGGGTGACGGCGGTGAACGCCGCCCCGGGGTCCTGCCATCCGGCGAAGGCCGCGGTCAGCCGTAGATGTGCGCTGGAGGAGATCGGAAGGAACTCGGTCAGTCCCTGGACGAGCCCGAGAATGAACGATTCGAACCAAGACATCTTCAATGACCCGTCTTCGCCGCGGCTTTGATCAACGCGGAGCAGACTACAGTCACGCGGATGGCGCGCTGCGGCGGGTTCTTCGAGGGGCTCAGGAGGGCGGAACGCCCCCGCCGTACGGGCCGTTTCCGGCGTCCGCGTGTGCCGTCGCGGAGGCCGTCGCGGACGCGGGCACGGGTGTGGAGTGCGGAGGGCTCGTCGTGGAGCCGGCGGCCGGAGTCCCATGCGGAGTCCCGGCCGGAGCCGCTGCCTTCGACGGCCCCGTGGAGGGCGCCGTGGAAGGTGCCGTGCCGCCCAGCAGGGCCCGCTTGCGCCAGGCCAGCACCGCGCCCCCGAGCCCGGAGAGCGCGATGAAGGCGAACGCCGCCAGGAAGAGCGGCGAGGTGGGCGACGCGGCGTGACTGCCGGCGACGACATAGGCGGCGGTGTTGGGCACGACGCCCAGGGCCGTAGCGGTCAGAAACGCCGTCCACCCCATACGGGAGACCGCGGCGCCGTAGTTGGAGGCCGCGAACGGCACTCCGGGGAGCAGCCGGATGAAGAGCATCGAACGGAAGCCGTGACGGCTCAACTGCCGGTCGGCGGTGGTCAGCCAGCGCTTGCGCAGCATCGGCCGCAGCGCGTCCTGGCCGAGGACCCTGCCGAGGCCGAACGCGAGACCGGAGCCGATGACCGTCCCCACCACGGCCGCTGCCGTGCCCGCCTGGGTGCCGAAGAGGGCGCCCGCGGCGACGTTGAGTACGGGACGCGGAACGAAGGCCGCGGTGCACAGCCCGTACGACACCGTGAAGAGGACGCCCGCGAGTCCGCCCGAGAGATGGGCGGGGAGTCCGCCCGTGACGTACTGCTGCGGCTCGTACACCACCACCGATATCGCGGCGGCGCTCAGCAGCACCAGCAGTGCTGCCAGCCTGCACCTCGGGGAGAGCAGCTTCTGTGCCAGCCGGCTGGGGAGGCCGTCTGGCTGCTGCCTGGCGGGGACGGACACGCGGCGAGCGTAACCGACGGATGTGACCGCCCGCCGGGCGGAACGAACATCGCTTCTCCCCGGAACGGTCACATCCCCCGCCGTGCGGCACCGGTCCGCGGCCGTCTCACCGCCTTTCAGCGGCGGCTTCGCGGGGTCGTACGACGGCCGGAGCGGGCGGCCGCGTGCGGGGCGAAAATCAGTCGACGTACGGCTGTCGGGGCGTCAGTATCAAGGTCATGTTCCGGCAGACCCTCCACTCGGCACGGCCCGCGGCAGCGGGCGTGCTCAGGGCTGCCGCTTCCTCGAACGTCGAGGGCGCCTCGAACGTCGAGGGCGTCGCACACCTCAGGGCGGTCTCGTACACCGACGACGCCTTCTCGCGGAACGGCGCCATCTCGTGCGCCTGTGCCGCCTCACGCGCCGCAGCGGCATCGCCGCCGCTGCCGCAGGCGCCGCCTCCGTCGCCGCCGACGGCGCCCGAGGCTGACCCTTCCCGGACCGCACCGAGGACCCCTCAGGGGGAGGGTCGGCCGTCTCAGGGGGTCCCGTTCCCATCGCGCCGCCCGGACGCGGCGCAGCACACGAGGAAGAGACATGGCCAAGCAGGCGTACGTGCGCACCAAGCCGCACCTCAACATCGGCACCATGGGGCACGTCGACCACGGCAAGACGACACTCACGGCCGCCATCACCAAGGTGCTCAGCGACCGCGGTACGGGCGCGTTCGTGCCGTTCGACCGCATAGACAAGGCGCCCGAGGAGGCGGCGCGCGGCATCACGATCACCATCGCGCACGTCGAGTACGAGACCGAGACCAGGCACTACGCCCACATCGACATGCCCGGTCACGCGGACTTCATCAAGAACATGGTGACGGGCGCCGCCCAGCTCGACGGCGCGATTCTCGTGGTCTCCGCCGTGGACGGCGTGATGCCGCAGACCGCCGAACACGTGCTGCTGGCGCGGCAGGTCGGCGTCGAGCACGTCGTCGTCGCCCTCAACAAGGCCGACGCGGGGGAGGAGGAGCTGACCGAACTGGTCGAGCTGGAGGTACGTGAGCTGCTGACCGCCCACGGTTACGCGGGCGAGACGCTGCCCGTCGTACGGGTCTCCGGACTGCGCGCCCTGGAGGGCGACCAGCGCTGGACGGCCGCGATCGAGGCGCTGCTGGACGCCGTGGACACCTACGTCCCGGTCCCGGAGCGCTATCTCGACGCGCCGTTCCTGCTGCCGGTGGAGAACGTGCTGACCATCACCGGGCGCGGCACCGTCGTCACCGGCGCGGTGGAGCGCGGCACAGTACGCGTCGGGGACAAGGCCGAGGTGCTGGGCGCGGGCATCGAGACCGTCGTGACCGGAGTGGAGACCTTCGGGAAGCCCATGGAGGAGGCGCAGGCCGGGGACAACGTGGCCCTGCTGCTGCGCGGCGTGCCACGCGACGCGGTCCGGCGCGGGCACATCGTCGCGGCGCCGGGCAGTCTCACTCCGCGCCGCCGCTTCACCGCACGGGTACGGCTGCTGTCCACGCGGGAGGGCGGTCGCCGCACCCCCGTGCACAGCGGCTACCGGCCGCAGTTCTATCTGCGTACGGCCGACGTGGTCGGCGAGGTCACCCTCGGCGCGGACGCGGTCGCCCTGCCCGGCGACACCGTGACGCTCGACGTCGAACTCGGCCACGAGGTGCCGCTGGAGAAGGGCCTGGGCTTCGCGGTCCGCGAGGGCGGCCACACCGTCGGCGCGGGGACCGTCACAAGCGTCGGCGACGAGTGACCGGCTCCGGGTGACCGGCTCCGGGTGACCGGCGCCGGCTGAGAGAGGCGCGGGGAGCGAACGGGCGGGCGGGCATCGGCCCGGCCGCCCGTTCGTCTCGGCCCGCCCGGCACACGGCTCCCGCGCTGCCGCTTCCCCCGCGGACGGGCCATCGGGTACGTACCGGTCACGAGCGCGCCGTCCGCCCGCACAATGGCACGGTGGACGATGAGCCGATACCCGTGAGCCGTGCCGTCCACGGCGGCACCGCCAAGCTGCTGCCCGACGTCGACAACGAGGGCGGCTGGCTGCTCACGGTCGACGGCACGCCCCAGTCCTACGTCGACCTGCTCGACCCCGCGCACCTGGAGTTCGAGTACGCGCGCCGCGTCGCACACGCACTGGACCTGGCGGCGCCGCCCCAACACGCCCTGGACATAGTGCACTTGGGCGGCGGCGCACTCACCCTGCCCCGGTACGCGGCGGCGACGAGGCCCGGATCGCGGCAGTGGGTCGCCGACGACGACGCCGCGCTGCTCGGCTTCGTGGCGGAGCATCTTCCGCTGCCGCCCGCCTCCGGGATCGAGGTCGCGGCCCAGGACGCCCGCGACTTCCTCGACGGCCGCGACGAAGCCTCCGCGGACGTGGTGATCGCCGACGTGTACGGCGGAGTGCATGTGCCGGCCCATCTGACGACGGTCTCCTACGCGGGTGCCGTGCGCCGTGTCCTGCGGGAGGACGGCTTCTGCGTGCTCAACGTCGCCGACGCCGCGCCGTTCCGCTTCGCCGCCTCCCAACTCGCCACATTCGAGACACAGTTCGAGCATCTGTGCCTGGTGGCCGAGCCGTCCGTGCTGCGCGGCAGGCGCTTCGGGAACATCGTTCTGATCGCCTCGCACACGCCCTTCCCCGTCGACGCGCTCGCCCGTCGTGCGGCGTCGGACGCCTTTCCCGCCCGGGTCGAGCACGGGGCGGCGCTGGAGCGCTTCATCGACGGGGCCGCGCCCGTGGAGGACGGTGACGCGGTGCCCTCACCGGAGCCGCCCGACGGCGCCTTCACCGTCGGCTGACCGCCGGCCGGTCGCGGCGCGGCGCACGGCCCGGCGGAACCCGGGTGCGGCCTCATGCAAGGAAGCCCTGGCCAGCCGTAGTTACTGAGTGGTAACGTCGCGCCATGTCCACTGACTCCCTTCCGTCCATCGGCCAGATGATGGCGGACACCGTCCCGATGGTCCGCACCCTCGGCCTCGAGTTCTCCGAGACCAGCGCCGAGCGGGCCGTCGTATCGCTGCCCGACCAGAGCGCCTACCACAACCACGTCGGCGGCCCGCACGCCGGAGCCATGTTCACGCTCGCCGAGTCGGCCAGCGGAGCCGTCGTCCTCGCTGCATTCGGCGACCAGCTCGGCCGTGCGGTGCCGCTGGCGGTCAAGGCCGAGATCGGCTACAAGAAGCTGGCCATGGGCGCCGTGACGGCGACCGCCGAACTCGGCAGGCCCGTAGCGGACGTTCTGGCCGAACTGGACGCGGGTGAACGGCCGGAGTTCCCCGTCGAGGTCCGGATCGCCCGTGAGGACGGTGCCGTCACCGGCGAGATGACGATCGTCTGGACCCTCCGCCCGCAATCCTGAGCCTGGCCCCCGGACCGTGGCCCTGACCCGCGGCCACGTCCGGGACCCCACGTCCGGGCCCCATGTCCGGGACCCCGCGTTCGGGCCCCATGTCCGGGGCCGCGAGTCACGGCCCGTGGGCCGAAGCCGCCCGCCCGGCACCCCGGCGCAGCCCGCGACCTGGGAGGGGGCATTCCGCGGTGCCGTACCGCGTTTCCCCGCATCGAGTAGGCTGCCCGCACGCGTGCCCGTGGCCTTCCGGGCGCGTGCGCGGGACGTGGCCCACCGGCGCCTCCCGCATCCACAACCGGCGGGAGGAAGTCCAGTTGCACGTCCAGGAGTTGCTCGAGAGCGTGCCGCCCATGAGCGTCTATCTCCTGGTCGGGGTGGTCATCGGGCTGGAGAGCCTGGGCATTCCCCTTCCCGGTGAGATCGTCCTCGTCAGCTCCGCGCTCCTCGCCTCACAGCACGGCGAGATCGACCCGCTGATCCTCGGCGCCTGTGCCACCACGGGAGCGATCATCGGCGACTCCATCGGCTACGCGATCGGACGCAAGGGCGGCAAACCACTGCTGGGCTGGCTCGGCGGCAAGTTCCCACGGCACTTCGGGCCGCACCATGTGGCCACCGCCGAGCGGGCCTTCGAGCGGTGGGGGATGTGGGCGGTCTTCTTCGGCCGGTTCGTGGCGCTGCTGCGTATCTTCGCCGGGCCGCTCGCGGGCGTGCTGAGGATGCCGTACTGGAAGTTCCTCACGGCGAACGTGCTGGGCGGCATCGTCTGGGCGGGCGGTACGACGGCCGTCATCTACTACGTGGGGATCGTCGCGGAGGCGTGGCTGAAGCGCTTCTCGTGGATGGGTCTCGTGGTCGCCGTGCTGTTCGGGCTCGGCTCGATGATCGTCCTGCGCAGGCGCGCCCGTAAGACCGAAGCGGAGCAGGCGGCGGCCGCCGCCGAGGCGGACGGGGAGCAGCACGCCGGGGCCGGGCAGGGCCGCGCGTAGTCCCGGGCGGTACGCACGGGCGACCGGCGCGGCCTTCCGGACCTCCCGCCAGCACGAGCCCCGGAACGGAACCGCTCCGTCCTAGAGCGGAGTGGTCTCGTCGCGGTGGGTACGGGCCAGATCCCGGTAGACGGCGGCGTTCGCCTTGATGCCCTCCAGCTCCTCGGAGGTCAGCTCCCGCTTGATCTTCGCGGGTACGCCCGCCACCAGCGACCCCGGCGGTACGTGCATTCCCTGCGGCACCAGCGCATGGGCGGCGATCAGCGAACCGGAGCCGATACGGGCGCCGTTGAGGACCGTGGCGCTCATGCCGACGAGGACGTCGTCCTCCACGGTGCAGCCGTGCAGCACGGCGTTGTGCCCCACCGAGACGCCGGAGCCGATGTGCGTGGGGAAACCGGGGTCGGCGTGGACGGTGCAGTTGTCCTGGACGTTGGAGCCCTCGCCGAGCGAGATCGAGTCGCAGTCGCCGCGCATCACGGCCCCGTACCAGACGCTGGAGCCCGCGCCCAGTGAGACGGCCCCCACGACCACGGATGTCGGTGCGGCGTACGCATCCTCGTCGATCTCGGGCTTCCTGCCGCCCACACTCGCGATCACCGCTCGCTGCTCCGTCATCGTCTTGTCTCCGCTCGCTTCCCGGCCGGATCGTCACCGGCCCCTCCGTGAACCGTATGCGATGGGTGGGCGGAAGATCACAGGGGTCCACGGGTCCCGCGGAGGCACCGGCGGACTACCGTGACGCCCGTGCCGTCCATCCGCAGCGCCTTCGCTTCGCTCGCCTCCCGTGCGGTGCACGGGGTCTGGCGCCGGGCGCAGTACGCCGGGGCCGTGACCGCCGAGCGGCCGGGCCCGTATGCCTTCCGCCGCATCGGGGCGGGGACGCGGCTCGCGTTCCCGCAGGGCACGCTCTTCGGCACGGAGTGGATCGAACTCGGGGAGCACTGCGTGATCGGGCAGGAGGTGACTCTCGCCGCGGGCATGCTGCCGGGCCTGGACCTCGGCCCCGAGCCGCTCGTGACGCTCGGCGACGGAGTCGTGCTCGGCCGGGGCAGCCATGTCATCGCCGATGTGCAGGGGGCCGTCACCTTCGGCGACGACGTCTACTGCGGTCCGTACGTCTACATCACCTCCACCAACCACTCCTACGACGACCCCCATGAGCCGGTCGGCAAGCAGTGGCCGCGCAGTGCCGCCGTCGAGATCGGGCGCGGAAGCTGGCTCGGCGCCGGGGCGGTGATCCTTCCGGGGGCGAGCCTGGGCAGGAACGTGGTGGTCGCGGCGGGAGCCGTCGTACGGGGCGAGGTGCCCGATCACGCCGTGGTCGCCGGTGCCCCCGCGCGGATCGTGCGCCGCTGGGAGGGCGAGCGCGGCTGGCAGCCTCCGCTGCGGACGGCGGCACCGGGACCGGCGCGGGACACCTCCGTGCACGGCTCCGCACGCGGCTCCGTGCCGGAGCAACTGCTCGGTGTCTCCGAACTGGCCGCAGGCGAGGGCGAGTAGGGCGAGCAGGGCGAGCAGAGCCTCGTCGGGCGCGGGAGAAAGGCCCGTCAGGAAGCGGGAGAAAGACCCGTCAGGAAGAGGCCAGCAGCACGGTGCCCACCAGCGCCAGACCGGCCCCCGCCGTCTGTACGGCCCGCAGCCTCTCCTTCAGCACGCCGCGTGCGGCGAGCGCGGTGACGACGGGATAGAGCGAGGCGAGCACGGCGGCCGTGGTCACGGGCCCGTACTGGGTGGCGAGCATGTACGTGCCGTTGGCTGCGACGTCCGCGAGACCCACGAAGGCGAGGGCGGGAAGCGCCGTCGCGACCGCGCGCAGGCCGCCGTCGGCAGGCAGTGCGGGTGTGCCCCTCCGCACCTGTGCGTACAGTGCGGCGCCGCCGACCGCGACGTTGCACACGCGCTGTACGAACAGCGCCAGGAAGAGCCCGGCCGCGGTGCCGGTGCTCGCGTGCTCGATCAGCGCCATGACCGTGCCGAAGCCCAGCGCGGAGACGAGCGTGAGGGCGATCGTCTGCCGCTGCACGGGGGCGCCGCGCAGCTCAGGACCTCCGGCGAGGACCACGCCGGCCACGGCGACGGTGATGCCCAACGCCTGTACCCAGCCCGGCCGTTCGCCCAGTGCGAGCCCGGCAGCGACGGGGACGACGACGGCAAGCGATGCGAGCGGCGAGACCACGCCCATCGGCCCCTGGGCGAGCGCCTTGTAGAACGCGAGCATCGCCACCGGCCCGACGACTCCGGCAGCCGCCGCATACCACAGGCTGCCGTCCCATTCGCTCCAGCCGCCCATGGCGACGACGACCGCCCCGAGTACGGCGGCGGCCAGCGCCTGTGAGACCACGACGACGGTCAGCGCCGACATGCGCCTGGTCAGCAGTCCGCCCCCGAAGTCGGCGAACCCCCACATGAGGCTGGTGACCAAGGCCAGGACGGCGGTCATCAGGACACCTCGCAGTACAGTGACGTGAACAGTGCGGTACAGCTCAGACTAGTGCAGCAAACTGAACTACGGTAGTCAAAATATTGGATGGTGTACGACCCGGTGACGGACCTCGACCACCTCACGCAGTCCCTGGCCCGCAATCTCAAGCGCCGTCGCCAGGAGCGCGGCTACACCCTCGACGCCCTCGCGGCCCGCGCCGGCGTGAGCCGGGGAATGCTCATCCAGATCGAGCAGGGCCGTACGAACCCCAGCGTGGGCACGGTCGTGAAGGTGGGCGACGCGCTCGGGGTGAGCATCACCACGCTGCTCGACTTCGACCAGGAACCGCAGGTGCGCCTCGTGCCGCAGGAGCAGGCTGTGCGGCTGTGGTCCACGGAGGCGGGCAGCCACAGCACGTTGCTCGCGGGCGCCGAGTCGCCCGGACCGCTGGAGCTTTGGGCATGGCGGCTGATGCCCGGCGACGGCAGCAGTTCCGACCCGCACCCGGCAGGCACCACCGAGCTGGTCCATGTACGGGCCGGGCGGCTGACGTTGAGCGTCGAGGGTGTGGACTACGAGGTGCCCGCGGGGACTTCGGCGTCCTTCGAGGCCGGTGTGGAGCACGGCTACCGCAACGAGGCCGGTGAACCGGTCGAGATGACCATGGCCATCTCCGTGCCCGCGCCCCGCTGACGTCCGCCGCCTTCCCGCGCGGTGCCGGCGGTGCTCCCTCATCCGAAGCCGGTGCTAGCGTGCAGCCGGTGTTAGCGTGCGGCGCATGCGCGCACCCATCGGGAACTTCGACTCGGCCGAACCAGCCGCCGGCGTCGGCCACTTCGACGGTCCGGCGGCCGAGGCGATCCGGGCGTGGACGGGCACACCTCCCGCCGATCAGCTCCTCTACGTCGACACCGACCCGGAGAAGGCCGACACCGCCGTGTTCGTCGAGCACTACGGCGAGGACCTCGTCGGCACCTCGGCCAACTGCGTGGTCGTCGCCGCGAAGCGCGGAGGGGAGCGCACGCTCGCCGCATGCGTCGTGCTCTCCACGACCCGAGTCGACGTCAACGGCACGGTGCGGCGCCGACTCGACGCCCGCAAGGCATCGTTCGCGCCCATGGGCACCGCCGTAGAGGAGACGGGGATGGAGTACGGCGGTATCACGCCGATCGGGCTTCCCGCAGGCTGGCCGCTGCTGATCGACGCATCGGTCGCCGCTCTGGAATGGACGCTGATCGGCAGCGGACGCCGCCGGGGCAAGCTGATCGTCCCCGGCAAGGCGCTGGCGGCGCTGCCCGGCGCGGTCGTCCTGGAGGGCCTGGGCGTCTGACGAGGCCCGCAGTCCCGGCGTACGGCTTCGCCACCGGCGCCTCCCGTTGCGCAACTGCTGCCCGGCGCAAGGGAGTTCGGACGTGATGGCGGCCGAGCCGCCGCTCAGACGCCCGTCGCCCGGCCGCGCCCCGAAAGGTCCAGGGAGAGGGCGGTCGAGTGCTCGGCGAAGCCCATCGACCGGTACAGACGCTCCGCGTCCCCGCTGGCATGGAGGTCGACCCTGGTCACACCGTGACCGGCGAACCACTCCAGCAGCGCCTCGGTCGTCGCCCGCGCATAGCCGCGCCCCCGGTAGCGCTCGTCCGTGCACACGTTGAAGACGAAGCCGAAGCGCCCGGCGGGATGCTTCGGCGCGGGCAGCCGCTCCTCGACGCTGCCCACCGCGCAGGCCGCCAGATGCGGCGGCCCCGCCTCGTCGCCGTCCACCACGAAGGCGCCCAGCCGCCCCGCGCCGCCGTCGCCGCCGTGCAGTGCCCGGCGGGCCATGCGCTCGGCGTCCCGCTCCCACGGGCCCGGCTCGTCCCGTCCGTCCATGCCGAGGAACATCAGCCGCCGCAGCCGCACCAGCTCGGGTGCGTCGGCGGGGACGGCCATACGCGTCGTGATCACGGCGACGCACCATAGCGGCGCCGGGCTCCGCCTCTCATCACAGTTTCGGGATCTCGATGGCCGGACAGCGGTCCATCACCATCTCCAGGCCCGCCGCTCGCGTCCGTTCGTACGCGGCCTCGTCGATCACGCCGAGCTGGAACCAGACCGCCTTCGCGCCGATCTCCACGGCCTCGTCCGCGACCGGGCCCGCGAGTTCGGAGTTGACGAAGACGTCGACGACGTCCACGGGGAAGGGGATGTCCGCCAGCGTGGCGTAGCCCCGCTCGCCGTGCACGGTCTCCGCCTTGGGGTGCACCGGGACCACGCGCTTGCCGAAGCGCTTCAGGACGTCCGCGACGCCGTACGCCGCGCGGGCGCGGTTCGTGGACAGGCCCACCACCGCCCAGGTGTCGCCCGACTCGGTCAGGATTTCTCGTACCGTCTGTGCGTCCGCGTACATGACCTCCCCAACGAGCCGGACCCGCCCGGCCATTCCCGTACGGGCACGCAGCCGCATACGGACCGGCGGCGGCCGGGGCCGGGCCTTCGCGCCGCCCGCGTAGGGTGCCCGTATGCCAGAGCAGTACGTGACCGTCGCCGGTGAGGGCGTGCACGAGACGGAGGTCTCGCGGTCGCGGTTCGTATGCGCCCTCGCCCCGGCGGACACCGAGGAGGAGGCCAGGGCCTTCGTCGCGCGGGTGCGCGCGCAGCACCCGGGAGCGACGCACAACTGCTGGGCGTACGTCGTCGGCGCGGACGGCGGCCTCCAGAAGTCCGACGACGACGGCGAGCCGGGCGGCACCGCGGGCCTGCCCATGCTCCAGATGCTCATGCGACGCGGCGTGCGCTGCGCGGTCGCCGTCGTCACCCGCTACTTCGGCGGTACGAAGCTGGGTGCCGGCGGGCTGATCCGCGCCTACGGCGGCGCCGTAGGCGCGGCGCTGGACGCGGTCGGCACCACCGTGCGGCAGCGCTACCGCCTGGTGACGGTCACCACCGACCACGCACGCGCGGGCAGACTCGAGAACGACCTGCGCTCCAGCGGCCGTTCGGTACGCGACGTCACCTACGGGGCGCAGGTGAGCATCGAGCTGGGGCTGCCCGAGGCGGAACTCGACGCCTTCCGCGGCTGGCTCGCGGACACCACGGCAGGCACGGCCCGCCTCACGGTCGGCGGCGAGGCGTACGGCGGCGCCTGAGACCTGGCCCGGGCCCTCACGGCCGCACCGTCAGGGCGGCGCCGCAGCGCCGGCCTCGCGCCGCCGCTGATCTTTTGCGGCACCCGGAATACGGACATAACGTGACGAGAAGATCTCAGCGTCCGCGTCCCGACAGCCCTTGAGCCGAGAGGTCCGTCGATGCCCTCCAGACCGGACGGTCCGCCTCCCGGTTCCGGCGGAGACCCCGGGCCCGCTCCCGAGGCCCGTACCGGCGAGGAGGACCACACCCCCCACCGCTGGTGGGCGCTGACGGTGATCGGACTGGCGCAGCTCATGGTGGTCCTCGACGCGACGATCGTGAACATCGCGCTTCCGTCCACACAGCGTGACCTCGGCTTCTCCAACGACGGCCGCCAGTGGATCATCACCGCCTACACCCTGGCCTTCGGCAGTCTGCTGCTGCTCGGCGGGCGGCTGGCCGATCTCATCGGGCGGCGCAGGACCTTCGTGACGGGCCTCATCGGATTCGGTGCCGCCTCCGCGCTGGGCGGCGCCGCCGGAAGCTTCACGGCGCTGGTGGGCGCCAGGGCGCTACAGGGCATGTTCGGCGCGGTCCTCGCACCGTCCGCGCTGTCGCTGCTGACGACCACGTTCACACAACCACGCGAGCGCTCAAGGGCGTTCGGCGTCTTCGGCGCCATCGCCGGATCGGGCGGCGCGATCGGGCTGCTGCTGGGCGGCGTCCTCACCGAGCACCTGACCTGGCGCTGGACGCTGTATGTGAACGTCGTCATCGCCGCCGTGGGCGTTCTCTGCGGCATGGCCATCCTGCCGCCGCATCGCCCGTCCGTCCGCCCGCGGCTCGACCTGCCGGGCGCGGCACTCGTCGCCGGCGGACTGTTCTGCCTGGTCTACGGCTTCTCCAGCGCCGACACCGAGAGCTGGGGCGACTGGCGGTGCTGGGGAGCGCTCACCCTGAGCGGGCTGCTCCTCGCGGCCTTCGTCGTGCACGAGTCGCGCACCGAGGCACCGCTGCTGCCTCCGCGCGTGGTCCGGGACCGCAACCGGGCGGCGTCGTTCATCAGCGTCTTCATCGCGGGCGCGGGCATCTTCGGCGTCTTCCTCTTCGTGACGTACTACTTGCAGCGCACGCTCGGCTACTCGCCCGTGCGGACCGGGCTGTCCTTCCTGCCGATGGTGGGCGCGCTGATGGCGACGGCGCAGCTCTCGACGAACGTACTGATCCCGCGCATCGGGCCGAAGCCGGTGGTGCCGACGGGCATGGGGCTCGCCGGGGCGGGGATGGCCTGGCTGACCGCGCTGAGCCTGCACAGTGGCTACGCCGCTCATGTGCTGCCGCCGCTGCTGATTATGGGCGTGGGGCTGGGCCTGGTCATGCCGTCCGCGATGAGCCTCGCCACGCTGGGCGTCGTCAAACGGGACCAGGGCGTGGCCTCCGCGACCGTCAACACCATGCAGCAGGTGGGCGGTTCGGTCGGTACGGCCCTGCTGAACACGGTGGCCGCCAACGCCGTCACCGAGTACGTGAGCACCCATCCGCGGACCCCGGATCTGATCGCGCGGGCGAACGTCTACAGCTACGCGATCGCGTACTGGTGCGCGGCCGGACTGTTCGGCGCGGGCCTGATCGTGACGGTGCTGCTCTATCAGCGGGGGCGCCCGCGCGATTTGGCGGTGGGCCGTACGACCGGGGAGGCGGCGGAGGCCGGTACCGGCACGGAGAGCGGAACCGGAACGGGCGGCACCTGAGCCGGAGTGTGAGCGTGCTCCCCGCCCGACTCGTACTCGTGGCCGAAGATCATCGGACAAGGTTGACCGAGGCAACGGACAAGGGGGACGCTGGGTCAGGGTAGTTGCCCGGTACAACTGTTTGACCGGGGTAGGCCGCCGCCGGCCCGGACTGGGAGAGAGAGCATGTGCGGAATCGCCGGCTGGGTCTCGTTCGACCGCGACCTGACGCGTGAACGCGAGACCGTCGAGGCGATGACGGAGACGATGGCCTGCCGCGGGCCCGACGACAGCGGCACGTGGATCGCGGGCCCGGCCGCCCTCGGGCACCGCAGGCTCGCCGTCATCGACCTCCCCGGAGGACGCCAGCCCATGGCCGCCGAGGCGTCGCCGGGGAACAGCGCGGCCATGGTGTATTCGGGGGAGAGCTACAACTACGAGTCGCTGCGCGCCGAACTGCGCGGCAGGGGACACCGGTTCACCACCGCATCCGACACCGAGGTCGTGCTGCGCGGATATCTGGAGTGGGGCGCGGCGGTGGCCGAACGCCTCAACGGCATGTACGCGTTCGCGATCTGGGACGAGCGCGAGCGCCGGCTGGTGCTGATCCGCGACCGCATGGGCATCAAGCCGCTCTACTACTACCCGACCGAAGACGGCGTGCTCTTCGGGTCGGAGCCCAAGGCGATCCTCGCCAACCCGCTGGCACGGGCCGCGGTCGGCGCCGACGGGCTGCGCGAACTGTTCACCTTCATCAAGACGCCCGGGCACGCGATCTGGGACGGCATGCGCGAGGTCGAGCCGGGCACCGTCGTCACCGTGGACCACAGCGGCATCCGCACCACCCGCTACTGGACCCTGGAGACCCGGCCCCACACGGACGACCAGGACACCACCGTCGCCCGCGTACGCGAGCTGCTGGACGACATCGTCGACCGTCAGCTCGTCGCCGACGTACCGCGCTGCACCCTGCTCTCCGGCGGCCTCGACTCCTCGGCGCTGACCGGCATGGCCGCGCGGAGGCTCGCGGCGTCCGGCGAGAGCGTACGCAGCTTCGCCGTCGACTTCGTGGGCCACACGGAGAACTTCGTGGCCGACGCACTGCGCGACACCCCGGACGGTCCCTTCGTGCACGACGTGGCCCGCAGCGCGGCCACACAGCACGAGGACATCGTCCTCAGCTCGGCCGAACTCGCCGACCCCGCGCTGCGGTCGGCGATGATACGGGCGCGCGACCTGCCCATGGGCTTCGGCGACCTCGACACCTCCCTGTATCTGCTGTTCAAGGCGATACGCGAGCACTCGACGGTGGCGCTCTCCGGAGAGTCCGCCGACGAGGTATTCGGCGGCTACAAGCAGTTCTTCGACCCGCTGGCGCAGCAGTCAGACGCGTTCCCATGGCTGGTGCGGATGAGGGAGATGGCCGGGGAACAGGGCGACTTCCTCACCGAGGAGGCCCGCAAGGTCCTCGACCTGGAGTCCTACATCCAGGACGGCTACGACGACGCCGTCCGCGGCATCGAACGGCTCGACGGCGAGAGCGACTTCGAGTTCCGCATGCGCAAGATCTGCCATCTGCACCTGACCCGCTTCGTACGGGTGCTCCTCGACCGCAAGGACCGCGCCAGCATGGCCGTGGGCCTGGAGGTCCGCGTGCCCTTCTGCGACCACCGGCTCGTCGAGTACGTCTACAACACCCCGTGGAGCCTGAAGTCCTTCGACGGCAGGGAGAAGAGCCTGCTGCGCGAGGCCACCGCGGACGTGCTGCCGCGCTCCGTCTACGACCGGGTCAAGAGCCCCTACCCGTCGACGCAGGACCCGGAGTACCTCGTCGCCGTGCAGAAGGCCGCCGCGGACGTACTGGCCGCTCCCTCGCACCCGGTGTTCGGGCTCGTCAGCCGCCGCTGGCTCCGGGACGCCGTGGAAGCGGACACCGCGCGGATCACCCCCGGCCGCAGGCACGGCCTTGAGCACACCCTCGATCTGGCCCGGTGGATGGACATGTACGCACCAGCCCTTACGCTCTCTTGAGCGCACCGCCAGGATGCGGTGAGGGCGCTCCCCCTGGAGGCGGCCCGTGGCCCGTGGCCGTGGGACCGGGGATGCACCACGGGGGCCTTCACCGCGTCCGGCGCGCCACAGGCATCACGTACGAAGGACGGCGAGGCGGTCATGGCTGAGCAAGAGGCAGTCTCCGGGGGCGAGTTCGGCGGCAAGGTAGCAGCCGTGACCGGTGGGGCCTCCGGCATCGGACTGGCCGTCGCACGCGAACTCGCCCGCCGGGGAGCAGACGTCTACGCCCTGGACGTGGCCGCCGGTCCCCTCCCCGCGGAACTCACCGCGCTGCCCTGCGACGTGACCGACCGGGCGTCGGCCAAGGCCGCGATCGATGCCGTGGAGGAACGTCACGGACGGATCGACGTCCTGGTGAACAACGCCGGAATCGGGGCGCAGGGCACCGTCGAGGACAACGGCGACGACGAGTGGCACCGCGTGCTCGACGTCAACGTGACGGGCATCGCCCGCGTCAGCGCCGCCGCACTGCCGCTGCTGCGCCGGACGGCCGCCGCGCCGGACGGGACAGGCACAGCGCCCTCCGGCGGCACCGCCATCGTCAACACCTGCTCCGTGGCCGCGACTTCGGGCCTGCCGCAGCGGGCCCTCTACTCCGCCAGCAAGGGCGCCGTACTCGCCCTCACGCGTGCGATGGCCGCCGACCACATCCGAGAGGGCGTACGCGTCAATTGCGTGAACCCGGGCACGGTCGACACCCCCTGGATCGGGCGGCTGCTGGAGGCCGCCGACGATCCGGGCGCCGAACGGGCCGCGCTGGAGGCGAGGCAGCCGACCGGACGCCTGGTCACCGTGGAGGAGGTGGCCGCCGCCGTCTGCTATCTGGCCGGTCCCTGGGCGGGAGCGACGACGGGGACCGAACTGGCCGTGGACGGTGGCATGCAGGGGCTGCGGCTGCGGCCGGCCGCCCAGGACTGAGAGCCCCGGGGCGCCGGTGCGTCTGCCGCGCCGGTCCGTCTGCCGCGCCGGTCCGTCTGCCGTGCCTGTGCGTCTGTCCCGTTCGGCCCGGCAGTTGTGGGCGTCGAAGCGCCAACTTGCCGGCACAGCACGGTTCTTCTCCGCGCTCACCCCGCACCAGGCTCCGCGGGACCGTGCGCTCAGCATCTCGTATGGTGCTGACCTCGCCTCATGTGCCGTACGGACCACGGCCGTTCACGCATGCCTTCGCACCGGCCTCGCGGAGCCTGCCACGCCCCGCCGCCACGGGTGACTGCCGCGTTGTCAGTGCCTGCTGGTAGACCAGGGGGAGTCGGGGCGACCTGACGACCTGTGTTCCGGCGACCCTACGACCTGGGAGAGTGCGCGTGCTGGCGGGAGCCGTGCTGTGAGACTGCTGCACACATCGGACTGGCATCTGGGGCGGAACTTCCACCGCGTCAGTCTGCTCGACGCGCAGCGGGAGTTCCTCCGCCACCTCCTGGCGACCGTGGAGGAGGAGCGGGCCGATGCCGTGCTCGTCGCCGGTGACGTCTACGACAGGGCCGTCCCGCCCCTGGCGGCGGTGTCCCTGTTCGACGAAGCACTGCACGGGCTGGCCGAGTTGGGCGTGCCCACCGTGATGATCGCCGGGAACCACGACTCGGCACGCCGCCTCGGCGTCGGCTCCGGTCTGATGCGGCACGCGGGCGTCCATCTGCGCACGGACCCGGCGGGCTGCGGCACACCCGTGCTCTTCTCCGACGAGCACGGCGACGTGGCCTGCTACGGGCTGCCGTATCTGGAACCGGCGCTCGTCTCGGCCGAGTTGGGCGCCGGGTCCAGCAGCCATACGGACGTGCTGAGCGCCGCGATGAGCCGGGTACGGGCCGACCTCGACGCACGGCCGCCGGGCACCCGTTCCGTCGTACTGGCCCACGCCTTCGTCCACGGCGGCGAGTCCTCCGACAGCGAACGGGACATCACCGTCGGGGGAGTGGCGTCCGTGCCCGCCTCCGTCTTCGACGGGGTCGACTACGCCGCGCTGGGCCACCTCCACGGCTGTCAGACCGTCAACGAGCGCGTGCGGTACTCGGGTTCGCCGCTCGCCTACTCCTTCTCCGAGGCCGCACACCGCAAGTCCATGTGGCTCGTCGACCTCGACGAGGCAGGCGGCGTCGAGGCGCGCCGCATCGACTGCCCCGTGCCACGGCCGCTGGCCCGTCTGCGCGGAAGCCTGGAGGAACTGCTCGACGATCCCGCCCACACCGAGCACGAGGAGGCGTGGGTGGAGGCCACCCTCACCGACGCGGCCCGTCCGCACGCCCCGATGGCGCGGCTGTCCAGGCGCTTCCCGCACATCGTCAGCCTCGTCTTCGACCCCGAACCCGTCGCGGAGGCACCGGCGCCCGCCTCGTACGCCCGGCGGCTGAGGGGCCGCAGCGACCAGGAGATCGCCGAGGACTTCGTGGGACACGTACGTACGGGCCGGGAGGCCGACAGCCGGGAGCGCCGCATGCTCGGCGAGGCCCTCGCGGCGGCACGCGCCGAGGAGCACGCGGCCGAGGCGCCGCAGGAGCAGGCCGCGCCCCGGGCAGGGCAGGACGAGGCAGGGCCCGGCGTGCGGGCGGAGGCCCGCGCATGAGGCTGCACCGGCTGAAGGTCACCGCGTTCGGGCCCTTCGCCGGCACCCAGCACGTCGACTTCGACGCACTGTCGGCCGCCGGTCTCTTCCTGCTGCACGGGCCGACGGGCGCGGGCAAGACCTCCGTCCTCGACGCCGTCTGCTTCGCGCTGTACGGCACGGTGCCCGGGGCACGGCAGCAGCCGGGCGGCACCCTGCGCAGCGACCATGCGGCGCCGGGCACGCTGACCGAGGTCGTGCTCGACCTCACCGTGGCGGGCCGCCGCCTTGAGATCACCCGGCGCCCCGAGCAGAGCCGCCCCAAGCGGCGCGGCAGCGGCAGCACCCGGGAGCGTGCACAGTCCTGGCTGCGGGAGTACGACGGCATCACCGGGGAGTGGCGCGGCCTCAGCCGCTCCCACCAGGAGATCGGCGAGGAGGTCGCGCAGCTCACCGGCATGAGCCGCGACCAGTTCTGCCAGGTGGTGCTGCTTCCCCAGGGGGACTTCGCGCGGTTTCTGCGTGCGAGCGCCGAGGACCGGGCGAAGCTGCTCGGGCGGCTCTTCGACACCGGGAGGTTCGCCGCCGCAGAAGAGCAGCTCGCGCGGATGCGCCGCAGCGCCCAGGACGAAGTACGCGCGGGTGACGAGGCGTTGCTGGGTCTCCTTCACCGGATGCGGCAGGCCCTCGGCACCGGCGGCGGCCTCGACGGGCTGCCCGCCCCGGGCGCCCTGCTCGCAGCGAAGGCGAGCGTGAGCGCGAACCCGGACGCGGACGCAGGGGAGACCGAGACCCCGGGCCAGGCCGGACCGTCGGATGTGCCGGTACAGCGCGCCCGCGCCGGGGCACGACTGCAGAGTCGTACGGAACGCAAACCGAAGAGCCGCGGCAACGGCAGAGCAAGCGGCAACGGCAAGGCCACCGGCAAGGGAAGCGGCAGCGTTGACGGCACGGTGCCCGGCGACGGTGACATCGGCCTCACGCCCGGCGACCCGGGCCTGACGGCGGCCGTGCTGGAGTGGGCCGCGCTCGCCCGCGCCGGCGCCCGCGAACGCCTTGACATCGCCGTGATCTCCTCCGCCACCGCCGAGAGCGCACACGCCGCGGCGATGTCGCGGCTGGCCGAGACCCGCGAACTCGCCCGCAGACAGCACCAGTACGAGGAGGCACGGCAGCGCGCCCACGATCTCGAAGCCCTCGCCGGTGAACGCGAGCAGACCCGTGAGCGCCTGGCACGCGCCCGAGCCGCGGCGACGGTGGCCCCGGCACTGGCGCTGCACGAGTCGGCCGCCTCCGGACACGACGAGGCCCGCGCAGCACGGGCACATCGGCGCGCTCAGCTTCCCCCGGAGCTGAGCGAGGCACCCGCGCCCGAACTGACGCGTCTCGCCGGGGAGTACCGCGAGGAGCTGGGCTCCCTGGAGGCCGCCCGCCGCGCGGAGCAGCGCTGCTCGGCCGTCGACGCCGAACTCGCCGCGCTGGAGCGGGAATCGCGTACGGACGAGGAGGCCCTGCGGGAGACCGCGGAGTGGCTGGCGGGCTGGGACGCAGAGCGCCACGCACACCAGCAGCGCATCGACGCCGCACAGGAGGCGGCCACCCGAGCCGAACAGCTAGCCGGGCGGTTGGAGCCCGCGAGGCAGCGCCTCACCGCGGCACGGAGGCGTGACGAACTCACCCAGCGGTCCGAGGACGCCGCGCAGCGGCTGCTCAAGGCGCGCGAGTCCGCCGCGTCCGCCCACGAGGAGTGGCTGCGGATGAAGGACCGGCGGCTGCGGGGCATCGCCGCCGAACTCGCCGCCGGACTGCGCGACGGCGAGCCCTGCACGGTCTGCGGTGCCACCGAGCACCCCGCTCCCGCCACCCCCGGGGAAGGCGCCGTCGGCCAGGCCGCCGAGGACGCCGCGCTCACGGCATACCGCGAGGCCGAGGCCGCCCGGCAGGAGGCGGACACCGCCGCCCGCGCACTGAGCGAACAACTGGCCGCCGCCCGCGCCGAGTCGCACGACGAGGAGACCGGGAAGCTCGCCGACGCCGTCGCCGAATGGCAGGAGGCATACGAGCGCGCCCACGAGGAGGCGTCCGGCGCCCACGCCGCACGCGAATCCCTCGCACGGGCCGAGCGGGAGCACGCCGAACGGCTCGCCCAGCACCAGGCGGCCGAGCGCCGCAGCGCGGCCCGCACCTCGCACCGCGAAGCGCTCCAGCGTGAACGGGCCGCGCTCACCGCCGAGTTGGAGCAGGCGGTAGGCGACGCGTCCGGAGTCGCCGAGCGAGTGGCGCTGCTGCAAGGCCGGGTGGCCCTGCTCGACGGCGCCGCCGAAGCGGCACGCCGGGCCGACGAGGAGGCCCGGCGGCTCGAGCAGGCGAGGGCACAGCTCGCCGAGGCAGCCGCCCGTGCGGGATTCGACAGCCCGGACGCCGCATCGGCGGCGCTCCTCGCCGACGGCGAACAGCGGGCGCTGGAGGCCCGGTTGGAGGAGTGGCACACAGCCGAGGCACGCGTGACCGCGCAGTTGCAGGACCCGGACCTCCTCGCGGCCGCCGCACGGCCCGCAGCCGACCCCGACGCCGCACAGCGCGCCACGGACGAGGCCACCCGCCGCCTGCGGGACGCCTCCGCCGCGGAGGACGCCGCCCGTACGCGCTGCGCCGAACTGGACGGGCTCAGCAGGCAGGCCGTCGCCGGAGCCCGTGAACTCGCCCCGCTGCGCGAGGCACATGAGCAGGTCGCGCGTCTCGCCGGGCTGGCCGCGGGCACCTCCGTGGAGAACGAACGCCGGATGCGGCTGGAGTCCTACGTGCTGGCCGCACGCCTCGAACAGGTCGCCGCCGCCGCGAGCGCACGCCTGGCGCGGATGTCCGCCGGTCGCTACACCCTCGTACACTCCGACGCCCGCAGCGGCGGACGGGCACGATCCGGGCTGGGACTGCACGTCATCGACGCCTGGACGGGAGCCGAGCGCGACACGGCGACGCTCTCCGGGGGAGAGACGTTCTCCGCGTCCCTCGCGCTGGCCCTGGGGCTCGCCGACGTCGTCACCGACGAGGCCGGAGGCACCAGACTGGAGACGCTCTTCATCGACGAAGGCTTCGGCAGCCTCGACGAGCAGACACTCGACGAGATCCTCGACGTCCTGGACTCCCTGCGGGAGAGGGACCGCTGCGTGGGCATCGTCAGTCACGTCCCGGACCTGCGGCAGCGCATCCCCGTCCAGTTGGAGGTCGTCAAGTCGCGGCACGGCTCGGCACTTCGCCACCGTTCGGCACCGGCAGACGGCTGACGCCGGTGGCCTGGGGCAGCGCGGCACCGCAGGCGTGAAAAACGACCTGACGTGGCGGCCCGCCGCATACCAGGCTGTCGGCCATGTCTGCCCTGCCATCGCCACACCGGGACCCGCTGCCGCTGCGCGGCCGTACCGCGCTCGTCACCGGAGCGAGCCGTCGAGCCGGAATCGGATACGCCACCGCCCGGCGCCTGGTCGCCTACGGCGCCGACGTCTATCTCCACCACCACCGCGCGCACGACGCGGCGCAGCCCTGGGGGAGCGACCCCGACGGCCCCGAGGCCCTGGCCGCCGGTCTACGGGAGCACGCCGCACCGCAGGCGAAGATCGTGCACGGCCCGGGCGATCTGACCCTGCCCGGCGCCCCGGCCCGGCTGATCGCGGAGGCGGCCGAGGCCCTGGGCGGGGACCGGCTCGACATCCTGGTGGCCAATCACGCGCTCAGCGGCACCGACGGGCCGCTCGACTCGGTGGACGCGGACATGCTCGACGCGCACTGGGCCGTCGACGCACGCTCGGTGATCCTGCTGATCCAGGCCTTCGCGCGCCTCCCCAGGCCCGAGAACGCCCCCACCGGCCGGGTCGTCGTGATGACCTCAGGCCAGGACGTACGCGGCGGCATGCCCGATGAGATCTGCTATGCGCTCGCCAAGGGCGCGCTCGCCTCGTCGGTGCGTACGCTCGCCACCGCGCTGGCTCCCCGTATCACGGTGAACGCGGTCAATCCGGGCCCGGTGGACACCGGTTATCTGCGAGGCGAGGACCACGCCGCTGTCGCAGCGCTCTTCCCCGGCGGCCGCTGGGCGGTGCCCGACGATCCCGCACGGCTCGTCTCCTGGCTCACCACCGACGAGGCCGCATGGATCACCGGGGAGGTCGTCAACTCCGAGAACGGCTTCGGTCGTCGAACCAGGCCGTAGCCCCCTCGATGTCGACAAAGCGCCTGCCGCACCGGATGAGTCATGGAATCGGCGAGCTGCCGAGGCGCGTCAATGAAGACATCAGTCGACTCGACGATTTGTCGCCAAGTCGCTGTAGCCGCACGGGGGTTGAGACCGCGCAATAACACCGGCGGCCCCGGACCGGCGACGCGCGGTGTGTGAAGGTGTGACGCCCGCCCGGCGACCGCTCCGGGCCGAACCCCATCACAGGCTCACAGGCCGCTCGTTCACACACCGCGCGCTGTACTCGCCCCGACTCCTTGCTCGTTCGCGCGCCGTCGCAGGGCGCACTCGCTCGCGGGAGCGGGTCAGAGCACCGACAGCTCCGCCACCAGGTCGTCCAGCCCCAGCGAACCCTGCGAAAGCGCCGCCATGTGCCACTTCTTCGGGTCGAAGTCGTCTCCGTGCGCCTTGCGTGCCGCCTCACGGCCCGTCAGCCAGGCACGCTCGCCCAGCTTGTAGCCGATGGCCTGCCCCGGCATGCCCAGGTAGCGCACCAGCTCGCTCTCGACGAAGTCCGCGGGACGGCCGCTGTGCATCCCGAAGAACTCCTGCGCGAGCTGCGGCGTCCACTCCTCGCCCGGGTGGAACGGGGAGTCGTCCGGGATGCGCAGCCGCAGATGCATGCCGATGTCGACGATGACCCGCGTCGCCCGCATCATCTGCGCGTCGAGATAGCCCAGCCTCTGCTCGGCGTTGGCGAGGAACCCCAGCTCGTCCATGAGGCGTTCCGCGTACAGCGCCCAGCCCTCGGCGTTGGCGCTGACCATGCCCACGGTCGTCTGGTAGCGGGACAACTCGTCGGCGACGTGCGCCCATTGGGCGAGCTGAAGATGGTGGCCCGGCACGCCCTCGTGGTACCAGGTGGAGACCAGGTCGTAGACGGGGAAGCGGGTCTCTCCCATCGTGGGCAGCCAAGTGCGGCCCGGCCGGGAGAAGTCCAGCGACGGCTGCGTGTAGTACGGGGCGGCGGCGCTGCCGGGAGGTGCGATGCGGGACTCCACGCGCCGTACCCGCTCGGCCAGTTCGAAGTGCGTGCCGTCCAGCTTCTGGATGGCCTCGTCCATGAGGCCCTGAAGCCATTCACGTACCTCGTCGACGCCCTCGACGGCCTCGCCCTCGGTGTCGAGGTGGCGCAGCGCCTCCCACGGTGTGGCCGCGCCGGGGAGGATCTTCTCCGCCTCGGTGCGCATCTCGCCCAGCAGGCGGTGGAACTCGGACCAGCCGTACGCATACGCCTCGTCGAGGTCGAGGTCCGCGCCGTTCCAGTAGCGGGCCCAGCGTGCGTAGCGTTCACGGCCGACGGTCTCCGGAGCACCGGCGACGCCGGGCTCGTAGACCTCGCGCAGCCAGTCGCGCAGCCGCCTGACCGCCGCCGTCGCCTCGTCCGCCGCGGAGGCGAGGACGTCGGTCAGCGCCTCGGGCCCTTCGGCGGCGAAAGCGGCGAACCAGCCCTTGCCGTCGCCGTCGTCACCGTCGCCGACCCACTCGTCGAGCTGTCCGATCACGGTGGAGACCTGGCGCGGGCCCGCGGGCAGGCCCTTCTCCAGACCGGCCTCCAGGGACTCCCGGTAGCCCTCCAGGGCGTCGGGCACGGCACGCAGCCGCTGCGCCACGGCCGTCCAGTCCTGAAGCGTCTCGGACGGCATGACGGTGAAGATCCCGCGCACCGAGTGCACCGGTGAGTGGAGGTTGCTGACGGCCCGCAGCCCCTCCTGGGCGTCGTGCACGGCGAGTTCGGCGGTCAGCCGCTCGCGCAGCAGGCGCGCGCAGCGCCTTTCCGCGTCGCTGTCGGCACCGGGCAGCTCCTCCGCCTCCGCCAGCCGCCGCAGCGTCGTACGGCTCAGTTCGGCGAGGGCCTCCTGACCTGCGGGGGAGAAGTCGGGAAGGCGGCTGTGGCTCTCCGGCACTCCGAGGTACGTGCCGGTGATCGGATCGAGTTCGACGAGGGCGTCGACATAAGCGTCGGCGACCTGTCGTGGCAGGGGGGTGGGGTTCATTGGATCGGACATGCTCCCATCCTGATACGCGCGGACCCCCGGCGTCATCAGCATCAGCGCTGCCGGGGGTCCGCGGAGGCCCCACTGGTCACCCGGGCCGGCGGCTGCGGGAGGGGACGCCGGAGGCGGTGGCGGAAGTGCGGGCGCCGTCCGCCGCCGAGGGCTGCCCGCCGCCGGTGAGCCGGGCGGTGATGACGAGCGTGCGGTCCTCGACCTGGTGGTCGAGGGGCGTACCCAGCTTGCGCATCGCCGCCACCATGGCCGTGTTGGACGCCTGCGTGACCGCGTAGACCTCCCTGGAGCCCGCCTCGCGCGCCAACCCGGCCAGTCGGCGCAGCAGTTCGGTGCCGATGCCCCGGTGCTGCCAGTCGTCCTCGACGATCAGCGCCACCTCGGTCTCGTCGCCGTCCCACAGCAGATGGCCGAGCGCGACGAGCTTCCCCGACGCCGTGCGGGCGGCGAGCGTCCTGCCGAAACGCGGCGAGAGCAGATGCCGCAGATAGCGGTCGGCCTCGCCGACCGGGCCGTGGTAGCGCTGCCTGAGGGTCCGCTCCGAGCAACGCCGGTGCATCTCCAGCGCCGCCCGCAGATCGCGGGTGTCCGCGCGGCGCACCGTCACCGGCAACCCGTCGGGCAGCGTCAGCGTGTCCGGCGAGCGCGGCACCCGGGCACCGGCGCCCAGCACCCGGTCCAGCTCCACCAGCGCGCTGGCGCGGGCGAACTCGGCCGGGGTGAACGGCAGCCGGGGCCGCTCCACGACGATGACGCCCCCGGCAGGATCGGGCAGGTGCAGCACGGTCTCGTCGCACGTGCCCTCCGGCGGTACGTCGAGCGGTGAGGGCAGCCCGGAGTAGGGCGAGACCGGCGGGATCGAGCGCACCGTGCACCTGCCGAGCAACTGCCGTAGCGCGAGAGGCAGTTCGGCGGTGTCGAGGGCGGTGCGTGCCGCCAGGCGCAGCACGCGGGTCGGGGTGTCGACGAGGTCGTGGGCGTCGGCCCGCTCGACCCAGGTGCCGCCCGCTCCCGCGTCGTGGACGATCCGTACCAGTGCGTCGGCCTCCAGGTCCTCGGGCGCGCGGAGCACGAACTCGTCCATGACCTGCTCGCCGGTGAGCGCGGCCTCGGCGGTGATGACTTCCGGACCTGAGCTGCCTGTGCCCGTGTCCGTGCCGCTCTCCGTGCCTGTCCTGGTGACTGTGTCGGTGGTGGTGTGTGCGCGGTTTCCCGGCGCCGCGCCGTCGTCGGCCCCCTCCACGGGCGCCGGGGTCTGCCCGGGCCGCAGGCCCAGGGGGAAGGTCTGGAGCGAGACGATGTCGATGCGTTCCCGTGCGAACGCGCTGCACAGTGCTGCGAGCGTCCCCGGTTCGTCCGGCACGGTCGTACGCATCCGCCACAGCGAAGTCGCCCCGGTCGTCTGGGACTTCACACCGGCCGCAGCGCCGTCCCCCGCGGTGTGCGGCGACTGCTGGCGGTACCGGCGCAGCAGCGCCCGGCAGTGCCCGAGACCTCCTGCGAGGAGGCTTCCAAGGCCATGCCGGGACGGCTGCTCGTTCTGTGACATGTCAGTCATGCGACCACCCTCACGCACGGGCATTGCCTGATCAAGAACGCCTTGTGACCGATGAGTTAAGGATGTTCTGTCCCTCGGGTGCCGTTTTCCTACCCGGCGTCACGCTTGCCGTGATCGCCCCTGCCCGCGGACGGTTCCGCGTCCGGGGCTCCGGACTGTTCGACGTCCGGCTCCCCGTCCGGTTCCATGTCCGGGTCCGTGTCCGGCTCCGCGCCTTGCCCGGCGGTCCGTAGCGCCTGGCGCTCCTCGTCCACGATGCGCCGCAGCACGCGTGCCGTCCGGCGCGCGTACCACCGCTGGAAGAAGCGCAGCAGGGGACCCGCGGCGGCCGTGACCCAGGTCGCGGGCGTGCTGAAGGCCAGCACCTCCAGCCGTACCGTGCCGTCGTCGTCCCGCACGACCACGAACGCCTCCTCGCCGCGCAGCGGATGGCCGGGCAGCGTCCCGTAGGCCCATCCCGTGCGGTGCGGCCGCTCGACGGTCCACACGACCCGGCACGGCGCGTGCGTGCGCAGCGAGCCCACGCCCAGTCCGACGACGACCTGCGCACCCGGGACGGCACGCTTGGCGTCCGTGTCGAAGCGGACACCGGCCGTGCGGTGCATCCGCCAAGTCATCACCGCGTCCGCCGCGGCGGCGAAGTCCTCGTCGCCGCGGCCCACTTGGTCGCTGACCCGCAGGGTGCGGTAACCGGCGGGCCACTCCCCGGGCTCCTGCTCGGTGGCTCCGATGCCCGGATAGTTCAGCCGCTGCCCCGCGCGGGTCACGGCACCGCCCCGCCGCTCACTGGCCGGTCCGGCCCGGCTGTAGCACCTTCGTGTAGAGCACCTCGCCGCCCTGCTCCCGCAGCCGTACGGTCAACTCGCCGCTGCCGCCGTCGATGTCCACCTGTCCGAAGTACTGACCGCCTTCGCTGGGCGGGGTGTTGGCCTTCTCCGGCGCCTTCACGAAGGGCTGCGACGGGCCGAACGTGCCGTCGAGCTTCAATGCGGGGAAGCCGCCCGCGTTCAGCGGCCCGGAGACGAACTCCCAGAACGGCTCGAAGTCCTTGAACGCCGCACGTGACGGGTCGTAGTGCTGGGCGCTGGTGTAGTGGACGTCCGTGGTGAACCACACCGTGCCGGTGATGCGCTCGCGCTTGATGTGCCGCAGCAGCTCGGCGAGTTGCAGCTCCCGGCCGAGCGGCGCCCCGGGGTCGGACTGCGCGACGCCCTCGAAGTCGGTCTTCCCGTCCGGTACGGCCAGACCCAGCGGCATGTCTGCGGCGATCACCTTCCACACCGCACGCGAACGCGACAGCGCCTTCTTCAGCCACTTCAACTGGGTCTCGCCCAGGATGCCCTGGGGGTCGTGCTCCTGTCTGCCGGGCGAGTTGGCGTTGCGGTACGTACGCATGTCGAGGACGAAGACGTCGAGCAGCGGCCCGTGGTGGACGACACGGTAGACGCGTCCCTGCTCGTCCTTCGCGGGGAGCGTGGTGAGCGGATGGTATTCGCTGAACGCCCGCAGCGACCGGGCGGCGAGGGTGTCGACGTCCTTCACCTTGTAGCGGTCGTCGTCGAGGATCTCGCCCGGATACCAGTTGTTGAGCACCTCGTGGTCGTCCCACTGGACGACCGAGGGCACCTGCGCCTGGAAGCGGCGCAGATTCGAATCCAGCAGGTTGTAGCGGAAGTTGCCGCGGAACTCGGCGAGGGTCTCGGCGACCTTCGCCTTCTCCTCGGTGGTGACGTTGCGCCACACACCGCCGTCCGGCAGTGCCACCTTCTCCGCGATGGGGGAGTCCGCGTAGATGGTGTCGCCGCTGTTGAGGAAGAAGTCCGGGTCGAGGCGCCGCATCTCCTCGAAGATCGTGTAGCCGCCGCGGTCGGGGTTGATGCCCCAGCCCTGACCCGCAAGGTCTCCCGACCACAGGAAGCGCACGCTCTGCCGTCTGCCGGGCGCCGTGCGGAAGGAGCCGTGCAGCGGCTTCCCCGTACGGCGCGGATCGTCGGGGTCGGCCAGCGTGACGCGGTAGAAGACCTGCTCTCCGGCGGGCAGCCCCCGCAGCGGCGTCACACCGGTGAAGTCGGTGTCCGGCCCGACGACCGGGCCCCGCCAGGTACGCGCACGGCGGAACGACTCCGTCGCCGAGGTCTCCACCTGCATCCGCGCACGCCGGTCCGCCCGCACCCAGATCAGACCCGACGAGGCCGTCACATCACCGGCCTGCACGCCCCACTTCGCCTCGGGACGCCCGCTGAGCGCCTGCGACGGTGCCGCGCCGGCCAGTGCCGGAAGCGACAGCGCGGCCGACGCCGCCAGCGAGCCGCGCAGCATCGCACGCCGTCCCGGTGCCGTGCCGCCGGTGGTGCGGGAGATGGGGTCCTCGTGCGCCATGGACGTGCCTCCTGGATCGCGTACGGACGAAAGCGGCCCGAGGGCCGGCTGTGCGATGCGTACCACCGCCTCCCCGGCGGTGCACGCGACACCTCGGCGAGCGCAGCGGTGAACACTGGACTCAGTGAACACCGACGCCGCAACGGGAGAAAGGGTTCCCCACCGGATGGGTCCCGAGCTGCGGCCTCCCGGAGGCTTGACGGCCGTCCCCACTGCCCTCAAGCTCTCTCCATGCATCCTGACCTGGAGCGTCAGCGCGGGCCCGCCCGCGTGTGGCGCTGCTGACCGCGCCCTGCCGCGCCCTGCCGCGCCCTACGTCCGCGCGTACGTAGCGGACGCGGACGCAGCGGAAGCGGAAGGACGCTGCGGAGTGGGCCGGCGAGGGCGGTGCCGAAGGGGCCGGCACACCGGACTTCCTCAGCTCGCGGCCCTTCCGCGCAGGACCGTCACAAATCCCCCCGTCGGCTTGTGACTTCCAAGGAGTTAGGTTCGCTGATGATCCCGGGACACGCGGTCACCCGTCCCTTCCGGCCAGCCCGGTACGGCAGGCGGGCCGCCGCGGTCCCCCCAACGACCGTAGAGGAAGCCGCCGTCGAGGAAATCCCCGTAATGCCGCACCACTTGTACCCTTCCCGGCCCGGACCGCAAGGGTGTACGGGCCCGCGCCGGGCGGCGGAGCGCGGCTGATGCGGCGCACGAGCGGCGGCCACGACGCCCGCGGCATACGCCCCGTCTACAGCCCTGCCGGGTTCGACAACGAACTGCGCAGCGCGCTGGAGGAGTTGAAGGCGGGCCGCTGGATGGCGATGCGCACACTGCTGGAACGCACGGGCGCGTCCTGGGGGCTGCGTACGGCCCGTTCCCAGGTGCTCGGTGTCGTGGCGGCCGGTTCGCAGGTTGTGGAGGCATGGCTGCGCGAGTCGCCCGACAGCGCCGACGCCCAGGTGATGCTCGGCCGGGTGTCGGTGGAGCGCGCCGTCCGCGCACGGCGCGAACACCACCCCAGCGCCGACGAGTTGGAGAAGACGGCCCGTCAGGAGTGCTACGCCGCGGCCGAGAAGGCGCCCGCCGATCCCGTGCCATGGGTGTCCCTGCTCGCCCTCGCCCGCCTCGACGAGCGCCAGGAGCGCGGCGAGCACCGGGAGCGCGCCGCGGAGCCGATGCTTCCCCTCGGCCCCTGGGGACTGCTCTACCGCGTCTACGAGCGGGACAGATACAACCGCGAGGCACACCACCGCATGCTGCACTTCCTGCACGCGCGTTCCGCCGGAGACTCCGCGACCCGTGCCTCCGCGGTCGACTTCGTCCGCTGGGTCTCCTCATGGGCTCCCGCCGGGTCCGCGCTGCTGGCGTTGCCGCTCTACGCCTACGTGGAGCAGTACCGGCGCCTGCCCGCGGAGGCCAGAACCGGCCCTCTGCTGCGGCAGCACTGGGCCCGCGACCCGGTCGCCGTCGACGCGAGCACCGCGCTGCACGGCTGGTTCGACCACACGGACCCCACGAGCCAGTCCGTACTGGATCTCAACCACCTGGCTCACGCGCTGTGGGCGGGCGGACGTCCGGCCGACGCGGCACGTGTGTTCGCCGCGCTGGGCCCGTACTTCACCCAGCAGCCCTGGCTCCAGGTCGCCGAGGACCCCGAACGTCCCGAGGCGGCGAGGTCGGAGTACTGCCGGGCACGTGAGGAGTCCTTCGCGGCGGACCGCTGACCCGGGCGCCCGCCGCACCCGCAGCACACCCGTCACCCAGCACCAGTCACAGCAGCACACCCGTCACCGTTCAGCCCACCCGTCATCACCGTTCAGCACCCCCGTATCCGCGTCAGGGGCACGGCTCCGTCGCCGCTCCGCCGTCCGTATCCCTGCCGCCCGGTCTTACGAGACCCCACCGTCCCGCCACCCCCCGCTCCCGTCCCCAGAGCACCACCCAGGAGGTTCCGTTGAGCCCCACCGCAAGGCGCCGTCGCGGCGACGACCGGATCGGCGACGACGACGCCAAACTCCGAGAGCTGGGTTATCACCCCGTACTGATCCGCCGCATGGGCCCGTTCGGCAACTTCGCCATCAGCTTCTCCGTCATCTCCGTGCTCTCCGGATGCATGACGCTCTACGGCTTCGGCCTCGTCACCGGCGGCCCCGCGGTGATGATGTGGGGCTGGATCGTGGTCGGCCTGATGGTGATGTTCGTCGGCGCCGGACTCGCGGAGGTCACCAGCGCCTACCCCACCTCCGGCGCCCTGTACTACATGGCCGACCAGCTCGGCGGACGCCGCTGGGGCTGGTACACGGGGTGGCTGAACCTGCTCGGACTGCTGGGCACCCTCGCCGGAATCGACTACGGCGCCGCGATGTTCACCGGCGCGCTGTTCAACCTCCAGTGGGGACTGGAGCCCACGCCCGGCGTGGTGATGGTGATCTTCCTGTGCATCCTGCTGCTGCACGCCGCGCTGAACCTGTTCGGGGTGAGGCTCGTGAGCGTCCTCAACTCCGTCAGCGTGTGGTGGCACTTCGCCGGGGTGGCGGTGATCGTCTCCGCGCTGTGGTTCATCCCCTCCGAACACCGCACGTCCGCCTTCGTGTTCGGCGAGTTCGTCAACGACACCGGCTGGTCGTCCTCGGTGTACGTGGTGATGATCGGGCTGCTGCTGGCGCAGTACACCTTCACCGGCTACGACGCCAGCGCCCATCTTTCGGAGGAGACCACCGACGCGGAGGTCAGCGCCGCACGCGGCATCGTCCGCGCCGTCGGATGGTCCTGGGTCGCCGGCTTCGTGCTGCTTGCGGGCGTCACCTTCGCCATCCAGGACTACGCGGGCACCCAGAACAGCGCCACGGGGGTGCCTCCCGCGCAGATCTTCCTGGACGCGCTCGGCCTGACCGGCGCCAAGCTGCTGCTGCTCATCGTGATCGTCGCCCAGCTCTTCTGCGGCAACGCCGAAGTCGCCGCCACCAGCCGCATGGTCTTCGCCTTCTCCCGCGACGGCGCCCTGCCGTTCTCCGCTCAGTGGCGCCGTGTCAGCGCACGCACGGGCACACCTGCGAGGGCGGTGATCCTCACGGTCGCCGTCGCCGCGCTGCTCACGCTCCCCGCGCTCTACAGCAAGGCCGCGTACGGCGCCGTCACCGCGATCTCCGTCATCGGCATCACCCCGGCCTACGCCATTCCCGTCTATCTGCGGCTGCGGTACAAGGACCGCTTCCGCAGGGGCAAGTGGCACCTGGGCCGCTGGGGCGTGCCGGTCGGCTGGGTCGCCGTGGTGTGGGTGGCCGCAGTGACCGTGCTGTTCTGCCTTCCGCAGACCAACCCGGTCACCGCCGACTCCTTCAACTACGCGCCCGTCGCGCTGATCGGCGTACTGGCGCTGGCGTCCTTCTGGTGGGCGGTCGCCGGGCGCGGCTCGTACACGACGCCCACGTTCAGCAGCGGCAGCGGCGACCGTGAACTGGTGGAGATGAGCGACGAGATCGTCTGACGGGCGGGCCGTCACCAGGGCGCGCTCACCGAGGGCCCGTCGCCGATGGCCTGGCGGCGAGGGCCTGCGGCCGGCGGCCTGTGGTCCCGGGCCCACAGGCCGAGGGCTCCTCGTACCGGCGTCCGATGCCCGGCGGGTTCGCCGTCTGTAACGTGCCCGTGCGGCCGGCGCCCGCCGTACGCACCGAACTGCCCGGGAGCGCAGCCCATATGGACGGCACTCGTCACATCCGCATCGCACGCCCCACGAATGACCTGGCCTCGGCCGAACGCTTCTGGGTCGAGGGCCTCGGCATGGACGTGCTGTTCCGTACGGAGGCCCGTCACCCGGCGCCGGACGGAGACGGCGACGCCGGCGACGCCGGGGACGGCGACGACGGCAGCCCCCACGGCGGCGAGTACGCGCTGCTGATGACCGGATGGCGGGACGCGGGCTGGCACCTGGAGTTCGCCCTCGACCCGCACGCCCCCGTGACGCCCGCGCCCACCGACGAGGACCTGCTGGTGATCTATCTCGACGGTCCGGTGCCCGAGGGGCTCGTGGAGCGGTTGGAGCGATGCGGCGGCACGCGCGTGACCGCCCGCAACCCGTACTGGGAGCAGTGGGGCGTGACCGTGCGCGACCCCGACGGATACCGGCTGGTGCTGTCGACGCGCGACTGGTCCTCCGGGGCGCGGTGAGAGCCCCCGCACGAGGGCTTCCGTAGTGTCGTCCGCTCCGGGCGGTGGATCCTGCCCCGGCAGGGGTACAGGTCCACCGGAGACCGACAGGGAAGGACCGCACATTGAGCCGCCACGGCGACGCGACCAGCGACGGCGACACCGCGCAGGGCACCCATGCGCAGAGCACCCCCGCGAACGGCACCACGGAGGGCAGCGCAGCACAGGGCAGCACCGCGCAGAGCAACGCCGCGTACGGCAGGAAGAGCTTCAAACGGTCCAAGAGCCACTTCGCGGACCGCATCACCGCCGACGGCGCGGACGGATGGCCAGTGGAGGCGGGCCGCTACCGGCTCGTCATCAGCAGGGCGTGCCCCTGGGCGAGCCGTGCGGCGATCTCACGGCGGCTGCTGGGGCTGGAGGACGCGCTGTCGATGGGCGTCACCGATCCCCTTCAGGACGACCGCAGTTGGCGTTTCACGCTGGACCCCGGCGACCGTGACCCGGTGCTGGGAATCCGCTTCCTGCACGAGGCGTACGACGCGAGGGAGAAGGAGTATCCGGGCGGCGTGAGCGTACCCGCGGTCGTCGACGTCCCCAGCGGGCAGCTCGTCACCAACGACTACCTCCAGCTCACCCTCGACCTCGCCACCGAGTGGACGGCACAGCACCGGCCCGGCGCCCCGGACCTCTACCCCGTGGAGCTGCGCGACGAGATCGACGAGGTCATGGACGGCGTCTACCGCGACCTCAACAACGGCGTCTACCGCGCCGGTTTCGCCACCGGCCAGGAGGAGTACGAGAAGGCCTACGCGGACGTCTTCCGCCGCCTGGACCTGCTGTCGGAGCGGCTGTCAGGGCGCCGCTACCTGGTGGGCGAGACCATCACCGAGGCAGACATCCGCCTGTTCACCACGCTCGTACGCTTCGACGCCGTCTACCACGGCCACTTCAAGTGCAACCGCAACAAGATCACCGAGGACCCGGTGCTGTGGGCGTACGCACGCGACCTCTACCAGACGCCCGGCTTCGGCGACACGGTCGACTTCGACCACATCAAGCGGCACTACTACGGCGTCCACACCGGCATCAACCCGACGGAGATCGTGCCCGCCGGCCCTGACCTCACGGGCTGGCTGACCCCGCACCACCGCGAACAGCTCGGCGGCCGGCCCTTCGGGGACGGCACACCGCCGGGCGCGGTCCCTCCGGACGAGGAGGTTCCGGCGGGCCACCGGCCCTGAGCGGACGGTGAGTTGAGCGGTCGAGCCACCTGAGGCCCGTCGAGGGGCCCGGCAGCGGAAGCCGGGCCCCTCGTCCGTGTGAACGGTCGGCGCAACGACCCGTGCGACTCGTGCGAGCCGTACGACGGGGCCGGGGTTCAGACCGCGCGCACCGTCTCCAGCACCAGCCGCGCCACCAGCGCCGGATCGTCGTTCATCGGTACGTGACCGCAGCCGGGCAGCGACACCAGACGGGCGCCCGGGATGGTCTTCTTCGCCCGCGTGCCCTGACGGCGCAGCAGCAGCCGGTCCTTGCTTCCCCAGCCGATCGTCACCGGTACGTCGGGGATGTCACGGTCGAAGATCACGTCGGGGCTGCGCCCCACCTTCAGCGTCGGCGCGAACCCGGTCGCCCCGCGCATCGAGCGCGTCTCCGCCACCACCGCCTCGGGTGAACGGCGGCCAGGGCGGGCGTAGATGGTGCTCGTGAGCGCCGCACGGCCCGCGGCGCTGCGGGCCATCCGGTGCAGCAGCGCATCCGGGATGCCCTTCGCGCCCGCGCGCATCCCCAGCAGCACGGCGTATGCGTAGCGCCGCTCCGCGCCGGTCCAGAAACCGGCGGGGGACAGGGCCGTCACCGAACGCGCGTACCCCTGCGACGCCAGCTCCAGGGCGAGCAGCCCGCCGAGCGAGTTGCCCACCACATGGGGGCGCTGAAGTCCCAGCGCCGAGAGCGCGTCGCCCAACAGCGGTATGACGCTGTCCAGTTCGTACGACACTCCCTCGGGAAGCTCCGGAGAGGCCCCGAAGCCAGGAAGATCGACGGCGATCACCTCGCACGAGGCGGCGAGGATGCTCAACACCGGCTCCCACGCCTGCCAGTGGTGCCCTATGCCGTGCAGCAGCACGACGGGTTCGCCGCTGCCGCGCCGCTCGTAGGCCAGGTCGAAGCCGGGCCGCTCACCGGCCGGGGCGACATGCACGAAGGACTCGGTGGGCGGCACGGGCGTGTGGGGGGAGGCGACGGCGGTCATGGTCCACTCCTCGTGAATCTCGTACGTCGGAACGACCGGCGGAACCGGTACGACGGACGGCCGGGGCAAGGCCCGGGCGGCACGGCCGACCGTTCGTAGACACGATGTCAGCAAGAGGCCCGCGGGGGAAGCCCCGTTGAGCGGCGGCTGACGAGCGGCGGCAGACGGGGGCACGTACCCGGGGACGACCAGGGACCGGGTGACATCATGAGTCCGTGGACGCCGAACAGAACGACGGGACCGCTGTCTTCGAAGAACACCGCCCGGTCCTGCTGGGCGTGGCCTACCGCATGCTGGGCCGCGTCGCCGACGCCGAGGACGTCGTCCAGGACACCTGGCTTCGCTGGGCCTCGGCAGACCGCCAGACCGTGCGCGAGCCGAGGGCGTTCCTCGTACGCGTCGCCACCCGTCTCGCCCTCGACCGGCTGCGCTCGGCACAGTCACGGCGCGAGACCTACGTCGGACCCTGGCTGCCGGAGCCGCTGCCCACCGACGTGCACACCGGTCAGGTGCCCGACGGCGCCGAGCGCGCCATGCTGGCCGAGTCCGTCTCGCTGGCCGTGCTGGTGGTGCTGGAGTCCCTCTCCCCGCTGGAGCGCGCCGTGTTCGTGCTCCGCGAGGCGTTCGGATTCCCGCACGAGGAGATCGCCGGTGTGCTCGACCGCAGCCCCGCGGCAGTACGCAAACTCGCGGCCCGCGCACGCACCCATGTCGCCGAACGCACCCCCCGCTACGAGGTCGACCCCGACCAGCAGCGGGAACTGACCCGGCGGTTCATGGACGCGGCCTCACGGGGCGACCTCGACGGGCTGCTGCGCCTGCTGGCTCCCGACGCCCGCCTGGTCGGCGACGGCGGCGGCAAGGCCAAGGCGCCGCTGCGCACGATCACTTCGTCCGCCAAGGTGGGGCGCTTCATGGCGGCGATCGCCCAGCAGGGCGTGGCACACCTGGAGTTCGCGTTCACGGAACTCAACGGCGCGGCGGCACTGGTCGGTTCGGACGGCGGCAAGCCCACCGCCGTGATGCTCCTGGACGTCGCGGACGGCCGCATCCAGTGCGTCTACCTGGTCGCCAACCCCGACAAGCTGACGCATCTGCGTACGGGCTGAACGGCGTCCGGCCGGCGGCTCATGCGAGCGAGGAGGGGCAACCGGTGGGCTGCGGACGGCAGTTGACCGGTGCCGGGTCGGCCGGGTGCCGGGGTGGGCCGGTGGCCGATGCTTGCGCCCCGGCCTGCCGCCCCTGTCGCCTTCGCCGCCCCGCCCTCAGGCGCCGCCCGCGACCCTGAGCACCGCCCCGTTGGTGAACGACGCCTCGCCGGACATCAGCCACGCCACCGCGGCTGCGATCTCCTCCGGCTCGCCCGGACGGCGCACCGGAATCGCGGTGGCCTTCTTCCAGGGCCGCTCCGGGTCGCCCATCGTGGCGTGCATCTCCGTGAGCACGGCACCGGGCTGCACCGAGTTGACGCGTACGCCCCAGGGCCCGAACTCCTTGGCCAGGCCGACCGTCATCGCGTCGACCGCCGCCTTCGACGCCGCGTAGTGCACGTACTCGTCCGGAGCGCCCAGCGTCGCCGCCGCCGAGGAGACGTTCACCACGCAGCCGCCCTCGCCGCCGTACTCCCTCGACATCGCCAGCAGCGCACGGCGTGAACACAGCAGCGCGCCCAGCACGTTGACGTCGAGCACGCGACGCATCACATCGGTGGGCGTCTCGGTGAAGCGGCCCAGCGGGCCGGTCACCCCCGCGTTGTTCACGAGCCCCGTCACCGCCCCGAGCCGGTCGCCCACGGTGTCGAAGAGCCGGTCGACGTCCGCTTCGACGCTGGTGTCGAGCTGGACGGGCAGCGCCCGGACGCCCTCGGCGCGCACCTCCCGCGCGACCTGCTCCGCCGCGTCGTGGGAGCGCTCGTAGCCGATCGCGACATGGTGCCCCTCCCGCGCGAGACGCAGGGCGACGGCCGCACCGATTCCGCGACTGCCCCCGGTGACCACCGTGACCCGCTGCCCCTGCGTCATGAGCCCTCCGTCCTCCAGAACGAGCGATGATCGATCATCTCATCCGGGCATCCGCCCTCACATCCCGTCGTCCTTATTGGTCTTGACCAACTCCTAAGGTCCCCTTAAGGTCGCCATACGCAAGGACCTTTAAAAAACAAGCACGCATAAAGCCGGACCGAAACGGGCTGGCGATGCAGGGGAGAGGCGGGGCCACAGTGAGCACCACAGAGCTGGACGCGGTGCCGGAGCCGAAGTACTGGCACCTGAAGACCGTGCTGTCGGACGCGCTGGACTCCGAGTTCGCGGTCGGCGAGATCCTGCCCAACGAGCGCGAACTGGCAGCCCGCTTCGGAGTCGCCCGCGCCACCCTCCGGCAGGCCCTCGAACAGCTCGAACTCGAAGGCCGCCTCCAGCGCCGCCGCGGAGTGGGCACCACCGTCGCGCCGCCGCGCTTCGGCGTCGAGGTGGGATCGCCCGAGCAGACATGGCCGGGCAGCCCCGACGACGCCTGGCAGACCGGCGAGAGCGACGAGACCAAGCCGCCCACCTACGTGGCCGCGCTGCTGGGCCAGGACACGGACCAGAAGGTCCACGTGGTACGCCGCACCCGCATGACGCACGGCCAGCCGGTCGCCGGTGAGCTGCTCTACGTGCCGCACGCCTCGGTCCCCGGGCTGCCCGACGCCGACACCTCCGGCGACACGGCACGCGGCCGTGCCGTACTGCGTGAACTGCACCGCCTCGAACTCAACGGCCTGGAGCGCACGGTGGAGCTGGGCTCGGCACGCGCCGACGACGCCCGTCAGCTCGACCGGCTGCCCGGTGCGCCCGTGCTGGTCGTCACCACCAGCTACTACTCACAGGGCGCCGTCGCCGCCGTCGCGGTCTCCACCTACCGTGCCGACACCTGCCGCCTGACCTTCGGCGACAGCAGGCCCGAGCCAGTGATGCCCGGCACCGACGCCGCCGCACCGGCCGCTCACCGGCGGCACCGGCCCGCGTCGCGCCTCAGTCGAGTCTGACGCTGAACAGCTCGCTCTCGACCTCGTCGAGAGCGAGCCTCAGCGCGCCCGTGGCCACCGCAGACTCGCCCAGCACCGACAGGGCGACACGCGGCGGCCTGAGGCAGTAGCGCTCCAACTCGGCCCGCAGCGGCCCCAGTACGTCGTCCAGCCCCGACGCCCAGCCGCCGATCACCACCAGCTCCGGGTCGAGGGCGAGCACCAGCGCCGCCACGTCGTGCACCAGCCGCTGCACGAAGCGCTCCACGGCACGCTCCGCACGCTCGTCGCCCGCGCGTGCCAGCGCGAAGACGCGGGCCACCGCCGTCTCGTCCAGCGGATGCAGCGGCTCGTCCGTCGTCGACAGCAGCCGCTCCGGCGTCGCCTCGCGGCCCAGCAGATGCAGGGCGCCGATCTCACCGGCTGCACCGCCGAATCCGCGGTGCAGCCGCCCGCCGATCAGTGAACCCGCCCCCGGGCTCAGCCCCACCAGCACCATCACGACGTCCTGGGCGCCCTCGGCCGCGCCCTGCCAACGCTCGGCCACGACGGCGGAGTTGGCGTCGTTCTCGACGATGACGGGACAGCCGAACGCCGTCTCCCGCAGCTTCTCGCCCAGCGCCAGGCCCGTCCAGCCCGGCAGTGCCGTGCTCAGCCGTACCGTGCCGTCGGCTTCTACGATCCCGGGCGTGCCGACGCCCACAGCGCGCAGCGAACCGCAGTCGACGGCGTTGACACGGATGAGTTCGGCGACCGTGGTGTGCGCCTGGGCGAGACGCTCCGCGGCGGGGGCGTCCTCTTCGACGTCCTGTGTGACCGAACCGGCGATCTCCCCGGTGAGATCGGAGACGACCGCGGCGATCCGGTGGGCTCCGATCTCGACGCCGATCGCATGGCCCGCCTCCGCACGGAAGCGGAAGCGCCGCGCGGGGCGGCCCCGGCGGGCGGCGTGCTCGGCGCCGCCGGGCTGCTCCTCACCGGCCTCCGTCGCCAGGCCCGCATCGACGAGACCCTCGATGACGCCTTCGACTGTGGGACGGGACAGCTCGGTTGCGTGGGCGAGATCCGTCAGCGTCAGCGGCGCCCGGCCGAAGTGCGAACGCAGCACGCGCAGCACGGCGGTGGAGTTGATCCGTCGCAGCAGAGAAGGGTCTCTGCCCGAGAGCCGCGCCAAGTCCGCCTCCAAGCCTGTGCCCTGCGCCGGATCGTATCCGGTGGCCGCAGTTACCGCGAGTACGGGGTCGGTCGCCGAGAGGCCGGAAGCCGGTGGTAGCGGTATGCCTCGGGCCTGCGGGTGCCGCAGTCTCCGCGTGCACCCTGGCGCAGGCCCTCGGGGGCGCTGAACTGCCGCCTCCGCGCGACGAGATGTCGGCACCGGAGGGTTTACTGGGGCCATGGACGTCCTCGCCCGTCACCTCGCCACGATCGACCGGTTACGGTGCGGCGCGTTCCCCGCGCGGCGCCGCCGGAAGGCGGAGGTCGTGAGCGGCCCCGGCTACCACACGGTGGAGCTGTCGACGAGCGAGGAGTTCTGGGACGACGACGGCACGAGGCGGGCCGCTGCCGAGGAGCAGTACGAGGCGGAGTGCGGGGCGCTGAGCATGCTGCTGACGACCCGCTGGGGCGAGCCGCAGCTCGTGAGCCTCGTCGGCGCCATGCTGCGCGGCGCCGTGGGAGAGGAGATCCCCGAGCCCTGGCGGGAGTTGAGCGCCGGTGTCCCATACGTCGAGCTGTGGCGGGCGGACGACAGGTGGATAGCGGTGGGCGTATCGCGGCAGGGCCCCGAGCTGCCGTTCCAGCTCGTGGCGGCCGTTACGGTCAACGACCCGCCGTAGCGGGCCGGTTCGCGGCGACGGCAGGTTCGCGACTGCCGTCCGGGCAGGGCCTAGGAGTCTTCGTCGCCCGCCTCGTCCTCCGCGGCCTCCCGCAGCCGGGAGAACTCCTCCGCCATGGCCTGCGGAGTCCAATGCGCGTTCAGCCCGCTCGGGTTGGGCAGCACCCACACCCTCGTACCGCCGATTCTCCGCTCCTGCGGCCCGACTTGAGCATGACGGTCGGCGAACGCCGTGCGGTAGGCCGTCACCCCCACCACGGCCAGCCAACGCGGGCGCAGCCGCGACACCTTGCGCTCCAGGTCCCGGCCGCCCTCGCGGTACTCCTCGGCGCTCAGCTCGTCGGCACGCGCACTGGCTCGCTGCACGACGTTGGTGATGCCGAGCCCGTACGTCAGCAGCTCACGCTCCTCGTCCGGACGCAGCAGCCGCGGAGTGAACCCGGCGGAGTGCAGCACCGGCCAGAAGCGGTTGCCGGGGCGGGCGAAGTGATGCCCCGTGGCCGCGGACATCAGGCCCGGGTTGATGCCGCAGAACAGCACCCGCAGCCCCTCGGCCGTCACGTCCGGGACGAGCTTTCCGCGGGCCGCCTCAAGCTCCTCGCGGCTGAAGCGGGGCGCGCGGCGCGTCAGAGGATCGCCCCCGGAACGTAGGCGGCGGCCTCGGGGTGCTCCTTGGTGATCTCCTCGATACGGGCGACCACCGCCGCGACCTGACGGGCGGCAGCACCGGTGAAGGCCAGCCGGTCCTCCATGAGGGCCGCCAACTCCCCGCGGCCGAGCGGGATTCGCTCGTCGGCGGCGAGACGGTCCAGCAGCTCGTTGCGTTCGGCGCCGCCGCGCAGCGCCAGCGCCGAGGCGACCGCATGCTCCTTGATCGCCTCGTGCGACGCCTCCCGGCCGACCCCGGCCCGTACGGACGCCATCAGCACCTTGGTGGTGGCCAGGAACGGGAGATAGCGGTCCAGTTCGCGTTCCACCACGGCGGGGAAGGTGCCGAATTCCTCCAGCACCGTCAGGAACGTCTCCATCAGACCGTCGAAGGCGAAGAAGGCGTCGGGCAGTGCCACCCGCCGCACGACGGAGCACGACACGTCGCCCTCGTTCCACTGGTCGCCGGCCAGCTCGCCCGTCATCGAGGCGTAGCCGCGCAGCACGACCATCAGCCCGTTGACGCGCTCGCACGATCGGGTGTTCATCTTGTGCGGCATCGCCGAGGAGCCGACCTGCCCCTCCTTGAACCCCTCGGTCACCAGCTCCTGCCCGGCCATCAGCCGGATCGTCTTCGCCAGCGACGAGGGCGCGGCGGCGAGTTGGACGAGCGCACCGACCGCGTCGTGGTCGAGAGAACGCGGATAGACCTGCCCCACGGAGGTGAAGACGTGGGCGAAGCCGAGATGGGAGGCGATCCTGCGCTCCAGCTCCTCCAGCTTCTCCTCGTCGCCGCCGAGCAGGTCGAGCATGTCCTGCGAGGTGCCCACGGGGCCCTTGACGCCGCGCAGCGGATAGCGGGCGAGCAACTGCGTCAACCGCTCGTAGGCGACGAGGAGTTCGTCGGCGGCCGACGCGAAGCGCTTGCCGAGTGTGGTGGCCTGGGCGGCGACGTTGTGCGAACGGCCCGCGATAACCAGCTCCGCGTGCTCCGCGGCCAGCCGGCCAAGCCGCGCCAGCAGCGCGACGCTGCGGTCCCGTGCCAGCTCCAGGGAGCGGCGGATCTGCAACTGCTCGACGTTCTCCGTCAGATCGCGCGAGGTCATGCCCTTGTGCACATGCTCGTGCCCGGCCAGCGCGTTGAACTCCTCGATGCGGGCCTTCACATCGTGCCGGGTGACCTTCTCCCGCTCGGCGATGGAGGCCAGGTCCACGTCCTCGACGACCCGCTCGTAGTCGGCGACGGCCTGCTCCGGCACGTCGACGCCGAGGTCGCGCTGGGCCCGCAGCACCGCCAGCCACAGCCGCCGCTCCAGCACGACCTTCTCTTCGGGGGACCACAGCCGGGCGAGCTGCGCGGACGCGTAGCGGGAGGCGAGTACGTCGGGAATGCGGGGCTTGTCAGTCACACCGCCCGATTCTACGGGGTCGCCTCCCGGCCGCTACGGGGTGTCCTCGCAGGCCAGCGCCGTCAGCTCGGGACGCTTGGGCGCACGCCCGTCGCCGCTGGAACGCCCCGTGAGGCGCCGCCCGATCCACGGCACCAGATGCTGCCGCGCGAACCGCAGATCGGCACGGCGACGGGCAGTCCACGACGGCAGAGGCGAAGGGGGAAGGGGAGCGCGCCAGTCGCTGGTGGCGGGGTGGCCGAGCCGCTGCCACACCGCCTCGGCGACCCTCCGGTGGCCCTCCTCCGTCAGATGCAGCCGGTCGTCGGCCCACAGCCGGGGGTCCGCCAGCACCGCCCCCGAGTACAGGTCCACGACGAGCGCGCCGTGCCGCGCCGCCAGTTCGTCTATGAAGTCGAACAACCGCTCCATGCGGCCCCGGTAGCGTTCCAGTACGGGCCCGTTGCGGCCGGGGCTGCGCATCAGCACCAACTGCCCGCAGCTCGGGGCCAGTCTCTCCACGCACTCCTCGAGTACGCCGAGTACCCGGCCCATGTCGCAGCGGGGACGCAGGGTGTCGTTGAGGCCGCCGACGAGGGTCACGAGGTCGGCGTTCATCGCGGCGGCGGCGTCCACCTGCTCCGCGGCGATCTGCCCGATGAGCTTGCCGCGCACGGCGAGGTTGGCGTAGCGGAATTCTCCGGCGGAAGCGGCCCGGGCAGCGCCCCTGGAGTCCGGGTGGCCGCCGGGGTATTGGCCGTGCCCGGGGGCCGCCTCGTTCTCGGACTCCGTGCCTTCCGGCCGGGTGGCGCCGGGGGCGCTGTCGGCGCCCGCGGTGCTCTCGGCGCTCGCGGCGTGTGCCGCGAGACGTGCGGCGAGGAGATCCGCCCAGCCCCGGTAGCTGCCGTCGGGCAGGAGGTCCGACATTCCCTCCGTGAAGGAGTCGCCGAGGGCGACGAAGCTGCGTACGGCCGGGGGCTCCCCGGACGCCGGCTGCCCGGCGGGGAACGGACGCCGGGTGGTTGCCCGGGACGCGGCGGCGCCGGGAGAGTCGGCTGTGCCGTCGGCCGGTCGGGAGTCCTGCGCGCTGCTCACGGCCGTTCATCGTATCCGGTTGCCGGGGGCGACTTCCCGCGGCCCTTCGGCGCCCTCCACCGCCCCGCCGGAGAACAACACCCGGCCCGGGTTCGCTGATCCGCGCCGGTCGAGCCGCCCCGTCAAGTCGAGCTGCGCCGTCAAGTCCCCGTGCCCGCTCAGCCGTTCACGGCTGTTCCTCCTCCGGACTGCGGTGGACCAGTTCACGAAGCACGTCCTCCATGGTCACCACCCCCGCCGTACGCCCGTCGTCGCCCATCACCGCCGCCAGATGCGTACTGCTGCTGCGCATCGCACCCAGCACGTCGTCCAGCGGCATCGACGCCCGTACCCGCGCGATCGGCCGCATCGCCGTCGCCGGGAACGCCGCGTCGCGGGGCAGGGCGTCCAGCGCGTCCTTGACGTGCAGATAACCCAGCGCCCTGCCCTTGCCGTCCACCACGGGGAAGCGGGAGAACCCCGAACTCGCCGAGAGCTGCTCCAGCTCCTCCGGTGTCACACCGAGGCGCGCGGCCACGACGATCTCGGTCGGCCTGGCGATCCTGCCGACGGGGCGGCGGCCCAGCTCCAGCGCATCACGCAGCCGCTCGGTGGACCGGTCGTCGAGCAGCCCCGCCTCGCTGGAATCGGCGACCATCTGGGCCAGTTCGTCGTCCGAGAACGTCGACTCGACCTCGCCTTTGGGCTCCACACGCAGCAGCTTCAGCAGGCTGTTGGCGAAGGCGTTCACCGTGAAGATCACCGGCCGCAGGGCGCGGGAGAGCCCCACCAGCGGCGGGCCCAGCAGCAGCGCCGCACGCTCCGGCCCGGCCAGCGCGATGTTCTTCGGGACCATCTCGCCGAGCAGCATGTGTGCGTACGTGGCCGCCGTCAGCGCGATCACGAACGAGATGACGCGGGCCAGCCCCTCGCCCACGCCCATCAAGTGGAACAGCGGCTCCAGCAGGTGCTCGATCGCCGGCTCGGCCACGACACCGAGCACCAGCGTGCACAGCGTGATCCCGAGCTGGGCGGCGGCCAGCAGCGCGGAGACGTTCTCCAGGCCCCAGATGACGCTGCGCGCCCGCCGGTCGCCCTCCTGCGCGCGCGGCTCGATCTGCGCCCTGCGTACGGAGATCATCGCGAACTCGCCGCCCACGAAGAAGGCGTTCGCGACGAGCGTCAGCAGCCCGATGAAAAGCTGAATGGCCGTCAACGTCCCCCCTCCCCGGCGGTGGCTTCCGCGTCTTCCGGCTCCGGGGGAGCGGTGAGCTGGGCACGTGCGGCGCGACGGCCGCGGGCGTCGACGACCTCGATGTGCCAGTCGGCGACGTCGAGCGAGTCTCCGCGCTCGGGAATCCTCCCCAACTCCGTGGCGACGAGCCCCGCCAGCGTCTCGTAAGGGCCCTCTGGGGCGTGCATGCCGATGGCCTGGAGCTGGTCGGTGCGGGTGGCGCCGTCGGCGTCGAACACACGCCGCCCGTCCGGGTCGTGACCCGCGGGGGCCAGGTCCGGTGGCTCCTGAGGGTCGTGCTCGTCGCGGACCTCGCCGACGACCTCCTCGATGATGTCCTCAAGGGTGACGACACCGGCCGTGCCGCCGTACTCGTCGATGACCACGGCGATGCTGCGCTCCCCGCCGGGCATCCGGTCCAGCAGCCGGTCCACGGTCAGCGACTCCGGTACGAGCAGGGGCTCGCGCATCAGTTCCGTCACCGGGTAACGGGGCCGCTCGTCGGCGGGAACCGCCAGCACGTCCTTGATCCGTACGATCCCGACGACCGTGTCGAGGCCGCCGCGCACCACCGGAAAGCGGGAGAGGCCGGTGGCGCGGGTCGCGTTGGCGACGTCCTCGGCGTTGGCCTGCACGTCCAGCGACGTGACCTGCACCCGTGGCGTCATCACGTTCTCCGCGGTCAGCTCCGCGAGGTGCAGGGTCCGCACGAACAGGTCGGCGGTGTCCGGCTCAAGCGCCCCCGCCTTCGCCGAGTGCCGGGCGAGCGCGACCAGTTCGCGTGGCGAGCGTGCGGAGGCCAGCTCCTCGGTGGGTTCGAGCCCGAGCATGTGCAGGATGCGGTTGGCGGTGTTGTTGAGGTGGCGGATCAGCGGCCGGAAGACGGCGGAGAAGACACGCTGGGGTGTGGCCACAGCCTTGGCGATGGGCAGCGGACGGGAGATCGCCCAGTTCTTCGGCACGAGTTCGCCGACCACCATCAGTACGAGCGTCGACAGCGCGGTGCCGAGGACGAGGGCCGCCGAGGGCGCCGTGGAGGTGGGCACCCCCACTGCACGCAGCGGCCCCGCGATCAGCTTGGCGATCGACGGCTCGGCGAGCATGCCGACGACCAGATTGGTGACCGTGATCCCCAACTGCGCCCCGGAGAGCTGGAACGTCAGCGACCGCACCGCCTCCATCGCACTGCGCGCGCCACGCTCCCCGCGCTGGACGGCACGCTCCAGGTCCGCCCGCTCGACCGTCGTCAGCGAGAACTCGGCGGCGACGAAGGCACCGCAGGCAAGGGCGAGCAGCAGCGCCAGGAGGAGGAAGAGCACCTCGGTCACCGGGCCGCCTCCGCCGACGACGGTGAGGCGCAGCACGCAAGCGCAGCCCGGCGCGCGCAGCCAAGCGGGACGCATGGGGCCACGGAACGCAGCCGGAGGCGCGGGCCCCCGGCGGTCGTTCCGTGCCGGTCACGGTGGTCTCTGCTGTGGGAAGGGTCGCCCATGGGCGGGCTTTCACACCTTTCGGGAACGGCACGGCCCCTGGCTGTCGCGGGGCGCGGAACGTCACTGGACAGAGGTTCGGGCGTGACGACGAGCGTTCATCGTAGACGGACAGTAGCGACAGCGAGTTCCCCGGGCGGGCGGCCGATATGCGCTCTGGGAGCCCGCCCACGACGAGGCGGCCCGCCGCTGCCCGCCCGCGCCCGCCCCGCGCCACCGCCTCAGCCGCGTATTCGCAGACCCGGCGTGAGAAGAAGAGCGGCCACCGCGAGATTCGTCACCGTCCCGAACGGCAGATACCAGAGCCCGAGCACGGCGAGCACCGCCACCGCCTTCGAAGCTCCCGTCGTGCCCGTGGCGAAGGCCGCCGCGGAGGCCAGGTACGCCACGGCGTAACCGACGAACACCCACTTGACCAGCAGGGATCGGGGGTCGAGACCGATGCCCGAGACGAGCTTCGCCCAGGGGCCGAGCTGCCCGGCGTGCGTGCCGCCGTCCGGTGTCACGAAGTCGCCGGTGAGCAGGGCGTGGAGCCCGTCGAAGAGCATCCATCCGCCCGTCACCGCCACCAGCGCGATCACGGCCCATCCGGCCCAGTGCATGCTCGTCCCCCTCCATGGCTTCCCGGACCTCCCCTGGCGGTCCACCCGGAACAGAACCCTAGAGCCGGGCACTGACACCGCCGGGCCACCGTGCGCACGGCCCGGCGCATACGGCCTGGCGCCTGCTAGCGGTCGAGTGCTAGCTTGAAGGTGTGTCGAAGACTCAGCTGAACGTCCGCGTGGACGAGGCCACCGCACAGACGGCGCGTGAGCGTGCCCTCGAACGGGGTGTGAGCATGAACCGGTACATCGAGGAACTGGTCGAGCGGGACGCCGGAGAAGCGGGGCAGACCTTCGTCGAGGCGGCGTCGGAGTTCATGAAGAGCTACGAGTCGGTCTTCGCGGAGGAGTTCCCCGAGCCGGGGCGGCGCGAGAGCGAGGGCCTTCCGCGTACGTGACTCTCCGCATCGACCTCGCCTGGCTGCTGATGGTCGCGGAGGCGAAGGCCCCTGGCGACCCGCGCGTCACCGACTACGGCGCACTCGTCGCCGCCGTCAGCAGGCATGAAGCGACCATATTCGAACGCCCCGTCTACGCCGAGCCCCACGACCGTGCCGCGGCCCTGCTCCAACTGCTGCTGCACGTCCCCGCGTTGGAGCGTGGCAACGCCCTCTTCGCCTCGGCCGTCGCCTACGGCTATCTCGTCGCCAGCGGACTCAGCGTCAGTACCTCGCCGGAGCGCATCCGCGATCTGGCCCTGCTGGTGAAGGACGGCTCGGCGGGCGTACGCGACATCGCCCTGGAACTGCGCAACTGGACGCAGTGACTGCTGCGCGAGTATCAACGGGGCCTGGCATCAGGGCAGTCGGCGTCCCGTAGCGACCCGGGTCAGCCCGGTCTGGGGCCCTGTCCGGTCTGCCGCCCTGCCCGCCTGGCGCGGCCCCGCCCTTCCGCACGGACCGCCCCTCGCCCGCCGCGCCGGCTCACGGGCGGCGTGCTCTCCCCAGCACATGGAACGACGACGGGAAGGTCGGCCCGCTCTCGGGCACCAGCAGCCTGCGGAACGTCACGTCCGTGAACCCCGCGGCCCCGATCTCCCCGACGGGGTCCCGCCCCGAGTGGCAGCCGCCGAACAGCAGGGGCCACACCGTGGCGTCCAGTGCACGCTGGAGCCGGGCCATGCGCCGCCGCCCCTCCGCCCGCCCGTGCTCGTAGAAGCGCAGTTGCCCGCCGGGCCGCAGCACGCGCCGGACCTCGGCCAGCGCCTCCTGTACGTCGGGCAGCGAGCACAGCACCAGCGAGCAGACCACGGCGTCGCAGGAGGCGTCCGCGACCGGCAGCGCCTCCGCCGTGCCGTCGACGACGCTCACCGGCACCCGCAGCGCGTTGCTCTCGGCGGCCCGTGAGGCCGTAGCGCGCAGCCGCGGTTCGGGTTCGACGGCGGTCACGTGGGTGACGCGCGAGGGATAGCGGGCGAAGTTGAGGCCGTTGCCCGCGCCGATCTCGACCACTTCGCCTTCGAGTCCGGAGAGCAGTTCCTCGCGGTGTGCTCGGACTCCGGCCCGTACGTCGGCCGATTCGCTCAGCCGCTCGTAAAAGCGCGCGAACAGCGGGTGGCGTACGGGCCGGGACTCGTGCGCCGGTTGTGCGGCAGGTGCGGACATGACCGGTTCCTCTCCTTCGCGCCTGCCGCGCCGTCGGCGGCGAGCATCTGTCCCGATTGTGCACGTTCGTGACGCTGCGGGGCAGAGGGCGGCGCTACCGGGAAGCGGCAACGCGTCAGAAGACACCGGTGCCGCGAAGACCGGACGAGACGCTGACGTCGTCGCCGTGCACCCCGGAGGCGCTGCCGGACCGGCATCCGCCGAGTTCGCCCGCGAGCCAACTGGGCGCCGCAGCACGGAAGTCGGCGGGCTCCAGCGCCCCCGCACCGGCCGGCAGCACACCAAGCAGCGGGCATCCCGCGGCCTCGGGCAGATCCGCCAGATTGCAGCGCGTCGCCAGATCGGGTGCGGTCGGGAAGCTCCCGATGACGACCCCCAGGGTGCGCAGTCCGCGGTTGCGGAGCGCCTCCGTGGTGAGGGCCGTGGCGTTGAGGGTGCCCAGTCCGGCGGCTGCGACCACCACCGTCTCCGCCTCCAGCAGCCGCGCCGCGTCAGCGAGGGTCGCGCCCTCCTCGTCGTAACGTACGAGCAACCCTCCGGCGCCCTCGACCAGCACCAGGTCGTGATCCGCCGCGAGCCGCCGAGCCGCCCCGGCGATACGGTCCGGGCGCACCGGCTCCATGCCCGCCCTGCGTGCGGCGGTGGCGGGCGCCAACGGCTCGGGATAGCGGGCCAGTTCGGCGATCGTGACGTCCTCACCGGCCATCTCCCGTACGCGTTCCGCGTCCCCGGGCTCACCGTCGGCCACGCCGGTCTGGGCGGGCTTGAGCACCGCGACCGAGCGTCCGCCCGCCAGCGCGGCCGTGGCCAGCGCCGCCGTGACGACGGTCTTGCCGACCTCCGTGCCCGTACCGGTGACCACGACGATTCCCCGCATCGCCTCAGCCCTCCTCCGCCGCGGCGCGCATCGCCGTACAGATCGCGGCCACGTCCTCGTCGCCCGTCACATAGGGCGGCATCGCGTAGATCAGATCGCGGAACGGCCGCAGCCACACCCCGGCCCGCGCCGCCGCCCGGGTCGCCGCCGCCATGTCCGCCTCGTGGTCGAGCTGGAGGACGCCGATCGCTCCGAGCACCCGCGCCTGCGTGACGCCCGGCAGCTCCTCGGCGCCCGCCAGTCCGGCCCGAAGGCCCTCCTCGATGCGGCGCACCTCCGTCTGCCAGCCGCCGTCCAGGAGCAGCCCCACGGAGGCGTCCGCCACGGCGGCGGCCAGCGGGTTGCCCATGAACGTCGGCCCGTGTGCGAGCACAGGCACCTCACCGCGTGAGATCCCCTCCGCCACACGCGACGTGCAGAGCGTGGCGGCGAGCGTGAGATAACCGCCGGTCAGCGCCTTGCCCAGGCACATCACATCCGGTACGACCCCGGCGTGCCCGGCTGCGAACAGGGAGCCGGTGCGGCCGAATCCGGTGGCGATCTCGTCCAGCACCAGCAGCACGTCGTGCTCGTCGCACGCCTCGCGCAGCGCCCGCACATACGCAGGGGAGTGGAAGCGCATTCCGCCCGCGCCCTGCACCACAGGCTCCACGATCACCGCCGCCAGTTCACCGGCGTGACGTGCGACCGTCTCGTGCAGACGAGCCACGTAGTCCTCGTCGGGGGCGGTGGCGAAGCCGGGCGGCGGCGCGTCCGCGAAGACCTGGCGCGGCAGCACACCCGACCACAGCTCATGCATGCCGCCCTCGGGGTCGCACACCGACATCGGCTGCCAGGTGTCGCCGTGGTATCCGCCGCGCCACGTCATCAGCCGCCGCTTCTCGCCGCGGCCTTGTGAACGCCAGTACTGGAGGCACATCTTGACGGCGACCTCGACCGAGACCGAACCGGAGTCGGCGAGGAAGACATGCTCCAGACCGCTCGGAGCGATCTCCACGAGGCGCTTCGCCAGCCGCACGGCGGGCTCGTGCGTGAGCCCGCCGAACATGACGTGGCTCATGCGCTCCAGTTGGCCGCGCGCCGCCTCGTTGAGCACGGGGTGGTTGTAGCCGTGCACGGCCGACCACCACGAGGACATCCCGTCGACGAGTTCCCGGCGTCCGCAGAACTCCTCCGCGAGGCGCAGGCGCACCCCGGCCGCCGACTCGACGACCAGGGGCCTGTCGCGTCCCGGCATCGGCCCGTACGGATGCCATACGTGCCGCCGGTCCAGGTCGAGCAACTCGCCCGGACTCAGCGGCTGTTGTGCAGCGGAACGGTTCATGGTGAGGGCGTCGGCGCGGTCAGGCATTGGGCGGCAGTGCGGTACCGGCCCCACGCCGGCGTACGGAGACCAGCTCCTCGGCGCGGATTCCGGGGCGCTGGCGGTGCTCGGATTCCCCCTGGTCCTGCGGTTGATCGCCGTCCTCGGCGGGCCGGCCCGGCACGCGGTGCGCGGGCAGCGTCGTGGTGTCCGCGCCCTCCACCTCGAATCCGGCGTCCGCGATCATGTCCAGGTCGGACTGCCCGGCCTGGCCCTCGCTGGTGAGGTAGTCGCCCAGGAAGATGGAGTTGGCCAGGTGCAGCGCGAGCGGTTGCAGCGACCGCAGATGCACCTCGCGTCCGGCGGCCAGCCGTACCTCCGCGTCGGGATGTACGAAGCGGACCATCGCCAGGATGCGGAGCGCCCGCTGCGGCGTCAGATTCCACTCGTCCGCGAGCGGCGTCCCCTCGAACGGGATGAGGAAGTTGACCGGCACCGAGTCCGGGTCCAGCTCGCGCAGCGCGAACACCACGTCCACGAGGTCCTCGTCGCTCTCGCCCATGCCCGCGATCAGCCCCGAGCACGCCGACAGCCCGGCGCCCTGCGCATGACGGACCGTCTCCTGCCGGTCGGAGAAGTCATGGGTGGTGCAGATGTCCCCGTATGTCGACTCGGAGGTGTTGAGGTTGTGGTTGTAGGCGTCGGCGCCCGCCTCACGCAGCCGGTCGGCCTGCCCCTCGGAGAGCAGCCCGAGGCAGGCGCACACCTCGACGCCCTCGTGCTGCTCCTTGATGGCGGAGATCGTCTGCGAGACGCGGTCGATGTCGCGGTCGGTCGGACCCCGGCCGCTGGCCACCAGACAGACCCGCTTCGCGCCGCCCTTGAGACCGGCCTCCGCGGCGGAGGCGGCCTCGTCCGTCTTCAGCCAGGTGTACTTGAGGATCTCGGCCTTCGAGCCGAGGCGCTGCGAACAGTACGAGCAATCCTCAGGACACAGCCCGGACTTGAGATTGACGAGATAGTTCAGCTTCACCCTCCGCCCGAACCAGTGCCGGCGCACCTTCCCTGCGGCGGCCACCACATCGAGCAGTTCGTCGTCGGAGGTCTCCAAAACCGCTCGGGCTTCGTCACGTGTCGGCAACTCGCGGCGGAGGCCCTTGTCCACCAGCGTCTTCAGCAGGTCCATGACGGCGATCCTTGCCGATTCCCCCGCTCAAGGCCAAGGAGAGAACTCACAACACCGCCCGCGGGCGGTGTGTGTATCGCCACACCACGGCCCCGCCGCCGAGCGGATACCGTCTATGGACTGCCGACAAAAGCGCGCACCGGGCTCTCACTCCCGCCGTTCCGGTCCGTCCGACCGGTACGGACCCCGGAGACCCACAGGGCGGGACGGAACACCGGCACTGAGCACCGGACACTGCATACGGAGCACGGCCCGCGCGCCTGTCGCAGCACGCGCCGCACCACCCACGCGAGAGGACCGCCCATGCCCGACGAGGCCCGCGCCGCAGAAGGCTCGCCGGAGTCGTCCCGCCGCGAAGACACACGCGTACAGCCCGCCGGGCAGGAAGGCCCCGCGGAGGACTCCGCCGCCTGCGGCGACCCGTTCGCATGGACCGCCCCGGCCCGCCGGGACCGTGAACGTGCCGGTCTCGTACGGCAGTTGCGGCATCGCCCCGCCCGGTCGCCCCTGCTGGACCTGGCAGGCAACGACTACCTCGGCCTGGCCCGCCACCCCGAGGTGACCGGCGCCGCGGCCGAGGCGGCACAGCGCTGGGGAGCGGGCTCCACCGGCTCCCGCCTGGTCACCGGCTCCACCGCCCTGCACGCCGAACTCGAAGCGGAACTCGCCGAGTTCAGCGGATTCGAATCCGCACTGGTCTTCTCCTCCGGTTACGCCGCGAACCTCGCCGCGCTCACCGCCCTCACCGCTCGCGGCGGCCTCCTCGTCTCCGACGCCGGGAACCACGCCTCCCTCATCGACGGCTGCCGCCTCTCCAGGGCGGAGACCGCCGTCGTACCCCACTGCGACCCGGAGTCCGCGGCCAAGGTCCTCGACGGACACGGCGGCAGGGCCCTGGCCGTCACCGACTCGGTCTTCTCCGTCGACGGCGACGCCGCACCGCTGGCCGCCCTCGCGGCCGTCTGCCGTACGTACGGGGCAGCACTCGTCGTCGACGACGCCCACGGGTTCGGGGTCCTCGGCGACGGCGGACGCGGAGCCGTGCACGCTGCGGGCCTCGCCGGCACCCAGGGCACGGTCGCGACCGTGACCCTCTCCAAGTCGCTCGGCAGCCAGGGCGGAGCGGTCCTGGGACCGGCCCACGTCATCGGTCATCTCGTCGACACCGCACGCAGCTTCATCTTCGACACCGGGCTCGCCCCGGCGGCGGCAGGCGGGGCCCTTGCCGCGCTGCGCCTGATGCGGCGCGAGCCGGAGCGTTCCGCAAGGGTGCGCGCTGCCGCCGTACTCCTCCACGACCGGCTGGCCGCCTCGGGGATGCACGCCGTGCGCCGCCCCGACGCGGCCGTGATCTCCCTTCGGGCACCCACCCCCGACGACGCGGTGCGCTGGGCCGCGGACTGCCGTGCCGCCGGGCTCCAAGTGGGCTGCTTCCGGCCGCCGTCCGTGCCGGACGGCATCTCACGGCTGCGGCTGACGGTCCGCGCGGATCTCGACGACGGCCAACTGGAGTGGGCCGCCCGTACGATCGCGCGCTGCGCACCGCCCGGAGCCCGCTGAGCGAAGCACCGGGCGCCGCACGTCCGCACGGTCGGAGCGCCCCAGAGGGACGCCCAACCGAACGCCCGCGCCCGCGAGTTCAGTCCCCCGGCACGGTCACGCGCATCGAACGACGCTCACCGTCCAGCACCCGCAGGGCCGTCGCCAGCGTCGCGCTGTGCATCTCCGACTCGCCTCGCTCGTGCATGAGCGCCAGCGCGTCGCGCAGCGCCGCGGCCTTGACCGGCAGCGCCTGTGCGGCCCGCAGCGCACCGTAAGTGTGCTCACCGCGCGCTGGGTTGACGCGCCCCAGCACGTCGAGCACTTCCAGATAGGCGTCCACCACCTGGCACTCCGCCCGCGTCAGCGCGGGCAGCGGCGGCAGTTCGGGAGGAGGCACCGCGCTCACCCCCGCGCGGGGCCGCGGTCGCCGCCGTTGCGTTTGCGGCCGGCGGTGAGGTGGTCGATGAGCCCGTACGCCATCGCTCCCTCGGCGTCGAAGATCTTCTCCCGTTCGATGTCCGCGCGTACGGTCTCCGGCGATTGCCCGGTGTGCCGCACGTACATCTCCTCCAACCGCTCGCGGGTGCGCAGCAGTTCACGCGCCCGGATCGCCAGATCGTCGGCCTGCCCCTCGACCGGCTCGGTGAACGCGGGCTGCTCGATGACGATGCGCGCACCGGGAAGTGCCAGCCGTTTGCCGGGAGTCCCGGCGGCCAGCAGCACGGAGGCGGAGGAGGCCGCCTGTCCCAGGCACACCGTCTCGATGTCGCAGCTCACGTACCGCATCGTGTCGTAGACCGCCGACATCGCGGTGAACGAGCCGCCGGGGGAGTTGATGTACAGGGAGATGTCCTGCTCGGGCGCCGCCGCCTCGAGATGGATGAGCTGCGCCATGACGTCGTTGGCCGCGGTGTCGTCGACGGGGGTGCCCAGGAAGACGATGCGCTCGTCCAGGAGCTTGGAGTACGGATCGAGCGTCCGGGTGCCGGCGCTGGTCCGCTCGGTCAGCTCCGGCAGTACGTAGCGGGCTGACGGCCGGTAGGGCATCACGCCACCTCATCCCTCGGAAGGTCCGAAGTCCCTTGGCAGGACTGGCTGAACGTCAAAAATGTACAGGACGTACATGACGTTATGCTGGGAGCATGACGTACGAGATTCCGGTGACGCAAGCACGTGCGGCCCTCGCCGACCTGATCAACCGCGTCGTCTACGGCGGCGAGCGCGTGGTCGTCACCCGGCACGGCAAGCCGCTGGTGGCGCTCGTATCGGCTGCTGACCTGGAGAGACTGCAAGAGATGAACGGGGCGGCCGAGGAGGGCGTGATCAGGACCGTCTCCACGGTGCGCGACGTCCCGTCCGCCGAAGGCGAACGCCGGCGCTTCGGCATCGCCGCACAGCACCGCGGCCCGGCCGCCGGTGACAGGCGGCCGGGCCGGGAGGGTTGAAAGGCCTGCCCACGCGGGCGGCCCCGGAACTACGTCAGGAGCTGAGCTCCCACACGGCATGTGCGATGCCGTCGGTGTTCACGTCGAGCGCCTTCTCGTTGATGTTCGAGATGTCGTCGCACTCCGAGTGGTAGCAGGAGTCGTACGGCTCACCCGCCTTGCCGTTCCACTGCTTGGCCTGCTCCTCGGTCATGGTCTCCCCGGCGCCGCTGAAGGTGCCGCCGACCGTCACGCCCGCGTCCTTGAACGACGCGTGGTCGCTGCGCCCCTGGACCTCGGGGGACGTCGCCGTCGTGATGTCCTTCGACTTGTAGTAGTCCTTGAAGACCTTCTGGACTGCGGCATCGTCGTCGTAGACGAAGTAACCCGCGTTCGGCGAGGCGATCATGTCGAAGTTCAGATAGGTGTTGATCTTCTTCACTTCGTCCTGGGAAAGGCTCTGGACGTAGCTCTGCGAGCCGACGAGCCCTTCCTCCTCGGCGCCCCACCAGGCGAAGCGCAGATGCTTGGACGGCTCCAGCTTCTCCTTGGCCACGGCGAGGGCGACTTCGAGCACGCCCGCCGAACCCGAACCGTTGTCGTTGATGCCGGCGCCGTCGCTGACGGAGTCGAGGTGGGAGCCGACCATCACCGTGTTGTCGGCGGAGCCGCCCTTCGGCCAGTCGGCGACGAGGTTGTATCCGGTCGTGCCGCCGTGGTCGAACTCCTGGACCTTGGTCTTGAATCCGGCAGCGTCGAGCTTCTTCTTGATGAAGTCGATGGACGCCTTGAAGCCGGGCTCGCCGTGTGCGCGGTTTCCGCCGTTGGCCTCGGCCACCGACTGAAGCTCCTTCAGGTCCTTCTGGACGCTGTCCACGGAGATGTCGGGTGCGGCTGCGGCCTCCGGCTTGACGGCCTGGGCTGCGCCCGCGCCGAGCAGAGAGGCCGCCAACGCGGTGCTCGCGGAGGCGACCAGGAGTATACGACGCTTCTCTTTGCGGATCACAGGTACTCCGATGCTGTGTGGGGGGATTCGAAGTTACTGCTGGGTCTTGCGTCCTGACGAGAATCGTCCGCGGGCGGCTGCGGAGTCAAGAGCGTTTACCGGACGGGGTGTTGCGACATACGGAGAGTCGCGAAGACGTTCGCGGTACTTCCACGTGCCCGCGTAGGCGACGGCGCACGAAAACAGGCACGCCGATCCCGTCGCTCAACTGGCGGCGCACGGTGGGCAGTCGGGGCTGCCGGCGCGGCCGGCAGCCCCGAGGGTCAGGCCACCGCCGGCTGCGCCTCGTTCGGCTGTGCTCTCCCGTCGGATTCCGGCCCCGGCTCCTTCCGCAGACCGCCTATCGTCACCAGGACGAGTCCGGCCACTGCCCATACGGTCAGCACCAGCACGGGCGAGTCCGAGGCGCGGCCGTCGAAGAAGCCGACGGAACGCAGCAACGTCCCGCCCGCGCCCGGCGGCAGCCACTGGCCGATGTCTCCCAGCGGCTGCGGCAGCATCTCCGGCGCCGAGGTGACCCCTGAGAGCGGATTGCCGAACAAGACCATCACCATCGCCCCCAGTCCGAGGCCCGCGGGACCCAGCAGCGTGCCGAGACCGGCCGCGCTCGCGCTCACCGCGAGCGAAATCAGCGCGAACGAGGCCGACTCCGCCCACCAGTCGCCGGTGAGCACGCCCAGCCAGGTGTCCGTGAGCGCGGCGGCGACCACTCCTACGAGGGCCGCGGCGCCCAGCAGCGCGACGACCGCGCGGGTGCCGCGGAGCCCGGCGGTGACGACCAGGGCTCCGGCGGCCACGCCGCCTATCGCCATCGGCAGCACGCTCGAACTCAGCGCCGCGCCCCGCGGATCGGCCTCCGGTGCGGCGACGACGTCCGTGGAGCGCGCGGCATGCGTCTGCGCGGACGGCCCGCCTGCGGCCTTCTCCAGTGCCTGTGCGACGACGGGGCCGGCGGCGCTCGCCGTCAGCATGTGCGGCCCGTCCGGCCGTGCGACGACGGCACCGTAGACCTCGCGCTGCTCGACCGCGTCGCGTGCGGCGGCCTCGTCGGCGTACCGGTGGACCTCGAACTGGCCGGCGTGGCGGGCCAGTTGCTTCTGGACGGGCGCGGTGGCGGCCGGCGGACCGGCGACCCCCAGCGGCAGGTCGCGTGGTGCCGTGCGGGCCGCGGGCCAGGCGAAGGCCCACAGCGCGACACCGACGATCAGCGGTGCGAGCAGCACGACGGCGACGAGGGCGCGGGAGCCGGGGACCGGCCGGCGGCGGGGCGTGGGACCGGGCATGCGGTGGCCCTCCTTTCCAAAGAGAAGGATCGTTCGTTTTACGCGGCACACCCTCGCGCCACGGTCCGAGGTTGTCAAGAATGAACGTTCGTTTTAGCCTTCGGTCATGGCCCGCGTATCCCAGGAGCACCTCGACGCCCGGCGCCGGCAGATCCTCGACGGTGCCCGGCGCTGCTTCACCGGCAACGGTTTCCACGCCACGTCGATGCAGGACGTACTGAAGGAGGCGGGCCTGTCGGCCGGAGCCGTCTACCGCTACTTCCGCAGCAAGGAGGAGATCGTCGCCGCGGTGGCGGCGGAGACGCTGGAGAGCGTGCGGGAGTCCTACGCCGCGGTCGCCGCCGCGGACCCGCCGCCCACGCCGGACGAGCTGTTCGCCTCCGTCCTCGCCAAGCTGCGCGAGTCGCTGGGCGACTCAGGCGACCAGCGTGCCCTGCCGCAACTGCTGATGCAGGTGTGGGGGGAGACGCTGCGCAATCCTGATGTGGCGCGCGTACTGAGCGAGGGTTATCAGGGCCTGCGCCGCCAGTGGGTGGAGCTCGTCGAGGAGTACCAGGCCCGCGGCTGGGTCGATCCCGGCGCCGACCCCGACCATGTGGCGCGCACTCTCATCGGCACCGTGCAGGGCTACTTCGTACAGCAGGCCCTCTTCGGTGGAATGGACCCGGCCGGATTCCAGGAGGGCCTGCGGGCGCTGGTCACCATGAACGTGCCGTCACTGGCAGCGCCCGATGAGACCAAGGGGGAACGGGCCGACCGGAAGCGGGCGGACCGGAAGCGGGCGGGCTGACGACCCGTGGCCTGGCGGCCGGCACCGCCGACTCCTCCTCGCCACGGGCGAGTTGACCGCCTCCTGGCGTACCGGTGTCTTCGCAGGTCGGGCGCCGCCGCACGGTGTTCCCGTGCCCCCGTATGGACCCGCTGCCGAGGCGCACATCGGACAGCGCGGGTAGATTCACGACTTGGTAAAGATCACCGGAGCACTCTGTCCCGTGTGTGCTACGGGCAGGTAAGGATCGACGGTGACGTGATCAACGATCGCACCCTGCCCTCAGCGGCCAGCCACCCCAAGGGGGAGCACCCCACGTGAATATACGCAAAGCAAGCATCGCCGCCGTCGGTGCGACGGCGCTCACCGCCGGACTCGTCGCCGTTCCCTCGGCGTTCGCCGCTTCCGGCAGCGGCCAAGCGGACAACGGAGGCGGCGCAGAGGCACGTGGCGTGCAGGCCGCAGCCGCCCGCGCCGCCAAGGAAGGCGTCGACTGGAAGGACTGCCCCAAGGACTGGGGCATCGAGAAGCCGGTCCAGTGCGGGTTCGTCACCGTGCCCGTCGACTACGCCGACCCGGACGGACGGAAGATCAAGATCGCGGTCGACCGTGCCAAGAGCACAGGCGGCAAGGACGACCGCCAGGGTTCGCTGATCTACAACCCCGGCGGGCCCGGCGGCTCGGGCATGTCCTTCCCTACGCGCGTCACCCGCGACAACCCCCTGTGGACGAAGACGGCCAAGGCGTACGAATTCGTCGGCTTCGACCCCCGCGGCGTCGGGCACTCCTCGCCGATCTCCTGCATGGACCCGCAGGAGTACGTCAAGGCGCCGAAGGCCGACCCCGTTCCGGACGACGAGGCCGACAAGACCGCCCAGCGCAAGCTGGCCAAGGAGTACGCCGACGGCTGCAAGGAACGCAGCGGTGACCTGCTTCCGCACATGACGACGCCCAACACGGCACGCGACCTCGACGTCATCCGTGCCGCGCTGGGCGACAAGAAGCTCAACTACCTCGGCGTCTCCTACGGCACCTACCTCGGCTCCGTCTACGGCACGCTCTTCCCCACGCATGTGCGGCGCATGATCGTGGACAGCGTCGTCAACCCCTCCCGCGACCAGATCTGGTACAAGAACAACCTCGACCAGGACGTCGCCTTCCAGACCCGCTGGGAGGACTGGACGAAGTGGGTCGCGAAGCACGACGACACCTACGGCATCGGCGACACCGCCGCGAAGGTCGGCGAGCAGTGGGAGAAGCTGCGTGCCGAGGCCAAGAAGAAGCCCATCGGCGGCGTCGTCGGCCCCGCCGAACTGCTGGCCTTCTTCCAGAACGCCCCGTACTACGACCAGGCTTGGGCGCAGGTCGCCAAGGCGTGGTCGTCGTACATCAAGGGCGACGAGAAGCCGCTCGTCGAGGCAGCCGGCCCCGACATGTCCGACAAGGCCGGGAACAAGGAGGCGGAGAACGGCAACGCCGTCTACACCGCCGTCGAGTGCACCGACGCCAAGTGGCCCAAGAGCTGGGAGAAGTGGGACCGGGACAACACCCGGCTGCACGAGCAGTATCCGTTCCTCACCTGGTCCAACGCCTGGCTGAACCTGCCGTGCGCGACGTGGCCCGTCAAGCAGCAGCAGCCGGTGGAGGTCGGAGCCGACAAGGGCCTGCCGCCCGTTCTCATCACGCAGTCCGAACGGGACGCGGCCACGCCCTACGGCGGTGCGCTCGAAGTGCACAAGCGCCTCAAGGGCTCCCGTCTGATCACGGAGCGGGACGCCGGGTCGCACGGCATCACCAACGTGAAGAACCCCTGCATCAACGAGCGCGTCGAGAAGTACCTCCTCAAGGGCGACGTCGACGCGAAGGACGTGACCTGCGGGCCGCACTCGGAGCCGGTGCCGCAGATCCTTCCCGATGTGGCGACGCCGGAGGCCAAGGCCAACACCGCCCGGCTGCACGCTCCGCGCTGATCCGGGCGGAACTCAGCGGCACGCACGCCGGAGCGCGAAGCAGCGTCCGCATCGCACCGCACCGGCATGATGAGGGGCGGCCCGGAAATCCCGGGCCGCCCCTCGCTCGCGGTGCCTCGTGCGCCCTGTGGGCCTCGTGCTGCCCTGCCGTGTCACGCCGCCGCGTGAAGTGCCGTCGCATGTACGGCCGTTCCGCTTCCCGGGCCTCGCCTCAGTCCTTCTCGCGTTCCCCGCCGTGGCCACGTTCCTCGCCGCGCCCGCCGCGCGTACGGGCCTGCTGGCGTTCCTGCGCCTGAAGCGCCTTCGCCTCCGGCGCGTACATGTCGACGTACTCCTGACCGGAGAGCTGAAGGATCTCGTGGATGATCTCGTCGGTGACCGCGCGCAGCACCGCGCGCTCGCCCTCCATGCCGGCGTAGCGGGAGAAGTCCAGCGGCTCGCCGAAACGGATCGTCACACGGCCGAACCTCGGCATCTTCCGCCCGGGCGGCTGGAGTTCGAAGGTGCCGAGCATCGCGCAGGGGATCACCTTCACACCCGCCTGCAACGCCATCGATGCGACACCGACCCTGCCCTTGTACAGCCGTCCGTCGTGGGAGCGGGTGCCCTCGGGATAGATGCCCAGCAGCTCGCCTTTGCGCAGGACCCCCAGTCCCTCGTCGATGGCTGCCTGCCCCGCGCCCTTGCCCGAGCGGTCCACCGGGATCTGGCCGACGCTGCGGAAGAACGCCGCAGTCAGCCGCCCCTTGATTCCGGGCCCGGTGAAGTACTCGGACTTCGCCAGGAAGGTGATGCGCCGTCTGAGGATCGCCGGCATCAGGAAATGGTCGGAGACGGAGAGATGATTCCCCGCCACGATCGCCGCGCCCTCGTCCGGGATGTTCTCCAGTCCTTCGATCCGCGGACGGAAGTACAGCCGCAACAGGGGCCCCAGCAATACGTACTTGAACAAGTTGTAGAACACGCGATTACGGCCTTCCCCCATGCGTTCGGTGAGATCGCAGAGTAGCCCCCTCCCGTGCGGCCGGGGGAGGGGGCCCACCGGAGACCGCCTCAGTTCCGCCGGGTGGTGACGGCTCCCGCAGTGGCCATAACCAGGACGACCCACGCGAACCAGAGCCATCCGCTGCTGCCCATCGTCACCGTGTAGGCGGTCACGACGATCAGCGCCGTCACCGTGACCGCGGTCAGGGTCTTCACAGAGCCAGGCATCTCGGCACCCTCCTCCCGCGCCCGGCCGCGGCGGGGATTCCCGTACAAAAAGGACCGGGCCCGGCCTCCATGGTCGCTCGGCCGCGGTCGACTGCGCTACGGCCGGGAGGTCACTGCCCGCGTGCTTGCAGCGACGCCAGGTAGGCGTTGTACGCGGCGAGCTCCTTGTCGCCGTCCCGGTCGGCCATGCGGTCCCTGCGCCGTGCCTCGCGCTCCTCCGACCTGTGCCACTGGAAGACCAGCGCGAGCAGCACCAGCACCGAGGGGATCTCGCTGAACGCCCAGGCGATGCCGCCGGCGGCCGTCTGGTCGGACAGCGCCGTCACACCGAGGGACGCAGGGGGAGACGCGTAAGTGGCGATCATCGGCTCCGACGCCATCATCAGCGCGATCCCGAAGAAGGCGTGGAAGGGCATCCCCGCGAACAGCTCCAGCATCCGCAGCAGATAGCCGGGCCGGTGCGGCCCGGGGTCGACGCCCATGATCGGCCAGAAGAAGACCAGGCCCACCAGCAGGAAGTGCACCATCATCGCCAGGTGCCCCGTCGTCGAGCGCATCAGCAAGTCGAATACGGGCGTGAAGTACAGCGCGTAGAGACTGGCGATGAACAGCGGGATCGTGAAGCCGGGATGGGTGAAGACCCTCAGCACCCGGCTGTGCAGCAGGGCCACCAGCAGCTCCCGCGGGCCCTTCCGGCCGCGTCCCGCGGACGGCAGCGCCCGGAGCGTCAGCGTCACGGGCGCCCCGAGCAGCAGCAGGATCGGCGAGAGCATGCTGATGATCATGTGCTGCACCATGTGGACGCTGAAGAGCACCATCCCGTACTCGTTCAGAGCCGTGCACATCGTCACCGCGACGCTGAGCACGCCCAGCGTCCACGCGACGGTACGGGGCACGGGCCACGCGTCGCCCCGCCGCTGCAGCCGCACCACGGCGGCGGCGTACAGCACCAGCGCCAGCAGGCACCCCGTCAGGAAGAAGGGCTCGCCGGTGAACTGAAGACCGCGGCCGAGAGTGAACGGCGGCAGATCCATCGTCATGCCGTGCCCGCCGTGATCCATCCGCGCTCTCTCCTGACTTGGGGCGTTCTGCCCGACAAGCGTATTCCCCCGCCCCGTGGCGCGGTCCGGGACCCCCGCCCCCGGCGCGTGTACCGGCCGGGGCGGGGGAGAGGCGAGACGTGCTGAGCCTGCGGAGTGTGCCGAGTGCCGAGTGTGCCGGGGGTCAGGCGGGCTGGAGCGCCGCCGCGATCCGCTCCCTGCGCAGCGCCTCGTACCACTGGTCGTTCACCGGCGGCAGCGCGTTCACATCCAGCGCCAGCTTGATGAGGTGGTCAGCGATCTGCGGGTTGCGTGCCAGCACCGGGCCGTGCATGTACGTACCGAAGACCGTGTCGTTCCACGCTCCTTCGGTGCCGTCGCCGGTGCCGTTGCCCTTGCCCAGCCGCACTCGCGCAAGCGGCCGGGCGCCCGGCCCGACCCGGGTGACGCCCTGGTGGTTCTCGAAGCCCGTCAGCTCCGGCAGGCCCAAGTCCGGGTCGATGTCGGCCAGTACGTCCCCGACGCAGCGCTCGGCCTCGCCGCGGGTGCTGACGACGTCCAGCAGGCCCAGGCCCTGCTGGGTCTCACCGAGGTCGTTGACGAACTCCCGTCCCAGGATCTGATAGCCGGCGCACACCGAGAAGATGATCGCGCCGTTGTCGACGGCCCGCCTGAGCCCGCCGTCACGCAGCAGCCGCTCCGCGGCGAGCCGCTGCGGCCGGTCCTCGCCGCCGCCGATGAGGTAGATGTCCGCGGACGTGGGCACCTGCTGGTCGGAGCGGATGTCGGTGCGCTGCACCGCCAGCCCGCGCTGCTGCGCGCGGCGCTCCACCACCAGTGCGTTGCCCTGGTCGCCGTAGGTGCTCAGCAGGTCGGGGTAGACCCACACCACCCGCAGGCTCGTGTCACTCATTCTCGCCAACTCCTTGAGCGGGTCGCTGGGTTCAGTTGCCGACGACGCGGCGCAGATCCTGGAAGGCCGTGTAGTTCGCGATCGCCTCGATGCGTCCGGGCGGGCACGCGGTGACCGCCTCGGCCGCGCTCTCGCAGACCTGGAAGTCGACGCCGGCGACCTCCAGCCGTACGGCCAGATCCAGCTTGCGGTCGCCGATCACGCAGATCGGGTGCCCCGCCAGACGCGAGTAGTCCACGTCCCAGAGCCACGAGGTGTCGGTGCCGTCCGCGCTGCGGGCGTTGACGGAGAGGATCACCGGGGCGGGCGGCGCGTCGATGAGCGAGAACGTCTCCAGCCATCCCGCCGGGTTCTTCGCCAGCAGCAGACGCACCTCACGGCCGCGGTAGCCGACCACGTCGTATCGGCCGGCGACGGCGGTCACCGAGTGCATCCGCTCCAGGGCCGTCTGCGGCGGCACACCGAACGCGGCCGCCACCGCCGCGGAGGTCGTGGCGTTGGCCTTGTTGGCGCGGCCCGGCAGTTGCAGCTTGATCGGCCACGCCGAGCCGTGCGGGTCCAATACCTCGTCGCCGGAGAGCGCCCAGCTCGGCACGGGACGCCGGAAGCCGCACTCGCCGCAGAACCAGTCGTCGCCGGGCCGCTGCATCACGCCGCCGCACGCGGGGCACGACCACGCGTCGTCCTTCCACTCCTGGCCCGCGGCCACCCACACCACGTTCGGAGCGGACGAGGCCGCCCATACGACGAGGGGGTCGTCGGCGTTGGCGATGACCACGGCCTTCGTACCGGAGAGGGCCTCTCGCCAGCGCTCGGCGAGCATGCGCGTCTCGGCGGCGCGGTCGAGCTGGTCGCGCGAGAGGTTCAGCAGGGCGATGGCCTTCGGGGTCACATCGCGGGCGACGGTGTCGAGGTACTTCTCGTCCACCTCGATCACGCCGTACCGGGCGTCCGATCCACCGGCGAGCGCCGAGGTGATACCGGCGGGCATGTTCGCGCCCAGCGCGTTGGAGACCACGCCGCCGTTGGCGCGCAGCGCCTCGGCGATGAGACGGGTGGTGGTGGTCTTGCCGTTCGTCGCGGACACCAGGACCACGTCGAGGTGGTTGGCCAGCTGAGCCAGCAGGTCCGGGTCGAGTCTGAGGGCGACCTTGCCCCCGATCACCGATCCGCTGCCGCGACCCGCCGCCCGCGATACCGCCGCCGCGGCCCTGCCCGCCGTAACGGCCAGCCTGGCCCGCGGAGACAGCGGCTCCTGGTTGCCTGCCATCGTCCTGGTCCTCCTTGCCCCTCGGTCCGGGTGCAGCCTATCGAGGTCCGCCGTCGTGCCCGAACCGCCTCACCCACAGGGGAGTTGCGCCTCGTGCGCCGCGCCCGGCCTGTCCCGGGACGCGCGCTGATCCTATGTAGGCGTGCCGCGCCGGTGCTCCCTTACGCGAGTTCCGTCGTCACGCAAGTCTTCCCCGGCGGCGGTGCCGTTGCTGCCGCGCGGCCTCGGAGCGGTCTCAGAGACGCCCGGGCGCTCCGGGCCGGTCCTCGGCGAGCGCCAGCCCGCCCCACAGCAGGTCGGCGAGCTGCTTGACCAACTCCGCACGTGGGCAAGGGCGTTCACGCAGCCACCAGTCGCCGGCGGCGTAGGCCATGCCGACCACGCCGTGCCCCCAGATCCGTGCGCGCTGCTGGCCCTCGGGGCCCAGTTCGAGCCGCTCCTCTATCACCTTGCCCAGCTCGTCGCCGAGGCGGCGCAGCAGGGGAGCGGCTTGCTGTCCCGCGTCGAAGCCGCGGTCGGCGCCGGAGGTGCCTTCGGAGGGGTGCATGAGGAAGCGGTAGACCTGCGGGCGGACCTCGATCGCGGCGAGGTAGGTGTCCAGCGTGGCCTCGACCCGCTGGCGGCGCTCCGCGGGGGCGTCGAGCGCGGAGCGCAGGGCGCTGAGCAGCGCGTCGGTATGTCGTACGGCGAGCGCGCGGTAGAGCCCTTCCTTGTCGCCGAAGTGGCGGTAGAGGATGGGCTTGGTGATCCCGGCCTCCGCGGCTATGGCGTTCATCGAGGCGCCCGGGCCGTCACGCAGCACCACGCGGTCGGCGGCCTCCAGCAGCTCCCGGCGTCGTTGGTCTCCGGTGCTTCGCTGCTCTGCCGGCTGTGTGGTCTCCATGGCGCCTCCCCACCCGTTTCAACTCGCGCTACCCCTGCGAAACGTAACACCCGGCACTGTCGGAGAGCCGGGCGCGGCCGGGAGTTGACATCCATTACCGACCAGTAACAGACTGACCATTACCATTGGTAACTCTGCTGCTGGAAGGACCGGTCATGGGCGACTCCGCATTCGCGCTCGATCTCAATGAGGACCAGAAGGAGATTCGTGAGTGGATACACGGTTTCGCGGCCGACGTGATCCGCCCTGCCGCCGCCGAATGGGACGAGCGTGAGGAAACGCCCTGGCCCGTCATCCAGGAGGCCGCGAAGATCGGTCTGTATTCGCTGGATTTCTACGCGCAGCAGTTCTTCGACCCGACCGGTCTCGGCATCGCCATGACGATGGAGGAGCTTTTCTGGGGCGACGCCGGGATCGCCCTTTCCATCGTCGGCACCGGCCTGGCCGCGGTGGGCGTACTCGCGAACGGCACCGAGGAGCAGATCGGCACCTGGGTACCGCAGATGTACGGCACCCCCGACGACGTGCAGGTCGCCGCCTTCTGCTCCTCCGAGCCCGACGCGGGCTCCGACGTCTCGGCCATGCGTACCCGCGCCGTCTACGACGAGGCCAAGGACGAGTGGGTGCTCAACGGCACCAAGACCTGGGCGACCAACGGCGGCATCGCCAACATCCACGTCGTCGTCGCCGTCGTCGACCCGGAACTCGGCTCCAAGGGGCACGCCTCCTTCATCGTGCCGCCGAACACCCCCGGCCTCTCCCAGGGCCAGAAGTTCAAGAAGCACGGCATCCGCGCCTCCCACACCGCCGAGGTCGTACTCGAGGACGTCCGCATCCCCGGCAACTGCCTGCTCGGAGGCAAGGAGAAGCTGGACGAGCGCCTCGCCCGCGCCCGCGAACGCGCCAAGCAGGGCGGCGAGGGGGCGCCCCCGGCCGAAGGCTGGGGGAGGGTGAAGAACGCGGCCATGGCCACCTTCGAGGCGTCCCGTCCTGCGGTCGGCGCGCAGGCGGTGGGCATCGCCCGCGCCGCGTACGAGGTCGCCCTCGACTACGCCAAGACCCGCGTCCAGTTCGGCCGCCCCATCATCGACAACCAGGGCATCGCCTTCCAGCTCGCCGACATGCGCACCCGCGTCGACGCGGCCCGGCTGCTGGTGTGGCGTGCGTCGTGGATGGCCGCCGCGGGCAAGCCCTTCGAGTCCGCGGAGGGCTCGATGTCCAAGCTGTACGCGGGGGAGACGGCCAAGACCGTCACCGCACAGGCCATGCAGATCCTCGGAGGCAACGGCTTCACCCGCGAATACCCCGTGGAGCGCATGCACCGGGACGCGGCGATCTACACGATCTTCGAGGGGACGAGCGAGATCCAGCGCCTCGTCATCGCACGCTCGGTCTCCGGAATGCCCATCCGCTGAGCCCGCCGACGGACGCGGCGTGACGGCCGGGGTGCGAGAGTGGGAAGCGCACCGCATCGTCACGCCCGATCCGGAGGCGCACATCATGACCCTCACGCTCGGCGGCGGCCCCCTCGCGTCACGTCCGCCGGAGACCGTCAACTACACCATCGACGGCCCGGCGCACCGCCTGCTGTGGCAGCCCTTCCCACGCCGCGTACGCGCACTGCTCGGCAGTGAGACCGTGCTGGACTCCGCCCGCGCCAGGCTGCTGCACGAGTCCAACCTGCTGCCGCAGCTCTACGTGCCGAGAGCCGACCTGCGTGAGGACCTGCTGGAGGAGAGCGGCCACCGCACCCACTGCCCCTTCAAGGGCGACGCCCGCTACTGGAGCGTGCGCGTGGGCGACCGCTTCGCCGAGAACGCCGTGTGGAGCTACCCCGAACCGCTCGACGGCGCGCAGTGGCTGAAGGGCCACGCCGCCGTGTACTGGTCGGCCATGGACGCCTGGTTCGACGAGGACGAGGAGGTCACCGGACACGTGCGCGACCCGTACCACCGCGTCGACGTGCGGCCCACCAGCCGCCACGTCGTCGTACGGGCCGGGGGCACGGACATCGCCGAGAGCCGCCGCGCCTATCTGCTGTCCGAGACCGGGCTGCCCAACCGCTTCTACCTGCCGCCGCAGGACGTACGCACCGAACTGCTGGAGCCCAGCGCCACCCACACCCACTGCCCCTACAAGGGCCAGGCCGCCTACCGGACGCTGAGGGCCCCCGGCGCGACGATCGAGGACGCGGCGTGGTGCTACGAGCAGCCGCTGGACGAGGCGTCACGCGTCGCGGGACATCTGTGCTTCCTCGCCGACGGCATCGAGACCGTCGTCGACGGCACGCCCCTGAGCTGACCGCCCGCACGCCCCGCCGGATGCGCGGCAGGGCGTACCCATGGCGCGCTTTCGCGAAATCCCCGCTCGGCGGCCCCACTTCAGGCCCACAATGCCGTGGTGGGCAAGATCTACGAACGCATCGACGAGCGACTGCGCGCCTTCATCGAGGAGCAGCATGTCTTCTTCGCCGCGACCGCGCCGCTCGCGGCCGACGGACACGTCAACGTGTCCCCGAAGGGCCTGGCGGGATCGTTCGCCGTCCTCGACGAGACCACCGTCGCCTACCTCGACCTCGGCGGCAGCGGCGCCGAGACCATCGCCCATCTGCGGGAGAACGGCCGCGTCACCCTGATGTGGTGCGCCTTCGGCGGCCCGCCGCGCATCGTGCGCATCCACGGCACCGGCAGACCAGTCTTCCGCGACGACCCCCGCTGGGCGGAGCTGCTGCCGTACTTCGGGGAGGACATGCGCTCCCGTACGGATCTGCGTGCCGTCATCACGGTGCGCGCGCAGCGCATCAGCGACACCTGCGGCTTCGCCGTGCCCTTGATGGAGTGGCAGTCGGACCGGGACGTGCACACCAAGCGCTTCGCCCGCGAGACCGACGAATCGTTCGCCGCATACTGCGAGAAGAAGGAGCACGTCGGCACCAGCCTCGACGGGCTGCCCGCCCTGCCTCTGCCGCTTCCGCCCCGCAGCGACGACGCCTGATTCCGGCCGGCAGCCGGCAGGCCGTCCGCACGCCTCAAAGATCCGTCCGGCCCTTGTCCCGTCCGTACTCACAGGAGCATCGAAGATGAGCCCCAGCGCACACATCGGCGTCACCGGCCTCGCAGTCATGGGCCGCAATCTCGCCCGCAACTTCGCACGCAACGGCTACACCGTCGCCCTCCACAACCGGACCGTCTCCCGCACCCGCGACCTGGTGCGCGACTTCTCCCACGAGGGCAGCTTCGTCGCGGCGGAGACGGCGGAGGAGTTCGTCGCCGCGCTGGAACGCCCCCGCCGCCTGGTCGTCATGGTCAAGGCGGGCGGCCCGACCGACGCCGTCATCGACGAGTTCGCCGGACTGCTGGAGCCCGGCGACGTCATCATCGACGGCGGCAACGCCCACTACGCCGACACCCGCCGCCGCGAGCAGGCACTGCGCGAACGCGGCCTGCACTTCGTCGGCACCGGCATCTCAGGCGGAGAGGAAGGCGCCCTGCACGGACCGAGCATCATGCCCGGAGGCTCCGCGGAGGCCTACGAGTCGCTGCGTCCGCTGCTGGAGAGCATCGCCGCCAAGGCCGAGGACGGCACGCCCTGCACCACGCACGTCGGCCCGGACGGCGCGGGCCACTTCGTGAAGATGGTGCACAACGGCATCGAATACGCGGACATGCAGCTCATCGGCGAGGCCTACCACCTGCTGCGCGACGTCGCCGGATACAGCCCCGCCCGCATCGCCGAGACCTTCCGAGCGTGGAACACCGGCCGGCTCGACTCCTACCTCATCGAGATCACCGCCGAAGTCCTCTCCCACGACGACGCCGCCACCGGCAAGCCCTTCGTGGACGTCGTCGCCGACCAGGCCGAGCAGAAGGGCACCGGACGCTGGACCGTGCAGACCGCGCTCGATCTGGGAGTGCCCGTCTCCGGGATCGCCGAGGCCGTCTTCGCCCGCTCCCTCTCCGGGCACGCGGACCTGCGCTCCGCGAGCGCCCATCTGCCCGGTCCCGACGCCTCCCCGCTCGCCCCGGCCGACGCCGACCGCTTCGCCGAACAGGTCGAACAGGCCCTCTACGCCTCGAAGATCACCTCCTACGCGCAGGGCTGGAACATGATCCGCAGCGGCAGCGACGAGTACGGATGGGGCATCGACCCCGGCGCCGTCGCCGCGATCTGGCGCGCGGGCTGCATCATCCGCGCCGCGTTCCTGGACCGCATCCGCGCCGCGTTCGCCGCCCGCCCGGACCTGCCGACGCTGCTGGCCGACGACCACTTCTCCAAGGAGATCGGCGAGGCACAGGCGGACTGGCGCTCGGTCGTGGCCACCGCGGCCGGGCGCGGCATCCCCGTCCCCGGCTTCTCCGCGGCCCTGGCCTCCTACGACGCACTGCGCAGCGAGCGGCTCCCGGCGTCGCTCACCCAGGCGCAGCGCGACTTCTTCGGTGCGCACACCTACCGGCGTACGGACCGTGAAGGGTCGTTCCACACGCTGTGGGGAGGGGACCGCAGCGAGGTGTCCGCGGACTGAACAGACCGCCGGGCGGAAGGGCCGGGAGTGGCCGTCGATGTGAGTGTCCTCCGCGGAGCCGGGCACCCGTCCCGCAGACGGATACGCCGCTATGTGAGACCGCTGGAGTTGTGATGCCACAGCAGTCAGGGACGAGGTTCCCGGCCTGTAGGCGGCCCGACCCGGTACCTCCGAAGCCGACGCCGCCGCCCGGGCCGGGCGGACCCGGTCCGGGACCGGCTCCGGATCCGGTGCCCGCGCCTCCGCCCAGCCCGCCGCCGGGGCCGGCTCCCGATCCGATTCCGCCGTCCCCGGGGCCGGAGCCCGTACCGCCGGATCCGGAACCGCAGCCGTCGCCACCGGCACCCTGAAGCAGGCGGCAGGGGCCCAAACCGCGGCCGTGTGCCGTGACGCGCCGACCCCCGGCTCCGGCTCCAGGTGCCGTGCGAGCCGTGCCATGACCAGCGGCCCGGTCCGCCGAGATGCGGAGGCTCCTTCCGTCCGGGCCGCGCCGAGGCCGTGGAGGCAGGCGAACCCCCTTCCCGCCTGCCGGCCACGGCCTCGGCCTTCCCTGCGTTGTGCCTTCCTGCCCTGGAGCCTTCCCTAGAGTTCGACCGCCCAGGCCAGGAAATAGACGAGGAAGACCGCGACGAGAACCGCCAGGATGATCACCGGCGTCTTCGACCAGCCCTTCGCGGGGTTGTGCCGCTCGTCAGGGCCGGTGCCGCCGGTGCTGTCCTCGCCCGGAGGCGTCTCCCCGGGCGGCACCTGGCCGCCGGGTTCGAGACCGGGGGTGTGGCGGGGATCGTCCGGATCCGGATACTTCTCGTCCATGCCGTACGGGTGGGCAGCGGCCGGCGACTTATACATGGCAGGACGGCCCGGCCCTTGGCTGGTCTCCGTCCGCTACGGCGGCTGCCTCGCCAATGGCCGCCTCAGGGGTTCCCGTCCGTAAGACCCGTGACCCTGAGCGTGAGGTTCAGCCTGCCCGACGCCATCCCCGTGGCCGCGTCGCCCGTCCCCGGGAAGACCTTCGTCACTCCGTGATACGCGAAGCGCGACGGCCCGCCGAAGACGAACAGGTCTCCGGAGGCCAGCTCGATGTCGGTGTACGGGCGGCCACGCGACTCGGTGTTGCCGAAGCGGAAGACGCAGGTGTCGCCGATGCTCAGCGAGACGACGGGAGCGTCGGACCGCTCGTCCTTGTCCTGGTGCATGCCCATGCGTGCGCCGGCGTCGTAGAAGTTGACCAGCGCGGTGTCGGGGTCGTACTCCCGCGCCGCGCTCTCCCCGTAGGCGGCGGCCAGCGCCCGCCGCCCCATCTCGGCGAGCCACTCCGGCAGTTCGGCGACGCGGCGGCCGTTCACGTCATCGGCAGTACGGGTGTAGCGATACGGCTGCCAGTGCCAGCCCAGGCACACCGTCCGCACCGACATCACGCCACCGCGCGGCAGTCTCGTATGCCGCAGCGGTACGGGACCGGCCGCCCAGCGGCGGCACGCGGAGACCAGCCGACGCTGTTCGTCGAGGCTCAGCCACCCCGGCAGATGTACCGCCCCGGGAGCGGGACTTGACGGCGGAACCGGCACGAGGGCGTCCATCCGCGCGGCCTCCCTTCCTCGATGCGTCCCCGGTCTTCGATGAGTGCCCGAACTTCGACGGGTCCTTGCCGCGGTACGTACGAAGGGGCGGCGCCGCAGACGTCCAGGTCACCGGCCAGTGTCGCAGTCACCACCGACACCGCCGGGTGACGCCCCAGGGCACGGAGCCGACGAGCGCTGCCGCCGGGGACGGGGGCGATGCGCGAAGGACCGAGTGCGGACCGCCGAAGCGGGCACAAGGAGGGAACAGACCACCGGCAAGGGGAAATCATGGAGATCTCAGGCATCATCAGCGCCATCGTGATCGGGATCGTCATCGGCGTGCTGGGACGGCTCATCGTTCCCGGACGCCAGCGCGTCGGAATTCTCCTGACGATCGGGGTCGGCATCGTGGCCGCCCTCATAGGTTCGGCCATAGCCACATATTTCGGCGTGGCCGACACCAAGGGCGTCGACTGGATCGAATGGCTGATTCAGCTCGTACTGGCCGCACTCGGCGTCTCCGCACTCGACCGTTCGAAACGCCGCCGCTGAGCGGCACACGCCCATGCGGCGAACTCGCCGCATTCCAGGGCCCCTTGCCGGACCACCCCCGCCGGCAGGGGGCCTTCGCACGTCGGCGGGCACTCGTGAAAGCGCCCGCGAAACACCGGGCATTTCCCGCTCTTCGCCGCTCACATTCGACAAGCCCCATATCCGGGCGGCCCGAACCGCTCTACGCTGATTGCCACTTGGCCCCCCACATCACCAAGGAATCAGCCCATGAGCAGATACCGCCTTGCCGTCGCCGTGTCGACGGCCGCGCTGGTCTCGGCCGCGACCACGCTGGCCCTGCCGCTCACCGCCCAGGCGGGCACCGCGGAAGCCGCCGCCCCCTCGTACGGCGACACCACATCGGTCGGCGTCCACAACGCCTACGAGCAGGACAAGTACGAGTACTTCGCCGACGCCCTCGACTCGGGCGCCTCCCTCCTCGAACTCGACGTATGGACCAACGTCATAGGCAAGGGCTGGCGCGTCTCGCACAACAACCCCACCGGCAACGACAACAACTGCGAAAACGCCGCCTCCGCCGGGGAGTTGCGCACCAAGGACCGCGACCAGAGCCTCGACGGCTGCCTCGCCGACATGCGTGCGTGGCACGACGCCAACCCCGGCCACCGGCCCACACTCATCAAGGTCGAGATGAAGGACGGCTTCTACGACAAGGCCGACCGCGGACCCGACGAACTTGACGCGCTGCTATCGGAGAAGCTCGGCGACGCCCTGCTGCGTCCCTCCGACGTCACGAAGGACCACGCCACCCTCGACGAGGCCGTCGGCGCCGAAGGCTGGCCCAGCAGGGACGCCATGGCCGGGAAGTTCCTCGTCGAACTCATACCCGGCACCGTCGAGGAGGACAATCCCGCCGACGACCTGTGGACGGACGAGGAGTACGCCACCCACCTCAAGGACCTCGCCGCGAAGGGCACGCTCGGCGAAGCAGGCGCCTTCCCCGCGGTGCACGGCGCCGAGAAGGGCGACCCCCGCACGGAACGCTACGAAGAGGAACTGCGGCCCTGGTTCGTCGTGTTCGACGGTGACGCGGCCACCTTCACCGGCGACGGCATCGACACCGCCTGGTACCAGCAGCACGGCTACCTCACCGTGATGACCGACGCCCACAAGGTCGCACCGGAACTCGACAGCACAGAACCCGGCGAGCAGGAAGCAAGCGATCGCGTCACGCAACTCGCCGCGTCACACGCCAGTTTCGCGACCTGCGACTGGTACCCGCTGCCGAAGGTCCTCTCGATGGTCGTACAGCGAGGGTGAACGGCCCTCTGAACGGCCCGCGAACAGCCCTCCCTTGAAGCGCCTTCGGGCTATTGGCAGAACAGGGCCGAACGGGGCGGGCAGAGCGGGGAGTTGATGAACTCAGGCCCGCCCGCATCAAAGTCGGCTCGACGGTCGAGTCCTCGCGCTCCGCGCCCTATCTGCGGAGCGCGAGGACGTCGTCGACGGTGTCCGCCTCGGCGGCCTGCTTGTCGGTCCGGTAGCGCACCACCCGGGCGAAGCGCAGCGTCACACCCGCCGGATAGCGCGTCGAACGCTGAAGCCCGTCGACGGCGATCTCCACCACCAACTCCGGCCGCACCGTCACACCCCACGGGTGCTCGACGTCCGTGATGCCGCGCAGATGCTCCGTCTGCCACGCCAGCATCTCGTCCGTGAGCCCCTTGAACGTCTTGCCCAGCATCGCGAACGAGCCGTCCGGCCGCCGCGCCCCCAGATGCAGATTCGACAGGCGCCCCGTGCGCCGCCCATGGCCCCACTCCGCGGCGAGCACCACCAGATCGAGAGTGAAGACGGGCTTCACCTTCAGCCAGGACGCGCCGCGGCGGCCCGCGCTGTACGCCGAGTCCAGCGCCTTGACCATGACGCCCTCATGGCCCTGCTCCAGCACCAGCCGGGCGAACTCCTCGGCCGCGCCCCGGTCTTCGTCCGACCGCGGATCGGCGACCACCATGCGCCGCACCCGCAGCGACTCCGGCACCACCCCCGCGAGGGCCTCGTGCCGCCGCGCGACGTCCAGATCCGTCAAGTCCCGCCCCTCCACGGACAGTACGTCGAAGAAGCGAGGCGTGACCGGCAGCGTCGTCCGGGCGGCCGGCACATCCACGCGCGACCCCACACGCTGGGAGACCTCCTGGAACGGACGCGGACGGCCCTGCTCGTCGACGGCCGTCACCTCCCCGTCCAGCACCACCTGGTGCACCGGCAACTCCCGTACGAGATCGGTGAGTTCGGGAAGGCGCGCCGTGATGTCGTCCAGCGTGCGCGTATAGACGCCGACGCTCTCGCCCTCCTTGTGCACCTGCACACGTATCCCGTCCAGTTTCTCCTCCACCACGCACGGTCCGAGCCGGTCCACCGCCTCCAGTACGTCCTTCGCGCTCTGCGCCAGCATCGGCAGCACCGGACGTCCCGTCTGCAACCGGAACGCCTCCAGCGCGGACGGCCCTTCGGCCAGCAGGGCACTCGCGACCGCCCCCAGCGAACCGCCGAACATCACGGCACGCCGTACCTGCGCCGACGGCACCGACACCGCCTCCGCCAGCCCCTCGACGGCGAACGCGTCCAGCGCGCCCTGCCTCAACTCGCCGGTGAGCAGCCGGAAGAGGAACCCCTGCTCCTCCTCGGTCGCCGCGGACATCAACGCGCCGAGCAGCCGCCTCCGTTCGGCCTGCGCGCCCTTCCCGCTCACGGCGGCGATCTCCTCCAGCGCCGCGTCCACCTCGGCGATGGTCAACTGCGCCTCGGCGGCGGCAGGATGAGACTCCGACAGCGTGCGGAAACCCACCCCCGTCCTGCGCTGCGGCAGCCGCCCCGCCAAGTACGTTACGACCACGGGCACTTCGGAGGGCGACGCGGCGCGGAACAGCTCCGCCAGCAGAGCCACCTTCTCCTTGCGCCCCGCTACCGTCGTGATCTCCCGCGAGGTCCGTGCGATGTCGGCCAGCAGCATGGCTCCATCCTCACTGCGCCGCCGGGGCCGCGACAGGTCCGCAACGGCCCCGGCCCCGGCAGCCCTGTGGCGGCGTCATCGGCTTCGCCGTCCGCTGTCAGCGCAGCGGGTCGTGGCCCCAGTTCATGAGCGCGAAGCGCCAGTCGGTGTTGCTCACGTCGCCCCGAGGGCGGTGCCTGAGCTGACGCTCGACATGATGGACGACCTTGCGCATATGGACCAGGTCGTCCGCGGTGAAGTCCGCCCTCGGCGTCCGCAGCAGCCGCAGTATGCGCCGCCCGGCGGCGTGACTGTGGCTCTCACGCTGCCCCTTGTGACGGCCGACGTTGCGTGACCGCTCCGTGTCCAGCCAGCGTTCGAGCTGACCTGCGGGAATGTTCACAGCATGGGCGAAGTCGGCGAAGAGTTCCTCACGTTGGGACTGCTGCTGCTTCATGTCGCTCATGGGACTCGCCCCTCTCGCCCGCGTGAGCCCGCCGGGCTCGCGGGCACCGGCGGCGGCCCCTCCGGCATCTGCCTCGACGCGGGGCACCGTCCGCCGCTCCCGGTGTATGCCGCCTCTCATCTCATTCACCCCTCTTCACCTCGCCGGGTGCCCCTCCACCTGCGGTGAATGCCTCCCTCCACGACCGGCCCGACCGGCCCGCTACGCCGGGCCCCGACCCGCGTCCGCAGCCGTACGGACGTGAAGGTGCACCCCGTACGTAGCCATCGCTGAAAAACTCTCCGTATAACACCCTTCACCGTCCGCGAGTGCCATGCAGTGCACACGCGCCGCCGGGCCGACCTCCGGGGAAGGAGCCGCCATGCAGCGCCGCCCGAGCGCCCATGTGCGCGAAGGGAACCAGGACGTCCGCGACATCCGCACGCTCGGCTTCGACCCCGACCACGACACGGCCGCCGTCATCGAGGCCCTGCTCTCCCGCCACATCGCGGCCCGCCGCGAGGAGGCCGCCCGCAGCAGCGACCGCTTCGCCGAGGACGTCATCGACCTGCTCGCCGACGTCGTCCTTCGCGGCGGCAAACGTACCCGTCCCGCCTTCCTCTGGTGGGGCTGGCGCGGCTGCGGCGGCGCACCACACGGAGCCGGTGCCGAGGCAGCGCTCAAGGTCGCCACCGCACTGGAACTGATCCAGGGCTGCGCACTCATCCACGACGACCTGATGGACGGATCGCTGCTGCGCCGCGGCGCCCCCGCCGCACACGTCGCCTTCGCGAATCAGCACCGGGCCGCCGGGCTACGCGGCAACCCCGACACCTTCGGCGTCTCCGCCGCCATCCTCGCGGGCGACCTCGCCCTGGTGTGGGCCGACGACCTCTTCGAGACCGCGGGGCTCGACAGCAGAGCCCGGCGCGCCGTCGCCCCCGCCTGGCAGGCCATGCGCACCGAGACCATCGCCGGCCAGTACCTGGACCTCTACGGGCAGGGCACCGGCGTCGACTCCCCCGAGGAGTCGCTGCGCGTCGCGTATCTCAAGAGCGGCCTCTACACCGTCGAACGCCCCCTCCACCTCGGAGCCGCCATGGCCGGCGCCGACCCCGACCTCATCGCCGCTCTCCGCCGGGCAGGACGCAGCGCCGGTGTCGCCTTCCAGCTACGCGACGACCTCCTCGGCGTCTTCGGCGGCTCCGGCGGTACGGGGAAGCCGGCGGGCGACGACATCCGGGACGGCGCCTCCACGTATCTCGTCGCCATCGCCCTTCAACGGGCCCGCGCACACGGCAGAGATGAAGCGGAAGGCCAGTTGCGCGCCGCTCTCGGCAACCGCGACCTCCCCGCAGAGGAACTCCGGCAGATCCAGGACCTCCTCACCGCCCTGGGCGCCGTCGCCGCCGTCGAGGCCCGCATCGGCCAGCTCACCGCCTCGGCGCTCACCGTCATCGACCAGGCCGACCTGCTGTCGCCCGCGGACCAGCGGCTCAGTGCCCTCGTACGGGAAGTGGCGGCACCGGCGGCCGGCTGACTCGCCTTCCGCCTCCGCTGTCGCCGCGGGGACCATCGCGGCCCCCTTCCGCGCCTCCCGAATGGACCACTCGCGGCCCTCCCGGCGAGCGCCCCGCCGTCACCGGTGGTCGTATGAGGAGCGAGCCGATGTCGTGCATGTGCTTGTCGCCGTGGAGAGGGTGTGGGTGGTTGTGGGTGGTGTGCCGGAGTACACGGTCCCGGGTATGTCGCCGAGCACGGGCGGTGACGTGATCCGGTTGCTGAGCATGCGTCTGCACGCGCTCAACGACCTCGCCCTGACCCTGAAACACATTCACTGGAACGTCGTCGGCCCGCACTTCATCGCCGTACACGAGATGCTGGACCCGCAGGTGGACTCGGTGCGGGGAATGGTCGACACGACGGCCGAGCGCATCTCCACCCTCGGTGGCTCCCCGCAGGGAACTCCCGGGGTGCTGGTAGCCGAACGCCAGTGGGAGGACTACGCGATCGGCCGCGCCGAGGCCATCGAGCATCTGGGAGCTTTGGATCTCGTCTACAGCGGCGTGATCGAGGATCACCGCGAAGCGGTCAAGGTGACCGACGAAAGCGACCTGATCACGCAGGACATGCTGATCGAGCAGTTGCGCAGCCTGGAACTCTTCCAGTGGTTCGTGCGCGCCCATCTGGAGAGCGCGGGCGGTGCCTTGAGTACGGCGAGCGCCGGTTCGGAGCGCGAGGCTGCGAACAAAGCGGGAAAGCAGGCTCGCCAGCAGCCCTGAGCGACGGTACCGCGGTGAAAGCGGTCAGAACTGGGGAGAGACGATGGCCGGACAGTTCGAGGTGACGACCGAGATCGAGCGTCCGATCGAGGAGGTCTTCGCTTTCCTCGCCGACGGCGAGAACGACCCCCGGTTCAGCCCCCGCGTGGAACGGATCGCAAAGGTCACGGACGGCCCGGTGGGCGTGGGAACGGTCTACGAGAGCACGGTCAAGGACGCCGGGGTACGCACCCGCCGGGAATTCCGCATCACCGAGTTCGACCCGCCTTCCAGAATCCGCTGGACGGAGATCTCGGAGAATCTGGTGAGGACGGAAGAGGGCGGCTACGACCTGGAGAAGGCCGGCGAGGGGATCACTCGTGTACGGCTCTTCAACGCCCTGACGGGCGAGGGGGTCGGGAAGCTGATGGCGGGGACGGCGCTGAATGCGGCGCGGGCGGATGCGGAGGATTTCGGCCGCCGGATCAAGGAAGCCGTAGAGGGCGGTACTTGAGGGCTTTCCCGTGACTCTCCTGCTTTCCTCCTCGCATGGTCGGTCTCGGCGGGGGGAGCGGCGCCGTCTCCGCCGCTGCACGTTCAGGTAGCGGTCTCCGGCACCGGCTCGTCCGCACACCTCGGCGTCCTCCGCACACCCCCGGCGTCCTCCGCACACCCCCGGCGTCCTCCGCACACCCCCGGCGTCGTCCGCACACCCCCGACGCGTACGGACTCGGTCTGGACGCCGAGGTCTGATCGCCGATCCGGTCGTAGGGGTGGGACTCGGCCCGGTTCTGCGCGGAGACACCGATGGCTGCGCTGCTCCGCCTGCGAGGCGTCGGCCGTCGGCGAATCCGCGGTGACCGCGTCGAAAGCGGCGGGCGATACTGGTCCGCGACCGAGTAGATGTACCAGGAACCGGAGTTGCCGTGGACGGCGCGGAGACCACAGGCGAGGACACCGCGCAGGCGGAGAGCAGGCGGGCCGGGCCGGACCTGCCGGCAGCGCGGGATGCGCCGGCGGCCGAGTACCCGCCGCCGCGGACCGGTTGGCGTCGGCTGATGATGGACACTCGCCCGCTGCGCCACCTGCCCTTCCGCAGGCTGTGGTCCTCCACGGCCGTCACCGCTGTCGGCAGCCAGCTCACCGCCGTGGCCGTGCCGAAGCAGGTGTACGACATCACCGGTTCCTCGGCCTGGGTCGGCTACGCCAGCTTCGCCGGACTGATCCCGCTCGTTCTCTTCGCACTCTGGGGCGGCGCGATCGCGGACACCGTGGACCGGCGCAAGCTGCTGCTCGTCTCCAACACGGGCATCGCCGTCACTTCGCTGCTGTTCTGGGTACAGGCGGCCACCGGCGCCGAGTCGGTCCTGGTGCTGATGGTGCTGCTGGCGTCACAGCAGGCGTTCTTCGGTATCAACCAGACCACCCGCAGTGCCTCCATCGCCCGGCTCGTGCCACTGGAGGAGCTGCCCGCCGCGAACGCGCTGATGTCGACCGTGGGGTCCACCGGGATGGTCTTCGGCCCGCTGCTTGCCGGCGCACTCATTCCGGTCATCGGGCTGCCGGAGCTGTACATGATCGATGCGGTGGGACTGTGCGCGGCGCTGTGGGCGGTGTGGCGGCTGCCCGCCCTGCCGCCGCTGACCCGGGCCGGGACCGGAGAGGCCGGGGATACGGCGGCTCCGCGCCGCGCGGGCTGGCGTGAAGTGGCCGCCGGATTCCGGTACATCACCGCCAGCCGGGTGCTGCTGCTCTCCTTCGTGGCCGACATCGTCGCCATGGTCTTCGGCATGCCCCGCGCCCTCTTCCCGCAACTTGCCGCCACGACGTACGCGCCGTGGGGCGAAGGGCTCGCCCTGGGCCTGCTGTTCGCGGCGATCCCGATCGGAGCGGTCGCGGGCGGGCTGTTCTCCGGGACCTTCTCCCGGGCACGCCGCCACGGGGTCATGGTCATCGCCGCCGTGGTCGCCTGGGGCGTCGCCGTCGTCGGCAGCGGCCTGAGTTCGAGCCTCTGGTGGGCGGTCGGCTTCCTGATGGCGGGAGGTGTCGCCGACATGGTCTCCATGGTCTTCCGCGGCGCCATCCTCCAGTCCGTGGCCACCGACGACATGCGGGGCCGCATGCAGGGAGTGTTCACGGTCGTGGTGGCGGGCGGCCCGCGAGTGGCGGACCTGGTGCACGGCATGGCGGGCGCCGCGCTGGGCACGCGTACGGCCGTCACCGCCGGCGGCCTGCTGGTCATCGTCACCATGCTGACCCTGGCGGTCGCGATGCCGGAGCTGCGCCGCTACCGGGCCTGATCCCGGGCGAGGGCGGGAGTTCGGGGCGTCGCCCCGGGCCCTACGCGGAACGCGCCCGTCCACCGGCAGGGCCGGCACATCGACCCGGGACCGCCGATGTCCGAGGTCCCCTCGCCGGCAGACCATCGCGGATTTCGACCACTCGCCGCTACAGCTTCAGGCGCGTAGGGAAGAGAGCGTTGCCATGGAGCAGACCCGGGGTTCCAGCGCGACGGCGTGTTCGGCCCGGACTCCCGGGCGCTGCCCAGCCGGGACTGCGTCGGCCGCACTGCCGGGCGCGGAGATCGACTGGGTTCTCCTCGCTGTCACGTCGTCCTGGCCGTTCCGTGACCGGGACGGCCGCCGGTGGAGCATGTGCTCGCGTTCACCGTCCCGGCGCTCCCGCTCGCAGCCCGTCCATGACGAGGTCGAGGAGGCGGTCGACGCGTGGCTGCCAGTCGCCGTGGGGAGCGATCTGCCAGAGTCCCGCGATGGCGAGGAGGAAGTCGTCCGCGGTGACTCCCGGGCGGATGGTGCCGGCTTCCTCGTTGGCGCGGAGCAGGCGTTCGGCGGCGGTCTTCACCGGGCCGTGGCCGGGCTTCTCGGGGTTTCCGGGAGCGCTGGTGGCCTGGCGGATCGCGTCTGCCAGACCCGCCTTGGTCATGGCGAACCGGGCGAGGTGGTCCATCCATTCCCTGAGGGCGAGGTCCGGGTCGCGCGTCGCGATCAACTGAGCCGCGGCGTCGGCGACTTGCCGCATCTCGTGGCGGTAGACCTCGAGCACGAGCGCGTCGCGGCTGGGGAAGTTCCGGTAGAAGGTGCCCTGTCCGACGCCCGCCTTCTTGGCGATCGTACTGAGCGGGACGTTCGCGGAGCGCGTGAGCTCTGCCAGTGCCACGTCGAGGATGCGTTCGCGATTTCTCTGTGCGTCTGAGCGCAGAGATGCCTCTTTCCTCTGATGCACTCGTCCTCCTCGCGCTCGCGTCCGGAATCAGGCTTGCTGAAGCGGACAACTGTCCGCTACGTTCAGTGGGTAACGGACAGCCGTCCGGTTGGATTAGGTCCACCTTACCGGCGGATGCGTTCAATGCTCCCGCCCCCACCTGCACTTCCTCGCGGCCACCCTCACCACTACAGCCCGTGGCAGGCCCATGCCCTCGTTCCGCTGCCTCCCGGAGAGTTCCCGGCGCGCTCCCACACCCGAAAGAAGGCCGAGCATGGATCAATCGACGTCCAGCGACATCATCTTGGACATCAACGGCGAGAAACACGCGCTGTCCGTCGACCACCGCACCACCCTGCTCGACGCGCTGCGCGAGCGTCTCGATCTGACCGGCACCAAGAAGGGCTGCGACCAAGGACAGTGCGGTGCCTGCACCGTGCTGCTCGACGGGCAACGGGCCGTCTCCTGCCTCCAGTTCGCGGTCGCAGCCGAGGGGCGTCACATCACCACCATCGAAGGGATAGCCGACGGCGAGCGGATGCATCCGGTGCAGCAGGCGTTCCTCGAATTCGACGGCTACCAGTGCGGCTACTGCACGCCGGGACAGATCTGTTCAGCCGTCGCGATGCTCGAGGAGCACGCGGCGGGCTGGCCGAGCGCCGTCACCGACGACGTACGGGCCGAAGCGGCACCGCCACCGCTGACCGCCGAGGAGATACGGGAGCGGATGAGCGGCAACCTGTGCCGCTGCGGTGCGTACGTGCAGATCGTAGAAGCCGTCGCACAGGCGGCGACGCGCGGGAAGGAAACCGGGATGCTCGAGGGCTCGGAAACGGAGGCGTCCGCATGAGGGAGTTCGGCTACCAGCGCGTCTTCGACGTGTCCAGTGCGGTCGCGCAGCTCGAAGCCGATCCCGACGCGCGCCTGCTCGGCGGCGGCACCAACCTCGTCGACCTGATGAAGGCCGGCGTCGAGCGGCCCGCCCGGCTCGTCGACGTCAGCCGACTGCCCCTGGGGCAGATCGAAGCGACCGAGGACGGCGGCCTGCGCATCGGAGCCACCGTCACCAACAGCGACCTGGCCGCGCACCCCGAAGTCCGGCGCCGGTACCCGGCGTTGGCGCAAGCGGTGCTGGCCGGTGCCTCGGGACAACTGCGCAACGTGGCCACCGTCGGCGGGAATCTGCTGCAGCGCACCCGCTGCGGCTACTTCAGCGACGTGACCCAGCCCTGCAACAAGCGCGTACCCGGCAGCGGTTGCCCGGCCGTCGCAGGCGAACACCGCAACCACGCGATCCTGGGCGCCTCCGAGCACTGCGTGGCCGTCCATCCGTCGGACATGGGCGTGGCGCTGGCGGCCTTCGACGCCGTCGTCTCGTATGAAACGGCGGACGGGCCCGGGGGAGAGCTGCCGTTGGCCGAGTTCTACACGCCGGTTGGCGAGACGCCGCACCTGGAGACCGCGCTGCCTTCCGGAGCGCTGATCACCGGCGTCACGCTGCCGCCTGCTCCGGTCGCCGCGCGCTCGCGCTACCGGAAGGTTCGCGAACGCGCCTCGTACGCCTTCGCGATCGGCTCCGTCGCCGCCGCGCTCGACGTACGGGACGGCGTCGTCCGCGACGTGCGCCTGGCCTTCGGGGCTGTCGCGTCCCGGCCGTGGCGAGCCCGGGAGGCCGAGCGGTCGCTGACCGGTGCGCCGGCCGACGCCGCCACCTTCGCCGCCGCCGCGGACGCCGAACTCGCCGCCGCGGAGCCGCTGCCGCAGAACGAATACAAGGTGACTCTGATCCACAACCTGGTGGTGGCCGTGCTGACCGAACTGAGCGAGGAGGCTTCCCGATGACCACTGCCACGACCGGAACGACCCCGGCCAAGGGCTCCCACGGCACCCCGCACACCCGCGTGGAGGGTCCCGAGAAGGTCACCGGTGCCGCCCGCTATGCCGGCGACATCCCCTTCCCCGAACTCGCCCACGGCTGGCTGGCGTTGTCCACCGTGGCCCGCGGCCGTATCCGCTCGGTCGAGGCGGAGCCCGTCCTCGCGATGCCCGGCGTGCTCGCCGTCCTCCACCACGGGAACGCCCCCCATGTGAACACCGACTACGTCGGCCTGCTGGGCGCTCCGGACCCGACCGCCGCCGTCTTCCAGACCGATCGCGTGCCGCACAGGGGCTGGCCGGTGGCCCTCGTCGTAGCCGAGACGTCCGAGCAGGCCAGGGAGGCCGCCGAGGCCCTGGTGGTGCGGTACGAGGAGGAGCCGCACGACATCGCGTTCGCCGCGGGACGCCCTGACGCGTACGCGCCCGGCGGCCACCGGGGGCCGGCCGTGGAGGCGAAGGGCGACCTGGAGGCCGAACTCGCCTCGTCCGCGGTCGTCTTGGACGAGGAGTACACCACGCCGGAAGAGCACCACAACCCGATGGAGCCGCACGCGGCGGCTGCCCGCTGGGAGGACGGCCGCCTGGAGGTCGTCGACTCCAACCAGGGCAGCACGTGGGTCGTCAACGAGCTGGCGCAGCTCTTCTCGCTCGACGCGTCCTCGGTACGGGTGCGTTCCGAACACGTCGGCGGCGCCTTCGGCTCCAAGGGCGTGAGGGCGCACCAGGTGGCAGCCGTGATGGCGGCGACCGTCCTCCAGCGCCCGGTCCGTGTCGTACTGACCCGCCGGCAGATGTTCTCGCTCATCGGCTACCGCAGTCCCACGACGCAGCGGATCAGGCTCGGAGCCGACGACGACGGGCGGCTGCGCGCGCTGGAGCACGACTCCCTCAGCCTCACCTCGACCGTTCACGAATTCGTCGAGGGCAGCGCCGGGGTGGGGCGGGTGATGTACGACGCCGACGCCCACCACACGGCGAACCGGATCGTGCGGCTCGACGTGCCGAGCCCGACGTTCATGCGCGCGCCGGGCGAGGCACCGGGTTCGTTCGCGCTGGAGTCTGCGCTCGACGAGCTCGCCGAGAAGTGCGGCATCGACCCGATCGCGTTGCGCGCCCGCAACGACCCGCAGACCGGTCCCGTCTCCGGGCTGCCGTTCAGCAGCCGCAACCTGATGGCCTGCTTCGACGAGGGCGCCCGCCGGTTCGGCTGGGCGGAACGGGACCCGCGCCCGCGCATGCGCCGTGAAGGGCGGTGGCTGCTGGGAACCGGCACCGCCGCGGCCTCGTTCCCCGCGCGGGCCGTACCGTCCACAGCCGCCGTGACGGCTGAGGCGGACGGTACGTTCACTGTGCGGATCACCGCGGCCGACATCGGAACCGGGGCGCGAACCGCTCTGACCCTCGTCGCCGCCGAGGCCCTGGAAGTGGACCCCGACCAGGTGCGCGTACGGATCGGGGACAGCGACTTCGGCCAGGCGATGATCGCCGGCGGATCGATGGGCACCCGCTCGTGGGCGTGGGCGGTGACGGCCGCCGCGAGCGACCTGCGCGAGCAACTCGCGCTGGGCGGCAGCATCCCGCCGGAGGGAATCACAACGCGCTCCGACACCTCCGCGGCCATCGGTGCCCTCGCGGCCACGGAACGCCACACGTTCGGGGCGCAGTTCGCCGAGGTGGCCGTGGACACCGCCACGGGCGAAGTACGTGTGCGGCGCATGCTCGGCGTCTTCGCCGCGGGCCGCATCGTCAACCCGCTGACGGCTCGTGGTCAGCTCGTCGGCGGGATGACCTGGGGCATCTCCATGGCCCTGCACGAGGAAGCGGTCAGGGACCAGGCATCGGGAGGCGTCGTCGGGTCCGACCTCGCGGGCTATCACGTAGCCGCGAACGCCGACGTTCCGCATCTGGAGGCGGACTGGGTGGACGACCCCGATCCGAACGACCCCGTCGGGATCAAGGGCATCGGTGAGATCGGCATCGTGGGTGCCGCGGCTGCGGTCGCCAACGCGGTGTGGCACGCGACCGGCGTGCGGCATCGGAACCTGCCGATCCGGCCCGACCGCGTCCTGCTGGCGGAAGGGGGAGCGGGAGCGCGGCGCGACTGACACGGCCGGGGAGCCCGGCCGGGCTCCCCGGCCGTCAGGTCCATGGATCGATGGACTCCTGAATCCCGCAGCGCGACCGGCGACGTCTGCATCCCCAACCACAGTGTCGCGTTGCGGGGTTGGCTCTCAGACATTGACCGACTCAGGGTGACTCTGAAGGCGTCCGGCCGACCGTTGTCATGGTGCGGCGCCATCGCTGCGGGGTGGTGCCGTATCGGGCACGGAAGCGGCGGACGAGGTACGTGGCGTCGCGCAGGCCGGTTCGGGCGGCCACGGCATCGAGCGACATGTCGGTCTCGCGCAGCATGCGCCGGACCTCGGTCATGCGCCGCTCGGTGATCCATTCCAGCAGGGGGCGTCCGGTGCGCCGGCGGAGCACGGTCGTGAGGTGTCCCGGGGTGTAGCCGAGTGCGCGGGCGACATCGGTGGCGGAGATCGGTTCGCGGAACCTCTCCTCGATCTCGGCGAAGACCCGCTCGACGAGTGGGTCCGGCGTCCCCGGTGCGGAGGGTGCCAGTCGCGCAGCCGCGACCAGGATCGAGGTGAGGAGCGCGGCGACGGCCTCGTGGGCACCGAGACGGTCCGGGTCGGCGACCTCATCGCTCAGGTCCGCCATCCAAGTCGACCAACTCGCCCGGTCGCGCCCGGCGACCCGACCGGGCCCCGCGCCGGGCGCGAACAGGGCGAGCAGCGGATGGTGTGCCCAGGCCAGCGGGGAGACCGATGCCAGAGCTGGAACGGCGTCCGGCATGAACGCGACCGACCACGCGCGGGTGCGGGTGTGTTTCGCGACGGGCGCGACGCTGATGACCTGCCCCGGCGGTACGGCATGGACCTCGCCGCCGTGCAGCGACCGTTCGGCGCCGTCAAGGGTGAACGAGCCCGTGCCTTCTTCGACGTAGACGAGGACGAGGAAGTCGTGGGCGTGGCGGTTGTCCGGCGGAAGACTGGAGTGGGCGGCCGCGGTGTCGAAGCGGATCACGGAGACAGGAGGTACGCCGGGCCGCTGCCGGTACCGGTAGACCGGGGTCCCGTCGGGTCGCACCGTGCGCAGAGTCGAAGGTATCGCCGTTGTGTCAACGACCGGAGAACGACCCACGACCGAAGAATGTCCCATGTTCACCAACGTACATCCTGCTGAGTAACCGCAGGATGTACAAGACTGCGAGGCAAGGACGCCGGGTCTGCGGGACCGCACCGAGGCAGACCCGTCACCAAGGGCACAGGGAGCACCCCATGGCGACGACGACCGATGTACGGATCCTCGACCAGCGCACGCCGGAGGAGCGGGACCGCCCGTTTCTGCCGGGGATGAGCAAGGCCTGGCTGCTCCCGCTCTACGACGTCTTCACGCGGCTGGCCGGCGTTCGCGCGCTGCACGAGCGGAGCGTCGAACTCGCCGGGATCAAAGCCGGGCAGGCGGTGGTCGACGTCGGCTGTGGTACAGCCAACCTGTCGCTCGCCGTGCTCGCGGCAGAGCCGGGTGCCCGGTTGACCGGACTCGACCCCGACGGTGCAGCACTGCGCAGGGCCGCGCGCAAGGCACGCCGCCGAGGCGTGTCCCTCACCCTCGTCCAGGGATACGCCGATCGGATCCCCGCCGAGGACGCCTCGCTCGACCACGTGATCTCGTCGTTGGCCCTGCACCACGTCGATGACGACGGCCGGGTGGCGTTCGCGCGCGACGCCCTTCGCGCGCTTCGGCCGGGAGGGAGGGTCACCGTCGTCGATTTCGTCGGGCCGGAGTCCGATGGCGAGGACGCCGGGCGCCCCACGCACGGCCATGGCCGCCCGGTCCACGCGCTCGGGCACCTGCCCCACCTCGTACGTTCCCGGGCGGCGAACAGCCCGATGGCGGCCCGCAACCAGGGCGATGGCATCGTCGCGCTGCTGGCCGGGGCCGGGTTCGGCGACGCCCGGGAGGTCGCTCACGCCGACCACAGGTTCGGTCGGATCACCTTCGTACAGGCGACCCGCCCCTTGAGCTGAACCCTGGCCACGGGCGTCGCCACCCTCGTATTCGTCCGCTCGACCCGACCGGCCGCAGGACGCTGTCGCTCGTCGGCGTCACAACGGCGGTGCGGCGAAGCCTGGTTGACCTCCGCCGCGTGATCACCGGGGTTGTGTGCGCCTGGAGACCGTGTGGTGGCCCGAGGGTGCGTATCGAACGGCAGGGCAGGGGCCGCGACCGGAGCACGACCCCGCGCAGACTCGTGAGGGTCGAAAGGCTCTAGCCGTTGGCCGCCTGGTAGGCGGCGTAGGCGCCTCGGCCGACAGCCACCCCGGTCGCAATGGCTGCTACTGCCGGGGTGGCAAGCACGATGAGAAGCGACTTCGGCACCGTGCCCTCGTCGGACTCCAGCAGACCTTGGTCTGCCAGCGCTGCGTTGACCTTGTCTTCCAGCATTGAACTCTCCCAGGAATCAAAGCGGTTGAGTGACGTCAGACGGCCGGCCGCAGGGCAGAGACGAACCCCGAGGCTTCCTCACCCATCTCAGAAGGTGCCGGGTGAGCGGCGACCGTCGAAGGGAGCCTGGACACCACAGATTCCTGCGGCAAGGTCCATCCCCGTCCGGGCTCCGTCCGGGACTCCGCGGGAGCTGTCCGGCCTGGTCAGCGAGGTAGCCCCCGGGCACCTCCGGACACCCTCCGGACACCTCCGGTCACATGGGGGATCAGTTCATCGCTCGACGGTCTTGTCGTGGGCATGCTTGACGTGAAAATGGGGCCGTGACCGGGAACCGACAGCCGAGACCCGAACAGGCGCGAAACGCCACGGAGTTCGTAGCGCTGCTGCGGGAGCTCAAGGACCACTGCGGACTGTCCTATCGCCAGTTGGAGGAGCGCGCCGAGCGGCGGGGCGAGGTGCTGGCGCGAAGCACGATCGCGGACGGGCTACGCAAGTCGGCGCTGCCCCGCGCGGACGTGGTGGCCCCGTTCGTCCGGGCCTGTGGTGGCGGGGACGTGGAGGTCAGGTCCTGGCTGGCGGTCAGGGATCGTCTTGCCGCCGTTCCTGAGGCGGCCGAGCCGAACGGGACGATCGGGCCGAACGGTACGGCCGGGCCGAAGGGCACGGCGGAGTCACATTCCCCCGGGCTCACGCCAACACACGGGCCTACACCCGCGATTGGGGCCCGACGCCTGCTAGGGCGCCGGCCGGCACGTTGGTGGCTGGGCGCGGCGGGATTCGCGCTGACGCTGGGCCTGGCAGCACTGACCCCTGCACTCTGGCCGAGCGACGAGCGCGAGACGGAGGCCGGGACCGGTCCTCTTCCGGGCGGCTGGGTGCAGATCCGCCCGGTCGGCGCCCGCGACCAGTGCCTGACCGAGGGCCGGGAACAAAGCGGCCGGTACAGGGGGCCAGTCGCCGTTCCGCGCCCCTGTACCCATGCGGAGCCGCCGCGGACTCAACTGCGGTCCACCGACGCGGCCGGGGTCTACTACATCGAGTGGGATCACCCGCAGCACGGCCGCGGCTGCCTGACGCTGCTGGACAGCGGGCCGGCCGCCACCATGCTGGAACCCTGGGACGACTGCTCGGGGGCCCGGGCCACGCAGCGGTTCCGCATCGAGTCGGCCGAGCGTCCGGCCGGGGCGTACCGCATCGCGTCGACGGCCACCGGCGGGTGCCTGGCCATCGGGGACGAACCGGCCCAGGGGGCGGAAGCCGTCGTGGGGTCGTGCTCGGACGCCGAGGCCCAGCTATTCCTGATCACCTCGGCGAACGCCCCGCAGGACGGATGACGGCGGCCGTACGACAGCCGGAACACCCCCAGGGCAGACCACGCGGACGGCGACCCTTACGCCTGAAGCCTGACGCCGGCGCCTGCGCCGAAGCGGGTCGCCTCGCGATCTTCAGCACCCGTGACGGGTCGCTTCGCCGGAGGCGAGCAACACACCGGCTACCTCAACCACCAGTGGCAACAGGGCATAAGACAGATCACCGGAATCCGGTGGCTCCCGTCACCATGCCTCGATGAGGGGCGCGTCGTGTTCGTGCTGCCGCCAGGTCTCGTCGAGGCGCGCGAGCCGATCCGCGGCGGCGACGCCGTGAATGGACGTGACCTTGCCGTCGCTGACTTCGAACGCCACGGCGCCCACGACCCGGTCGTCGACCACGGCGAGGACGGCCGGAGAGCCGTTGACCGTCGCGATATGGATGGCGGGTGAGCCGCCGGCCAGCCGCCGCTTCGCGGGCGTGGGTTTGAAACCGGCCCGCACGTAGGAAGCGACCCGCTCGCGCGTGTCGTAGCGCAACAGCCGCTTGCTCAGTCCGGCACCGTCCGAGACGGCCGTCACGTCGTCGGTGAGCAGCGCCACCAGCCGTTCGGTGCGCCCCGACGTGGCGGCGGCGAGGAACTCCTCGACGACCCGGCGCGCGGATGCGGGGTCGGCCTCGCCGCGGCGGCGCTCGGCGGCGACCCGGATGCGGGCCCGGTGGACGTGCTGCTGGCTCGCGGACTCGGTGATGTCGAGGATCCCGGCGATCTCGGCGTGGCTGTACGAGAAGGCTTCACGCAGGACGTAGACGGCCCGCTCGACCGGCGAGAGACGCTCCAAGAGCGTCAGTACGGCCAACGACACCGATTCGCGCTGCTCGAAGGTGTCGGCCGGGCCGAGCATCGGGTCGCCTTCGAGGAGCGGCTCGGGCAACCAGGCACCGGCCGCCTGCTCGTGGCGTGCCCGCGCCGAGCGGAGCCGGTCGAGGCAGAGATTGGTTAGGGCCTTCGTCAGCCACGCTTCCGGTACCTCGACCCGTTCGCGGTCTGCCGCCTGCCATCGCAGGAACGTGTCCTGCACGGCGTCCTCGGCGTCGGTGGCCGAGCCGAGCAGACGGTATGCGAGCGAGGCCAGCCGGTCCCGGCTGGCCTCGAACCGATCGATGGCCGCGCTGTCCATGGCGGGAAGCCTATGCGGCGGCCCTTACAGCGGTTCGGTCAGGCGCGGGGGCCAGTCGGCGCTTGCGCTTCGGCATGCCGAAGGTCGGGTGTGCGATGCCCCAGCCGGCCCCCGTGAGCACGCCGGACTTGAGACGCGCGGCGGTTCGCCCGCCCAGGTACCAGGACTTCGGCCGGACGTTCCCGTCCACCATCTGGAAGATCGCGTCCCGCCGCCCGAGGCTGATGTGGTTGCCGTAGTACTTCAGCCCGGTGATCGGGACCTTGCGGCCCGTCAGGCGCGCGATGATCGCGGCGGTCGCCTGCATGTTGGTGAAGCCGGCGGAGGCGCAGGACATCGGCAACGGCCGGCCGTTCTCGCCGATCGCGTAGGCGCAGTCACCGGCGGCGTAGACGTCCGGGTGCGAGACCGAGCGCATGGTGCGGTCGACGACGATCTGGCCGGTGCCTGCGACCTCCAGGCCGCTGGCGGCTGCGACGGGGTGCACGGCGAACCCGGCCGCCCACACGGTCACATCGGCCGGGATGGACCTGCCGTCGGCGGCGATCGCCCGTGTCGGTTCGACGACTTCGATGTCCGTGTGCTCGTGGACGGTGACCCCGAGCCGGTCGAAGGCATGGCGCAGGTGACGGCGGGCCTTCGGTGAGAGCCAGGCGCCCGGTTCGCCGTGGGCGGCGAGCGTCACCGAGAGATCGGGCCGGGACTCGGCGAACTCGGTGGCGGTCTCGATACCGGTCAGCCCTTCACCGACGACCAGCACGGTGCCGCCCTCGCCCAGTCCGGCCAGGCGCTCGCGCAGACGCAGCGCCGAGGACCGGCCGGTCACGTCGAAGGCGTACTCGGCCACGCCCGGGACGCCATGGTGGGCTACGGAGCTGCCGAGCGCGTAGAGAAGCGTGTCGTACGCGAGGTCGCCATCGCCGTCCTCGCCCGTCACGGCCACGGTCCTGCGCTCGGGGTCGACGCCGGTGACGCGCGCCAGACGCAGCCGCACCCCGGTGCCCGCGAACACGTCGGCGAGCCTGCGGAACGCGAGGTCCTGGCCGATCGCGAGCTGGTGGAGCCGCATCCGTTCAACGAAGTCGGGCACGGCGTTGACGACGGTGATCTCGATGTCGGCCGGAGAGAGCCGGCGGGCGAGGTTTCCGGCGGCGAAGGCACCGGCATAACCGGCGCCGAGCACGACGATGCGGTGCTTCATGGCGTTGCTCCTGTCTGGTTCGCGTGCCCTTTGAACGAGACAGCGTCCCGATTGCTGACAGGAGCCGAGTGTGACGCGGGTCACTGAATTCAGACGTGCGGCCGAGCCTCGCCGCACGCCTGGGCTCGTGCCGGGCAGGGGGACGGGCGATGGCCGACTGCTGAGATTGAGCTCCTGGCGTCGTAGGGCTTGGTGGTCGTCGGCCCTGAGCGGCACGACCTCGGGGTGCGGTATCCACAAGGCGGCGGTCTGACCGCCGAACGGCAGCAGTTCCGCGAGCAGTTGCCGGCCCCGCTGACCGGCTTGCGCTCAAGTTGACCGCCAACCCGGCCGAGCGCGCCGTGCTGCAAGAGCGCGCTGGCCTCTAGCTTCATTCGAAGATTCTTTTCAGCCTGGCCCGGCGCCTTTCCTCGGTTTCCCCCCAGCCGTCACTCAACGTGTGTGTGCTGCATGGAAGTTCAGCCAGAACCACGACTTTCGCGAAGAGCACGTCTCAGGTGCGGGGCTGAACACTCGGCTCGGCCGTCGCCCTGGATGTTCCGAGCATGGCGGCGACCAACAGCCAGGCCATTCCGAAGGCGATGTGGCCTGCGGCTTCTGCGTCTGAACCAGCCGTGCGGTAGCCGTTACCCGTGTCCCGGACCCCGAGGCCATGAGGATCACCGCCCGGGCCTCCGGGGCGACTCGCTTCCCCCGCTGCCGCCAACCCCGGCGTCACGGACATCGACCAGATCGTCACCAGACCCGGCGGACGTCCGTGACTCGCGCCGCGCGGGCTACCGATAGCCCCGCTTGAGCAGGTACTTGGCTCCAGCCTCGAAGCCCTCGGGGCTGAGCAGCTCGAACCCGAAGACGTCGGCAAGGCGGTCGGTGGTGTTGAAGGCGACGCAGACCGCCAGCGCGTCCTTCACCTGCTGGGAGGAGACGCCGGCGGCCAGCACCTCCCGCATGTCCTCGGCGCCGACCTCACCTTCCCGCGTCAGCTTGCCGAGCATCCGCAGCGTGGCCCGCAGCGGCTCTGCGATGGGAGCCGAACTCAGGTCGGCCAGCACAGCCGCGACCCGTGGCCCGTCCTGGTACGCCTGTCTTGCGGTTGCGGTGTGCGCGCCGACGCAGAACGCGGACTCGTTCACCTTGGACACGTAAGCCGCCATCAGCTCCCGGTCGCCCACCGACCAGGAGGACGGCCCGCGCATCGCCTCGTGGGTGAACTCCTTCGCCCGGGCACCGTAGAAACCGGGCCGGTAGAAGACCAGTTTCGCGGCGTCCGGTACCGGGTGCCGTGAGAACAGCCGGATGAGCGCGAACAGCACCTTGGTTCCAGGGCCGTAACCGTGGTTGAGGACGTCAAGTCGCATGTCCCGGCCTCCCGTTGACGGTCGCCTCGGCCAGGGCCGCCAGTCCGGCTTCATACAGCCGGGCAGCGTGGCCGACCGCAGCGCATACGACCAGCTCGAAAAGCTGATCCTCGGTGCAGCCCGACGCCTTCGCCGCCGCCAAGTCCGCCTCGGTGACCTGCGCAGGCCTGTCGACAACCTTGCCGATCAGCGTGTCCAGCGGTGGCGGGAGGCCATCGTTGCTGAAAGCACGCGCTCGCTTTTCCGCGGATGCCCTGCCCTCCCCGTTCAGCACGCGATCCACCAGGGCCCGGTGCGCTGCTCGTTTCCTGTCCTCATCCGTCACGATGCTCTTCGCCTCCCTGCGGCTGGACTGCCCTCGTACGTAAGACGATCGGCACGCAGCCGTATGTGACACGCGGCCGAGGAAGGCCAACCATGTATCCGGCCTCAGGAAAAGGTTTTCCTGAGGCCGACCAGACCGTCGGCAAGGACCCCTTCTTTCGCGCAAGTCGGTCCACAGGACCGCCGCGGTTATCGGCGACTTTCTCGGCGACCATGACCGACGGCGCGTTCGTGCTGCACGACGGCGTCACCGGCATGACCGCCGTGTCCGCACGGGCAGACACGGCGTCGGAAGCTCGGCGGGCACGAGGACCAGGACCAGGACGACGGTCCGGGACAAGGCGCCGACCAGCGCGAAAGGTCAAGTCCCTGATCCCGGACGGGCAGGCGCGGCATACTCGCGAGCCGAACCCGAGACCCCACCGAAAGGTTCGTCCCGTGTCCCCACGCACGCCCGACCGCCGCGCCCTGTACGCCGACTCCGCCCAGTCCGCCCGGAGGGTACGGCGACGGTCGTTCCTCGGAGCGCTCGGGGTGGTCGCGGCCGCGGGCGGGAGTACGGCGGTGGCCTCCGCCGTACTGCCGTCGGAGGACGAAGGCGCGAAGCCGGACGACGGAACGAAGCGCCACGAAGACGGCAAGCCCGCGGGCCGGAGAGCCGAACCCGCTCAACGGCCCCTGTTCATCGGTACGTTCGGCGGCGGCATCGTCACCGGCTCGTACGACACGTCCAGCGGCGCGATCAGTACGTCCGGTGCAGTGCAGGACGTCACCAGCCCGACCTTCCTCGCGCTGGCCGAGGACGGCAAGGTGCTGTACGCGCTCGACGAGGCGAGCGAAGAGGGCAGCGTACGGGCCTACGCCGTCGGCGACCGAGGGAAGTTGAGCCCGCTGGGTGAGCCGCAGTCGACGGGCGGGAAGGGCGTGACGCACCTGTCAGTGCACGCGAGCGGGAAGTGGCTGCTCAGCGCGAACTACGGCTCGGGAAGCGTCGCCGTGCACCCGATCAAGGCGGACGGCGGCCTCGGCGCCCGTACGGACCTGGTGCAGCACGAAGGCAAGGGGCCGGACCCCGACCGGCAGGAAGGGCCGCACGCACACCAGATCGTGAGCGACCCCAAGGGCGGCTTCGTGATCGCCGTGGACCTGGGGACGGATTCGCTCTTCTCGTACCGGCTCGACGCTGAGAAGGGGACGTTGAAGCGCGTCGCGGAGGCGAAGGCGAAGCCGGGCGCGGGGCCGCGGCATCTGGCGTTCCACCCTGACGGCCGATTCGCTTACGTGGCCAACGAGTTGGACAGCACGATCTCCGTCTACGCCTACGACGCGGGGAGCGGGAAGTTCACGCGCGGGGGCAGCATCTCCACGCTGCCCGAGGGTGAGGAGCCCGGCGTGCGCAACTTTCCGGCGGAGGTGGCGGTCGCGGCCGACGGGCGGACCGTCTACGTCTCCAACCGGGGCCACAACAGCGTCGCCTGGATGTCGGCGGGCGGTGGCGGCGAGTCGCTGAAGATGGCCGGTGCCGTCCCGTGCGGGGGCGACTGGCCGCGGCACATCAGCATCCCGTCGGGCGGGGACGTGCTGTGGGCGGGGAACGAGAAGAGCGGCACGATCGGGGTCTTCGCCGTCGACAAGGCGAGCGGGGCGCTGAAGGAGGCGGGGGAGCCGGTGAAGGTGACGAAGCCGGTGTGCGTGCTGCCGACGTGAGGCCGGTGTGGTCGCTGAGGCTCAGCAGACGATGTTCACGGCTTGCCAGCCGAAGGGCATGTCGCGCTACGCGGGCCGTCTGCCCCAGCCGCACAGGCCAGTAGCCAGAAGCCAGCGGCGAAGAGACCCCGTCCCACGTGGTGCGACGGGGTCTCCTGGTGGTCTGCGAAGGAAGCGAACTCAGGCGCTGTCCCTTGCCGCTAGCCGTAGTCGGATCTGGTCCCCGGCGAGGCCCGGCTCTTCGACGCCGATGTCCGCATGCGCTGATGCATCGGCGAGTCCGCCGAACGCCGACGCCCCACTGCCGGGGACCATGGGCTGCGTCGTTACTCGCTCACCTTCACCTCGAACCAGTCGACGCTCATCCCCGCGCCCGAAGTGATGTCCGCCGCCGGCGAGGTGCAGCCGCAGACCTTGTTCGGGTAGGAACCGCCGATCGCGACGTCGAAGATGGCGAAGAATCCGTGGTCCACCGCCCTCTGCCAAGTGGCTGCGGACACTTGGTTCTGGTTCACGGTGAAGGTCTGGTTGCCGTCGAGGTAGAAGCGCAGTTGCTCGGCGGAGGTGTCGGTACGGTCCACGATGACGGAGTAGGTGTGGTAGTCGGTCTGGCATCCTTCGCAGGGCTGTAGGTCGCTGCTGATGCCGTCCGGGTCGTGGCACTCTCCGGCCCATTCGCCGCAGTGGAACGTGGCCGAGTGCTTACTGAGACCGTTGACGGCCTCCATGATGTCGATCTCGCCGATGCTGGGCCAGTTGGTGGCTCCGACGGGGCGGGCGTCTGCGCCCATGGCCCAGAACGCGGGCCAGTAGCCGAGCGCCTTCTCCGGGTTGGGCTGCTTGATGGAGGCGCTCATCTCCATCTGGCCGCCGGCCGGGGCGCCGAAGTCGGTGCGCTGGGTCTCCACGCGGCCCGAGGTCCACTTCCCGGCGTCGTCACGGATCGGCTTGATCACCATGTGGCCTTCGCCGTCCTGGTAGACGTTCTCGGTCGAGTCCGTGGACGTCTCGACCTCGCCGGTGCCCCAGTTCGGGGCGCCGCCCGGGTAGCTGGTGCCGATGTCGTAGAGCCAGTCGTCGCGGTTGAGGCCGGTGCCGGCTGCGCCGTCGAAATCGTCCTTGAAGACGGTGGTCCAGTCCGCCGCGGAAGCGGCGTCGCCTGCGGTCATCTCGGTCGCAGCCGCGTTGCTCGCAGCGGCGGGTCCGGGTTCGCCGGCGGCGGCCGTAGCGGAGGACGCGGTGAGACCCAGGAACGCGCCGAAGGGGAGCGACACGGCGGTCACGAGGACCAAGAAGCGTCGCCGGGGCCGGAGTCGGCCGGTCGGCGTCCTGCGTGGGGGAGTGAGCTTGTACATGGGGGCTGCTTTCACTCGGAGGAACGTCGGTTGCTGACGTACGGACACGCGAGCCCGCCAGAGGCGGGAGAAGCACGTACAAGGTGGATCGATACGCGCTCGGCACGGCCTATCGGACCGTTGCTTGAGAGCGCTCTCATTCACAAGTCACTGTTATGCAGCTTCACTGAACCGTCAAGAGGCGGCGGTGAGTTCACTTGTCGAATCCACACCGCCGCCCAACTCACCGGCCGAGGCGGTGTGTCAGCTCCGAAGACGAGCCGCCGCCAGGTAGTGCTTCCGCTCGACGCTGCCTTCGTTGCGTGAAGTTTGCGTGAAGTCCCGGACGTTGCGGCATCCGCGGGCGGAGGCCGCCGAACAACCGCGGCCGGAACCGGAACAGGCCAGGCCGCCAGGACCCGGCCGGCCGGCGTCGCCTCCGCCCCTCAACGCCCCGCCCGCGCCGCCGTGTTCACAAGCGCGACGGGGTCGGGCGTGTGGCCCTCTCGATCGCGCCGTGCGTCCGAGGAACTGTCCCGGACCCGGCCGGACGGGCGGATCAGCGCAGTCCGGCGAAGAGATCGTTCTCGGGCACGGCCGCGCCGGTGGTGTCCTTGACACGTAGGAAGGTCTCCATGCCCATCAGCTCGCCGAACCGCTCCTTGCCCATCTTGAGGAAGAAGATGTTCTCGCCCTGACTGGCGTGCGCGGCCAGCGCATCGAACTTCTGGCCGCTGAATGCGGTGGTGTCCACCCACGTGGTGATCTCGTCGTCGGGGAGGCCGATCTCGGCCATCGCGGCGGCCTCGGCGGGATCCGGCTCCGGCATGTCCTCCTGAAACTCGCGCATGGTCTCCCCGAACCGCTGCATCATCGAGCGGGGCACCGTCGTCCAGTACGTCTTCGGCGTCAGCGCGGTCATCTCCAGCGCCGCCATCGTGATGCGGTGGGCCTGGATGTGGTCGGGGTGTCCGTAGAAGCCGTTCTCGTCGTAGGTGACGACCACATCGGGCCGGTAGTGCTCCATGAGTTCCGCAAGCCGGGCGGCGCCTTCCTCCACGGGGGTCTGCCAGAAGGATCCCGGGGCGTCGTTGCTCGGCCAGCCAGTCATCCCGGAGTCGGCATAGTTCAGCAGCTCCAGATCGCTGACCTTGAGGACGTCGCAGCTCGCCTCGAGTTCCTGGCGGCGCATCAAGGCGACGGCCGCGGGATCGTGCTCGGGATCGCCCGGCTTGACGCCCCCCGGTCCGTCCCCGCAACCGCCGTCCGTACAGGTCACGAGAACCGTGCGGATGCCCTCCGCGGCGTACCGCGCGAGAATCCCTCCGGTTCCGGTGGCCTCGTCGTCGGGGTGGGCGTGTACTGCCATGAGCGTCAAGGGCCGGTCAGTCATGAAAAAGTCCTCCTGCAAGAGATACGTCTGGTCCGAGTGGGCGGCGGGCGTACCGCGATCCTGGGACATCCTGGTGCGGCGGAGGACCTCGTGGTCTCCGTGTCCCCCGCCCGTGCGGCGCCGGCCCTCGGTCGATGCAACCTGCCGACCGGACCGGCTGTTCCCGCCCCCGCCGTCTGGCCTTCCAGACTTGGGCGTTCCAACGCGGACGAGGTGCGAGCTCGGCGGCCCCGTGGCGGCGATGCGGTGACCCGGTCACCTTGCCGTCGCCACTCCAGCGCGCGAACAGGGCGTGGTGGTGCGTGGTGGTGCCGTATCGGGGCACGGAAGCGGCGGACGGATGCCCATGCGAGGAGACGAGGGGGCCGGTGCTGCCGGCGATCAATGCGCAGTAACATCGCCCGACATCCAACGAGGAAAGGCGAACTCACGTGGTGGACATGAAAGCGGCGGCGCGCAAGGTCTTCGACGCATACGACCTCGATGGCGACGGGCAGATAACCGCCAAGGAATACCAGCAGGTGGTCGCCGAACTGCGCGGCGAGCACCTCACCGAGGAGCAGGCGCAGCAATTCATCGACGTACTCGACACGGACGGCGACGGCACGATGTCGTTCGAGGAGTTCTGGGCCCCGATGCAGGGCGGCGCGGACTGACCACGGGCGTGACGCAGGTCGCCGGTGCTCCGGTGAGGGTTCGTGCCGTGAGCTGGTTCTTCTGCGGCAAGTAACTGACATGCTTGCCGCATGAGTTCGTTCACGGCGAGGCTGGACCGCGCGTCCCGGGCGTTCTGGCGCATCAGGGGCCGCCCCGTCGACTTGGCGGGTGAACACCGGTGGCTGGCGGCCCCCATGCACGACGCCGGGACCGTCGGCGACGGATGGCTGCGCGCGGCCGCAGCGGCGCACGGCGGCACGGTCCGCGAGCAGGACGGCGGGGGTTTGCTGCCGGACATGTCTCAGCTCGACGGGCCGGACTTCAAGGCTGCCGAACTGCGCCCGGAGATCCGTGACTTCTACGAGCACACCTCCGACTGGCGCCTGGAGGTGTGGACCCAGTGGAGCGCCCTGTTCCGGCCCGGCGGTGAACTCGTCTCGCGGTTCTTCGGACGCCGTGTGCAGCAACTCGCGCTACCGATGCGGCCACTCGACGTCGCCCACGGCATGGACAGCAGGGTGGCCGCAATCGTCGACGCTGACGGAGAACAGCGCGCCGCGGGATGGATACGGAAGCTGCGGGCCACGGGGGAGTACGTCTACAGCGGATGCTATTCGGCACGGCTGCTGCCGGGCTCCTTGCAGCCAAGTGTCCACGTGGCCTTTCCACTTGAGGCCGGCAACGTCCAGGTCTTCCTGCGCCCCAGCGTCTCGCCGGACGGCGCACTGGAATTGACCTCTCCCTCCGGTGCCTTCGGGGACAACGGTGCATACGTGGTGGTCGCGCACCGTGGTCGCACTCACGCCGCCCGCGCGCCGATACATGAGTCCTTCCGTGTCTATGCCGACCGCGAGGGCACTCTCCGTACGGACCATGTACTTCGCCTGTGGTCCGCGACGGCACTCCGTCTCCACTACAAGCTGACGCCGGACACGACGTGAGCGTGCTGCAAGCTGCCGCACCGCATTACGGGAGGCGGGTGTAGCCACGTCGGGGGGTCTCCGACAGCTCGCGGCCGCATCGGGATTCGGCATCTCGCGCGCTCTGATCCGAATGTGTCGGGCCCCGGGTGCATGGCACGCTGGCCGCACCGGAGACTCTCAAGAATGCGGGGCAGAGGGGGAGCTAACGGTGTTCGAGACGGTGTTCCGGGGTGAGGACCTGCCTCCGGCGGAGCGGTTCGACGGATGGCGTCAACTGGTCTTCGCCAGCCATGCGCCCACCGAGCTTCGTACCGACCACGCCGACGACTTCGACGCGACCCTGCGCCTGCTGGAATTGGGCCCGGTGCAGGTGTCCGTACTCACCTGTCCCTCGCTGCACTCCCACCGCACGCCGAAGCTGATCCGGCAGTCCGACCCGGAGTTGTACCACCTCGCTCTCGCCCAGCGAGGATCCGTCGCCATCGAACAGGCCGACCGGCAGACCGTCCTGGGTTCCGGGGACCTGACACTGTCCACCACATCACGGCCCTACCTGGGACGGCTCGCCGCCGACCAGAGCGAGGCTCCAAGCGGGGTCACACTGGTGCAAGCCCTCCTACCCCGGGCGCTGTTGCCGCTTCCGGCCGATGCCGCCGACCGGCTGCTGGCGGCCGACTTACCCGCCCGGCAGGGACTCGGCGCCCTGTTCGCCCAGTTCATCGCTCGTCTGGCCACCGACACGACCCGCTACGGGCCCACGGACGCCTCGCGGCTGGGCGGCGTGGCACTCGACCTCGCCGCGTCGTTGGTCGCCCATCACTTCGGCGCCGACCGCGAACTTCCGCCCGAGACCCATCGACAGACCCTGGCCGTACGCGTCCACGCCTTCATATACCGGCACTTGGGCGACCCTCGTCTCGCCCCGGACATGATCGCCGCGGCCCACCACATTTCATCCCGCACCCTGCATCGGATCTTCCAGAGCCAGGGCACCACCGTCAGCATGTTCATCCGCGAGCAGCGACTCGAACGCGCCCGCCGCGACTTGGCCGATCCAACACTGGCCACCCGGCCCATCAATGCCATCGCCATCCGATGGGGCTTCCGCCGTCCCGCCGACTTCACCCGGGCCTTCCGCACCGCCTACGGCATGCCGCCGCGCGAATACCGACAGCTCGCCCTGTACGAGAGCTCTGGCGCGCCACGCTAAGGGGCTGGCACTCACCGCTAACGACGTCTCCGAAGTCGCGGGCTAGCTTTGAATATCGACCACGTAGAACGGCGGCGCGGGCAAGTGGGCGCAATACCGAAAGAACGCTCGCGCTGCACCCTCAGATCAACTGAGGGGCATCGGAGTCAAGGGGGAACATCGCATGCACATCCGACGTGTGGCAGTTGTAATTGCCGCAGCCACCGCAATGACTCTTGCCGGTGGACAAGCGGCCAGCGCTGCGCCGTCCAAGCCGCACTTCACCGAACACGCGGTCAGGACCCTGTACACACCCACCAAGGGTCTCGCGGCTGACGTCGGGAAATGGTGGAAGAAGGACGGGCACGGCGGTTACGACGGCCGCCTCAAGTGGGCGGGCGCCGACGCCCACGTCTCTGTGCAGATGAAGATCTACTGGGAATCGGGGCGGGTAACACACAAGAAGATGAGGTTCGGAAAGAACTACCCTTATTGGGGCGCCCGGAGCGTGTATATGCGCGCCTGTGACAACGTCAGTTGCAGTCGATGGTGGTAGCGGCGCCTCGACTTTGTTGGCCGTCGTCTCCCGGTCACTCGGCACGAACTCTCTGAACGAGATCCATAAATCGGGCGCGGCCTTCGAGTTGACGCTTCAGTTCCTCGACAGTGGAGTCCGCCTCCCGCATCAGCTCTACGCAGCGCCACACGCGATAGGGCCCGACGCCCGGATTGAAACGCGTCCGGTGAGGCGGCTTCTCTGTCGACTCCCAGTGCCCGCCTACCCGGCTCTTCGCCAGCACGGCCGGGCTGGGCTCGCGGCTTGCGAAACGCCAGGGCCACGGTCGCATGCACCACTGTGCGGCCGTGCTCAGGGCTGGGGGTCTTCTCGCCTCGCTTGACCGATCTTCTTGAGGGAACGTGCCTGTCCCGTGCGAAGGCGGTCCCGCTCTGGATCGAGCACTGCACCAGCCGCAGCATCGGGCAGCCCAGGCGCCGTCCCGATCCCGATCCCGTACAACCCTGGACGAACCTGGATTGTCTTCTTGGTGACTGCAATACGGACGTTGCCGTCATCGCTGTCATCGCATCACTCAACGGGCGAGGTCGCGGAGGGACTCGACGCCGTACCGCGGCCACCGCGGCGGCGCCACCGCTCCTCCGCGGAACCCGTCGGCCGGTTCCCCGGGGCTTCCCGGGAACCGGCCGCGTTCTCTCCGCCCACGCACAGTCCACCAGGGGCTGACCAGCACGGCACAGCAGTTTGAGGGGACCAAGGAGGCTCTCCTGTGCGCTACTTCAGAAACGTGGCCCTCACGGCCACGGCATTGTTCACCCTCACCGGCGGGGCCCTTGTCGCGGCACCCGCCGCACAGGCCTCCGTGCCCTTCCCGTCCATCGGCTGGCAGCAGCGCAACTGCGACTACGACGGCAACGGTTACGACGACGTGCTGACCGGAGTCCCCGGCGGCACGGTGGGCGGCGCCTCGGGCGCCGGCTACGTCACCGTGCAGTACAGCTCGTCGAGTGGTCTCAGCACCACCAAGAAGAGCGTCCTCAATCAGAACACCTCCGGCGTCCCCGGCGGTGCCGAGGCCGGCGACGGCGTCGGCCGGGCCGTGGCCTCCGGCGACCTGGACAATGACGGCTACGACGACGCGATCGTGGGCATCCCCGGTGAGGACCTTGCGGGGCTGTCAGACGCGGGCGGCGCCATCGTCTTCTGGGGTTCGCCCACCGGGCTGCACGGCAGCGACAGCACCTGGCTGGAGAACCCCGACCAGCCGCGAGCGGGCGCGAACTTCGGACGGGCCATCGAGGCGGCCAGGTACTTCGCCCCCGACCCTGCGGAGCCGGACGCCAACCTGCGCGACAGCATCGCCGTCCTGGAGAACGAGACACTGCTGTTCTTCACCGCCCCGCCCGGGGCTGCGGCCCAGCAGCTGAAGCCGGCAGCCGAAGGATCACAGGCGCTGGACGTTGCCCCTGCCGCCGGCGGCCTGGCGCTGCGGAGCCTCAGCCATGGCAACTACAACGAGGACTCGTGGGCGGACCTGGCGATCTCCGGAGTCACCACCGGTGACAAGCCGGGCGCCGGTGTCACGCAGGTACTGCACGGCGCGGCCGACGCGGGCGCGTTGGGAGACGGCGGCACGTTCGAGGGCGGGCCAGGCATCAACTCCAGCGACTTCAACCATGACGGGCAGGACGACCTCGCCATCGGCGACACGGGCTCTGGCTCGCCGCTGGGCGGTTCCGTCTCCGTCTACCTCGGCAAGGGCGATCTCTCCGGTCTCGACCCGGCCCCGTCGCAGACGTGGACGCAGGACTCCCCGGGCGTACCCGGCGTGGCCGAGGCAGGCGACATGTGGGGCTCCGAGATGTCCTCCGGCGACACCAACGGCGACGGCCGTCCCGACCTCGCCGTCGGCGCACCCGGTGAGGACATCGGCTCGACGCCCGACGCGGGGGCGGTCTGGACACTGCGCGGGGCGGCGGGCGGGCTGACGGCGACCGGGGCACGCAGCTTCGACCAGAACCACGCCGACATCCCCGGCATCGCGGAGGGCTCGGACCGGTGGGGCGGCCAGGTGCGGCTCATCGACGCCGACAAGAACGGCCTCTTCGGCCTGCTCGCGGCGGCACCGGGCGAGAACACCAACGACGGCTTCATATGGGTCCTGCCCGCGTCGTCGTCGGGACTGGTCGCCACCGGCACGTGGACCTACGACGGGGCGCGCCTCGGGGCGCCCGCGGCCAACGCGCAGTTCGGAGCGGCGATCGACGAGTGAACGAAGCCCAGCGGGGGCGGCCGGAAGCTGCAAGGTCGAGCGCGGGATCGGCGGTCCACACCGCAGGTCCCGCGCTCAGCCCTTGCGGCTCGCCCTCAGCCGCGATGCCACAACCCGGCTCCAGGGGAGTGTGGCGGCGCGCAGTCCCACTCGGCTACCGGTCCGCCCGGCCGCCGGCAAGGGTGAGGAGGTACTGATCGCCGGAGGAATTGCCCGAACAGGCCGTCTTCGGCGAAGAGTTCAGACATCCGTCGTGCGCGGGGTACTGACGGGTAAGGCAGTCTGCGCTAGACACCCCGCATGACGACACACGACCACCACCACAGACCCAGCCGACGATCCATGCTCGCCGGGGCGAGCGGGCTTCTCATAGCTGCCTCGGTGCCGGGGACCGCGAGTGCGGTCAGTACCCGTACGGCCAGATCGTCGGACGTACCGGTCAAGCGCACCGGCGCCGCGCGCGGCTCCCGGCTCAGGCAGGGCACCACGCTCGTCCACGCCGACATGCACAACCACACCGCGATGTCCGACGGTGACGGCAATCCCGAACTCGCCTTCGCGTCCATGCGCGACGCGGGTCTGGACGTCGCCGCTCTCACCGATCACGCCACGCTGCTGTCGGTCGAGGGCCTCAGCTCGGAAGAGTGGGACCGGACGGGGCAGCTCGCGGACGCCGCCAACGATCCCGGGGACTACACCGCCATCCGCGGCTTCGAGTGGTCCCACCCGCTGCACGGCCACGCCAACGTCTGGTTCACCGACGACTGGGTCGACCTGGGCGGCGCCGGCAGTCCGGGCTCGCTCTACGGCTGGCTGGAGGGCCGCGACGCCGTCGCCAGCTTCAACCACCCCGGTCGCGAGCCCGGGATGTTCGACAACTTCAGCTTCTCGTCAGGGGTGTTGGAGAAGATGGTCGGCCTGGAGATGTTCAACCGCGGCGACGACTATCTCTTCGACGGCTGGTCGAAGACCGGCCGCTCGCCGCTCGTGGCCTGCCTCAACAAGGGATGGCGTACCGGCCTGACGGGCGTCACCGACGAGCACGGCACGGACTGGGGCTTCCCCGAGGGCAAGGGCCGCAGCGGGCTGTGGGTCACCGAGAACACCCGCGCGGGCGTCTTCGAGGCGATGCGGGCCCGGCGCTTCTTCGCAACGCGCGTATCGGGGCTGCGACTCGACGCCGTGGCGAACGGCGTCCAGATGGGCGGCACTCTCGGTCTGGCCTCGGGCGACGTGCAGTTCACCGTCGATTTGGACCGTGGCCCCGAGTGGGAGGGCAAGCCCCTCAACGTCCAGGTCCTGCGCCCGGGTTCGGACGCCCCGACCGTCGCGGACGTCGTCGAGACCCAGTCCAATCGGCTGACGAAGTTCACCGTGCCCCTCGACGCGGCAGACGGCGACTGGATCGTCCTGCGCGTCTCCGACCCGTCTCAGGCGAACCCGTCCCCGGGGCCTTCGGGCCACGCGTGCAATGACTGGGGTGTGGCGTACTCGAGTCCCTGGTGGCTTCGGGGGTGACCCCGCGCAGCGGGTGGTTGGCCTGACGGGGGTGTGCGCTGGGTCAGCCACCTGCGGGGGGGTGCGGAGACGACTCCGAGCAACCGGGATGGGCCGAACTCCTGTGCCGCATAACGGCGTTGAGCCATGGTGGGGGGCGTGTTGGTCGCTCCGGTTGGTGTGGTCCTCAGGTGCCGGGGGTCAGACGGTCAACGTGAGGCCGTCGTGGGCGATGTTCCAGCTGTGCAGGTCTGCGGTGAGCGCGGTGGGTGAGAGGTGGGTGAGGACCAGTCGCTGTGTCTTCAGCCGGTGGTGCTGGTCGGCGAGGGTGGTGAGGTCGAGGTGCCAGCGGACGGGGTGTGGTGCGTATCCCTCGCAGAGGAAGAGGTCGGTGTCGTCGGAGACGTCGATGAGGGCGTCGGTCCACTCGGTGTCTCCTGAATAGGCGATCTGCGCTGCGGAATCGGTGTCTGCTACGCGGATCGCATACGAGGGTGCTCCGGCCGCGTGCCGTACTTCGTAGGGGATGGCTGTGAAGCGCTCCGTCGGAAGCGCGGTGCGTTCCTGGTGCTCCAGCACCCGTACGGGAAAACGGCGTTGGACCGACGACGAGCCCGGGAAACAGACCTCCATCGCCTCCGTCAGCCGCTGTTCGGTGCCCGGCGGTCCCACGACCGTCAAAGGACGTGTACGGCGGCGGAATTGGCCGTCCAGAATGAGAAAAGGGATGCCCCCGAAGTGGTCCGCATGCAGGTGGGTGACCAGGATCGTCTCGATCGAATTCAGGTCGAAGCCCTGCTGCTTGAGCGCGACGGCGCTCGTCGCGCCGCAGTCGAGGAGGGTGTGGGAGGCGGCTGCCGGGTCGTCAGGGCCCAGCGCGATGCACGTCTGGAAGCGACCGCCCGACCCGAAGGCGTCTCCGCTGCCCACGACGGTGATCCGCATGAGGAACTCCTCCTCGGCGTACGAGCGTTAACCGTGGCTTTCCAGTAGGCCGGCCAGCCGCCGCAGTGCACGGGTATTGGCGCGCCGCAGCAGCCATCTCGTTACGGGAGCCGCCAGTCGCTCGCTCGCGGGTGCGGTCCGCCAGGCGTACTCGAAGAAGACCCGCGTACCGCTGCCGGCAAGCTCCTGAAGAAGGTAGGTGCCGTGGGCGACCCGGCGTCCGCCCGCGCCGGTGTTGCGTTCCACGATCTTCAACGGGCGCTTCGCCTCCACGACTTCGATCGCGACACCCTCACGGCGTCCGGCGACGACCGCCGTAACCTGCGCCTTCGCGCCGACACCGCGCGACGGGCCAGAGCACTCCCATTCGCGCAGCATGTGATCGGTGAACTCCTCGTGGGCGGCGAGGACATCGAGAAAGTCGTAGACCTCCTCCCGGGGCCGGTCCACGTCCACATGCACAACGACGGGTCGCACGCGGCTCATCGTAGACCGGTCCCCAGATCCAGCGCCGCCGCGACGATGCCGTCGCTGTCGATGCCGTGGTACCGGTAGACCTCCTCCGGACTGCCGCTCTGCCCGAAGCCCGTCACGCCCAGCGCCCGGCAGGCCATCCCGTTGACGCCGGCGAGGAACGCGAGCGTGTGCGGGTGCCCGTCGAGGACGGTCACCAGAGGACGGGCTCGCTCCCGGGGGAAGGTCTGGTCGAGGATCCAGTCCGGGCCGTCCTGAAGCCCCTGTCGCGCCTGCACGGCACGGAAGAGCAGGTCGGGGCTCGTGACGCAGACGACATCCGCGCCGACCCCGAGCTGGTCGAGGCGGTCGGCGGCGGCCAGTGCTTCCGTCACCATCGCTCCGGTGACGGCGATCGTCAGCGCCGGATCGTGGTGCCGGCGCAGCAGATAGCCGCCGGCCACGGACTGCTTGCGCCGCCGTTCACGTGCCGCCGAGTCGGCCGGTACATGCGCGAGGGCCTGATCGACGGCTCGCGTCGACAGCCGCAGATACGCCGAACTGCCGCCGGGTCTGCCGAGGTTGGCCAGCGCGGCCAGCAGGCACCACTCCACGTCGAGAGCGAACGCAGGCTCGTAGGAGGTGCATCCCGGCTGCTCCAGGCCGATCGAGGGTGTGATCACCGACTGGTGGGCGCCGCCCTCCGGCGCGAGACTCACCCCGGACGGCGTCCCCACCAGGATCGACTGGCCGCCCGCGTACATCCCGAACGACCACGGCTCCAGCGCCCGGCCGACGAACGGGTCGTAGACCACGCCGATCGGCAGCAGCGGAGTGCCCCACCGGCTCCACGTCGCGCCCAACTCGCCCAGAAGCCCGACCAGGTTGGTCTCCGCGATGCCGAGTTCGATGTGCTGCCCGCCCGGCTGCTCACGCCAGTGCAGGATCGTCTCCGCGTCGTCGGCGAACCAGTCCCGGCGCTGGGTGGGGGACCAGGTGCCGACCTTGTTCAGCCAGCCGCCGAGGTTCGTCGTGGACGCCACATCCGGGCAGACCGTCACCACATGCCGGGCCGCCTGCGGAGCCTGCCGCGTCAGGTCCAACAGCGCTCTGCCGAGGGCCTGTTGAGTCGAGCCCTTCCCCGACGGGGTACGGCCGAAGTCCTCCGGCAGCGACGGCGGCTGCTGCGGCCGCCGATCCTCCCGGCGCAGCCTCGCCGCCGTACGCTCACACAGCACCGCCTCCGCGCTGCCCTCGGGGAACCGCGCCCACGGATCCGCCGGATCGGCGCCCACCCGCTCCGCGAGCTGCTGCATCTGCTCACCCGTCAGCAGCGCCGAGTGATTCTGCGGATGGCCCGCCGTGGGCAGCCCGTGCCCCTTGACCGTGTAGGCGAACACGACGGTCGGCCGCGTGTCGTCGATACGCGCGAAGGCATCCGTCAACGCCCCCAGGTCGTGCCCGCCGAGGTTGCGCAGCACGGCGACGACCGCCCTGTCGTCGAGCTGCGACAGCAGCCCCGCGATCGTCTCCCGGCCGGGCCCCGAACCGGGCAGCCGCTCACGCAACTGATCCGCGGAGCAGCGCAACAGCCGCTGATACTCGGGGTTGGTCATCTCGTCGATACGGGCACGCAGCGCGTCACCGCCGGGCCTTGCGAACAACTCCCGCAGCAGACGCCCGTACTTGACGGTGATGACCTGCCATCCCGCGGCGGCGAACATCCCCTGGAGACGAGTCGCCGAGATGTTCGGCACGACCCGGTCCAACGACTGCCGATTGAAGTCCACGACCCACACGACCTCGCCCAGATCGGCCACCGCCGGGTCGAGCACCGCCTCCCAGCAGGCGCCCTCGTCCAACTCGGCGTCCCCCAGCAGCGCGTACTGGCGGCCCGAACCCCCGCCGCCGAAACGGGTGTTGACGAAGCGACGGGCCAGGGCGCCCCAGATCGGCGCGGTGGCGCCGATACCCACCGACCCCGTCGAGTAGTCCACCGGGTCCGGGTCCTTCTCACGGCTCGGATAGCTCTGCAGACCGCCGAAGCTGCGCAGCGTCGTCAGATACGACTCGTCCAGCTCGCCGAGGAGATAGTTGACGGCATGGAGCACGGGCGACGCGTGCGGCTTGACCGACACCCGGTCCTCGCGGCCCAGTTGAGCGAACCACAGCGCCGTCATGATCGACGTCATCGAGGCACTGGACGCCTGGTGCCCGCCCACCTTCAGCCCCGACGGATTCGGGCGGACACGGTTGGCATGGTCGATCACCGACGTCGCCAGCCACAGCACACGCCGCTCGACGGCCGCGAGCGTCTCCAGATCCAGCGAGCCGCCGGGACACGTCCCGGCACCGCCGCCCGCCGAGGCCGCGCCTGTCACGTCGTCCGTAGTCCTCATGCCGCCCGTCCGAAGCATCGAAGTCAGCAGATTGCACCGACATGACAGCAGGACCACGACGACCGCACAATCACGGCGCAGTCCGCTGAGCAAACTGCTCAGTATCCGGACTCTCCGAGACTGCGAGGTTGAGCATTGTGACGGGCGAGGAGCCCTTCGACGTCCTCGACGCGGAACTGCTGCTCGCCTCACCGACGAGCCCCAGCCCCGCGCGCGTCCTCGCCCTGGCCGAGCGCCTCGGCCTCCCCGCAACACCGTCCTTCCGCTGCGGTCTGTCGTGCCGCGTGGGGGGCTGTGGGGGTGTGCCGGGTTTGTGTTTGGGGGTGGGTGATGAGTTTTGTGGGGTGTATTGGTCTGTTGAGGGGTGCGTGCGTGTTGTGTGTGTTTTTGAGAGGGGATTGTTGTGGACCAGTCGTCTGGTGTGTCGTCTGCGGGCGCCGCTCCTGTCCGTGGGCCGGCCCGGTTTCCTTCGGTGCGTGGCGGGCGTGGCGGGCATATCGTGGCTGCGGGGCTCAACGGCTGTCATGGCGCTGCTGGTTGAGCAGACCCGGGGGGGGGGTCGGCCGGTGACGTCCGGACCTCCTCGGTCGAGTGCCGGCTTTCGCCGGTTCCGGTGGGCGGCCTGCCGCATCTGTTCCTGTCGTCTGTGGTGTTGGTTGGGGGCTGGGATCGCAGGGGGCGGGCCGTCGTCCGTCATAGCGTTAACGGCCGTCATGACGCTGCTGGTTGAGCGGCCCGGGGTGGTTTCGGCCGGTGACGTCCGGACGGTCTGGGGTGGGGTGGCGGCTTTCGCCGGTTCCGGTGAGCGGCCTGCCGCACCTGTTCCCGTCGTCTGCGGTGATGGTCGGGGGCTGGGATCGCAGGGGGCGGGCCGTCGTCCGTCATAGCGTCAACGGCCGTCATGACGCTGCTGGTTGAGCAGACCCGGGGGGGGTCGGCCGGTGACGTCCGGACGGTCCGGGGTGGGGTGGCGGCTTTCGCTGTTTCTGGTGGGTGGCCTGCGGCATCTGTTCTCGTCGTCCGCGGTGATGTTGGTTGGGTGCTGGGAGCAGGTGCTGGCTTCGCCGGTGCCGCGCTTCGTGGGACTGCTGCGGGGCCTCAACAGCCGTAAAAGCGCTGCTGGTTGAGCAGACCCGGGGGTCGGCCGGTGACGGCCGGACCGTCTCGGTCGAGTACGGACGTCACCGATTCCGGTGACGGTGTGCCGCATCTGTTGTCGTTGTGTGCGGTGTTGGTCGGGTGCTGGGAGCAGGGGGTGGGCCGCTGGTGCCGTGCTTTGTGGGGCTGGGATCGCAGGGGGCGGGCCGTCGTCCGTCATAGCGTCAACGTCGGTTATGGCGCTGCTGGTTGAGCGGCTCGGGGTGGTTTCGGCCGGTGACGTCCGGACGGTCTGGGGTGGGGTGGCGGCTTTCGCCGGTTCCGGTGAGTGGTGTGTCGCATCTGTTGTTGTTGTGTGCGGTGTTGGTGGGGTGCTGGGGTCGCAGGGGTGGGCCGCCGCCGGTCATAGCGTCAACGGCCGTCGCAGCGTCAACGTCGGTCATGGTGCTGCTGGTTGAGCGGCCCCCCGGGGGTTTCTGTATCTGTCGGGTGCTTGTCTGGGGGTTCTGTATCGGTTGGGTGCTTGTCCGCGTCTGTTGGGTGTTTGTGTGGGGGTTTTAGTTGGGTGTTTGTGGTGTGTCGTGTTGGAGTGCGGTTTTCACTGTTTGTGGTGTGCGGGCTATGACGGTGGTTCCGTCGTGGGCGGTGATGATGGGGCGTTGGATGAGGGTGGGGTGGGCGGCGAGTGTTTCGATCCAGCGTGTGCGGTTGTCTGGGGTGCGTGGCCAGGAGGCGAGGTCGAGGTCTGTGGCGGCGGGTTCGTGGGTGCGGGTGATGTCCCAGGGTTCCAGTTCCAGTCGTGTGAGGACGTCTTCCAGTTCGGTGGTGGTGGGGGGGTGTTCGAGATAGCGCCGTACGGTGTAGTGGGCGCCTTCCGCGTCCAGCAGTGACAGTGCGGAACGGCATTTGGAACAGTGGGGGTTGATCCAGATCTCCATGTTCTTCTCCGGTCCCTTCCTCGGCTGGTGCGCCCATCATCCCTTTTTGCTCATCCCTTTTTGCTCATTCCTGTTGTGGCTGCGCGGGCCGCTTCAGGCCGGGGGCTGCGTCCCGCCTGGGGGTCTAGCCTGGGCCCTGTGAGCGGTACTTGGGATCCGGCGGGAGGCGGGGTGGTGCGTCTTCCCTCGGGGCGTCTGTTGCGTGGACGGGCGCTGCGCCGTCCGTTGCCGCCGGGGCCTGTCCCGGCGTTTTCGGTGTTCTTGCTGGGCAAGGAGCCGTCTCATGTGCCGTGGGATTTCTGCTGGTTGCGCTGGCCCGATTTCCGGCTGCCCGTGAGCCGTCCTCAGGCGTTGGCGGTGTTGAGTGAGGCGTGGTCGCGGGCCGGGGCGGAGCGGGTGGAGGTCGCGTGCGGTGGGGGCCGGGGTCGTACCGGTACCGCGCTGGCGTGTCTGGCTGTCCTCGACGGTGTCCCGGCGGCCGAGGCCGTGGCCTTTGTGCGGCGCCATTACGATCCCCGTGCGGTGGAGACGCCCTGGCAGCGCCGCTACGTTCTGCGTTTCACGGAGTGAGCGTTCTGCGTTTCCTCGCGTGAGCCCGCCTCTTCGCGTGAGCCCGCCTCTTCGCGTGAGCCCGCCTCTTCGCGTGAGCGCGTTTCCTCGTGTGAGCGCGCTTCGTTGTGTGCGCGTCGTGCGGGGAGGGGCTTGTCAGGTGTTGGTGGTCTGCAGCGGTTCGGGGTCGTGGCCGAGGATGGTTCGTCCGCCGTCGACGGGCAGGGTGACGCCGGTGATGTAGGCGGCCTCGGTGGAGAGCAGGTGCGTCACGGCTGCGGCGACTTCTTCGGGGAGGCCGGTCCTGCCGAGTGGGTGCAGTGCCCGCATCCCGGCTTCTACGGCCTGCGCTGTGTGGGGTTCCTGGGCGGCGAGGAGTGATGTGTAGCGCTCGGTCGCGATCGATCCGGGTGCTACGGCGTTGACCCTGATGCCGCGGGGTCCGTATTCGACGGCGAGTGCCCGTGTCAGTCCTTCGACGGCCGCCTTCGCGGTGGCGTACGGGGCGCATCCCGGTACGGGCCGACGGGCTTGGTGCGAGGTGATGTTGACGATCGCCCCGGGCGAGTCGGCCTTCAGGAACCGGCGTAGGGCGGTGGCGCATCCCGTGACGGCGGGACCATGACGGCCTCGATCAGTTCGATGACCGCCGGGGTGGGGGAGATGCCGGGTGACGCGTCGCGGAAGACGGCGGCGTTGTTGACCCAGCCGTCCAGCACGCCGGCTGATTCGGCGAGGTCCGCCGCGTGCTCCGCCACGGCCTCTTCGCGGGCGTCGCCGGTGACGGCCGAGGCGCGAGCGGCGTGCGCAGGGTGCTCCAGCCACTCCACCGCCTCCGGGTCGGCCTCGATCACCACCACGAAGTGGCCTTCGGCGAGCAGCCGTTCGGCCACGGCCCGTCCGATGCCGCGGCCTCCTCCTGTCACCACGTGGCTGCTGCGCACGGCGTCTCCGTTCTTCCAGGCCGATGGGTCACCGGCAGCCTCACGCCCCCCTCCCGCCCTGTCAACAGCATTCGTCGAAGCACTTCGACACTCCGGGTCGGTTGCCGGTCGCGGGTTGCCGGTGGTCCGGTGGTCCGGTGGTCCGGTGGTCCGGTGGTCGGTGGTTCTGTGTCCGGCTTCCGCGTGGCTTTTCAGGTGGAGTGCCGGGGGAGGAGTTCCAGTTTGAGGGTGGTCTCCCGTGTGGCCGTGGGGCCGTGGGTGATGCGCTGGATCAGCAGGTCGGCTGCGGTGTGGCCGGATTCTTCCAGGGGTTGCCGGACGGTGGTGAGTTCCAGTGCACGGGCCAGTTCGCTGTCGTCGAATCCGGCCAGTGCGAGGTCGCCGGGGACGGCCAGTCCCAGTGAACCGGCCGCGCGCAGGGCCCCGGCGGCGAGTGTGTCGTCTGCGGCGAACAGTGCCCGCGGCCGGTCCGGGCTGGCCAGCAGTTCTTTCGCTGCTTTGGTGGCCTGTTCCAGTCCGTGGGGGGTGTGGCGCACGCGCTCTGCTTCAAGTCGGTGGCCCGCGCTGGCCAGTGCGGTACGGAATCCGGCCAGGCGGCGCTGTCCCGGCGACTGGTACGCCTGCGACATCTGTTCCTCGCCGAGGAAGCCGAAGCTGTGGTAGCCGCGTTCCAGCAGATGTTCGGCTACCAGCCGTCCGCCGTCGGCGTCGTCGGTGTGCACGGAGTCGAAGCCGTCCCGCCGCGCGTCGACCAGTACCGCGGGCAGCCGGGAGTCGGTGAGGCGGCGGGCGGCATGGTCCTCCAGCGGCAGGCTCATCACGATGAGTCCGTCGAGCCGGCCGGTCAGCGGCAGAGTCTCCAGCAGGGGTGAGGCGGAATGTGCCGCTGAGGCGTGGTCGAAGACGACGACTTCCAGCGGCCCGTCGCCCACCGCTTTCAGTACACCGCTCAGCCGCCGTGCCACCGAGGGGTAGGAGGTGTAGGGGGCGAGCACGCCGATCCGCCCGACTCCCTTGCGGGCCTTGGCGACGGCCTCCGTCTTGGGTGTGTAGCCGAGTGCGTCCGCGGCCTTCAGCACGCGCTGCCGTGTGCGCTCGCTGACCCGGGCTGGGGTGTTGAGCGCGAGTGAGACGGTGGAGATGCTCACTCCGGCTTGGGAGGCGACGTCGTAGATGGTGATCCGGCGCGGCAACTGGCTTCAGTTCTCCTCGGCCTGGCCGCTGCTCGGCCCCCGGTAGGGGTAGGTGATGCCCGCATCGTACCGGGGTGCCCGGCGCGCGAAGGACGTGTTCCTGGCGGTCTGTTCGGCGGGGGGAGGGCGTGTGCTCTGCGGCCTGTCCGGCCCCGGGGAGGGGCGGGGGCTGCTGCGCGTCGAACGCTTCCCGGCCGGGTGTCGTGAGGGGTCGCTGTCCCGCGTCGGCCGGTCTGGGGACAGGGCTTTCGCGCCGGGTTTCCCCTGGCCGCGGCGCTTCGGCGTCCCGGCGTAGCCGGCGGTTTCCCGCTCGTGGGCCGTTCGCTCGTGGGTCGTGGGTCGTTCGGTGGTGCCGGTGTGGGCGGGGGACGGCGGGCGGGTGCCGGGGGGCTGGGTGTGGTGGGGGTCAGGGCAGGTGGTGGCCTTCGGCGTGTGCTTCGGCGGTGTTGAGGAACCATTCGCGTGCTGCGGCGGCGACCTGTTCCAGGGCGCCGGGTTCTTCGAAGAGGTGTGTTGCTCCGGGGATGACCTGGAGCTGGTGGTCCGCGGGCAGGAGCTGGGCGGCTTCCTGGTTCAGTTCCAGTACCTGGGGGTCGCGTCCGCCGACGAGGAGCAGTACGGGGACTTCTACCTGTTTGAGGGCGTCGCCGGCGAGGTCGGGGCGGCCTCCGCGGGAGACGACGGAGACGACCGGTCCGGCCTGGGCTGCGGCGACGAGGGCGGCTGCTGCGCCGGTGCTGGCTCCGAAGAGGTGCACGGGCACGCCGTGGGTCACGGGGTATTTGCTCAGCCACTCGATGGCGGTGGCCGTCCGTTCGCTGAGCAGGGCGATGTCGAAGCGGTGCTGCCCGGTCGCCGCGTCGGTCTTCTCCTCGTCCTCGCTGAGGAGGTCGATCAGCAGGGTGCCCCATCCGTGGCGTTGTAGTTCGGCGGCGACGGCGCGGTTGCGCGGGCTGTGCCGGGAGCTGCCGCTTCCGTGGACGAACAGCACCATCCCGCGCGGGGAGGGCGGCATGTCGAGGTCCCCGGGGAGGTCGACGTTGCCGGGCACCGCCACCGAGATCTGCTCCGAGATCATCAGCGTTCTCCCCTTTCCGGCTTGTGGTTGCTGCCTTCCGGGGTAGCCGCCGCGCGGCCGGGTCATGCCCGGCGTGATGCGTCGCGCAGCGCAGGACCTGGTGCACGGCTGGGCAGAAGCGGGCTCGGGGGTCTGCGGCACCCGGGCCCGCTCTGCCGCCGGGTCATGCCTCGCGTGGTGCCGGCCCGGCGCGCGGCCCGCCTGGAGCCGCCCGGTACCCGTGCTCCGTCCTGCCCGTCTCCTGCTCGCCCGCTGCCCGGGTTCTGCTCGCCTGCTGCCCGCTGTCCGGGTTCTGTTTGCTGTGGTGCTGTCAGTGCCGGTAGAGGCGGTAGTAGTCGAATTTCGCCGTGGCTCCGTCGCCGCCGAGGGATACGAGTCCGTAGCGCAGCCGGTGTTTTCCGGGGATGGTCCATGTGCCGCCGGCGGTCCACTGTGTTCCGTCGCGGCTGGTGAGGGCCTGCACGTGGTGTTCCCCGTGAGAGGTGGTGTGCCGCAGCCGCAGCCATGTGGTCCGTGCGGGAGGGCCGACCGAGGCCGAGCCGTAGGCGATGTCTCCGGCATACGGCTGCTCCTTGCCGTATTCGGTCTGCCGGGTGTTCCAGATGGCGGTGTGCGCGAGGCGCAGGTACCGGTCGTCGTAGGCGTAGGCGACCAGTCCGGCCTGCTGGTAGTTGCGTACGGTCTCCACGCCGAGGTCGATGCTGAGTTTCGTCTCGACGGTGAAGTCGCCCCGCGGCGCCTGACGCAGCATGACGGACGCGGTGTTGGTCTTCTTGTGCAGCTCCGCGTCCTGGGTCCGCCACACGTACTGCCCGTCCCTCACGCTTCCCGCCGGGTGACGTACCCACTGCCATCCGGGGCGGGGCCGTTCACCGTCGAACTCGTCGCTGCGGGCGGGGTCGAGGGATCCGGGATCGCCGGGCGGCCGGCTGTCCCCGCCGGCAGGGACGGCCGGCCGCTTCTGCGCTTTCGTGCGGGGAGAGGTCACCGGTGCGGGCTGCCGCCCGGCCGAGGCGCCCTTCCCGCCTCGCACCACCGGCCATCCGTTCTTCCAGTCGAGCCGGTCGATGAGCATGGGGCGCCGGTTGATGCCGTAGGGCTTGTCGAGGTACGGGTTCGAGCGGTCGATGGCGTGGTAGAGCATCCAGTCCTGCCCGGCGAGGTCGGTGACGACCGCGTTGTGGCCGGTTCCCACCCACCGGTTGCCGTTGGGGGTCAGCGTGATGGAGCCTCCGGTGCGCGACGCGGTCAGCGGTACGCCGTCGCGGTCGGTGAAGGGGCCGCGGACGGAGCGGGAGCGGCCTGCGAACACCGAGTAACCCGTGGTCGGCCCGGCGCAGCAGTCGCCGGAGGAGGCGAAGAGGTACCACCAGCCGCCGCGGCGGATCACATACGCGCCTTCGAAGCGGTTGTCGGTGGCGACCAGGGTGGGGCGGCCCGCCCGCCGGGTGCCGTCGGGGGAGAGCGCGGTGACTTCGATGCCGCCGTTGTAGGAGCCGTAGTAGAGGTAGCGGCGGCCGTCGGTGTCGGTGACGTGGGCGGGGTCGAAGGTCCATTTGAAGCCGTTGTCGCCGCGGCGGGGCGGCACGACCGGTTCGCCGTGGGTCTTCCACGGTCCGGCGGGGCTGGAGGCGGTGGCGACGCCGATGGCGCTGTCGTCCTTCTCGTCGGTGGCGTCGGTCTGCGTGACCACGAAGTACAGCCAGTAGCGGCCGTCGTGGTAGGTGATGTCGGGGGCCCAGTAGGCGGCGTCTTCCGCGGCCCAGCCGGGCGCGTTGTCCTTGCCGAGCGCGTCGGTGACGTACTTCCACTCCACCAGGTCGCGGGAGCGGGCGACGGGAAGCGAGTGGGGTTTCCCGCCGCTGCGCAGGGGGTCGGTGGTGCCGAACGCGTACCAGTAGCCGTCTTTTCCGCGGACGACGGCGGGGTCGGCGAAGGTGTCGGCGAAGCCGCGGGAGACGGGGTTGACGTAGGTCTTCCCCGAAGCCGGGCTCTCAGAAGCCGGGTTCCGGGAGTCGGCGGAGGCGAACGTGCCGTAGGCCCCGGGCGCGGCGGCGAGGACGGCGAGCAGGGCCGATCCTGCGACGGCGGTGCGGATCCGGGATCCGGCGGTGGTTGCGGTCACGTACGTGTCCCCTCCCTGGGCGCTGACGGCGGCAGAGCATGTGTACTGCGCCCGCTACAACGTTGTAAAGGAGGGGGGTGCTGTTCGTTGCCCTGTTGACAAACGCCGCCCGGGGCGAGGTCGCCGACCGGACGCCGGAGGAGCCGGGAGTGCTGGGGGTGCTGGGGATGTCGGGGGTGCCGGAGGTTCTGGGTGCGGGGCAGCCGCCCGCCCCCGGGGCGCCCGGGGTAGGGGCGGCGGGGGCGGGCGGCTGCCGGGTGCGGCGTGCGCCGGTGGGGTGCGGGTGTGCGGTGGTGGTTCAGGTCTGGGGCTTGCGGCCGTGGTTGGCCGCGTTCTTACGGCGTGCCTTCTTCTTACGGCGGCGCTTCGACGACATGTCGACTCCTCTGCAAGGGGGTTGGTTTCTTTTCCTGGTGGTTGCCCTGGTAGGCTGCTGCGGGCGTGCGCACGGGGCGCGGCCTGCCCGGGGGCAGCGGCTCGGCGCATCGCCCATGGTGGCAGTGATCGCGTAGGCGGGGCTAACCGCGGTCGCCCGGCGCCGGGGTCTCTGGCGCCGGGGGTCGGCGGCCGGTGAAGGCGCCGGTGTGGGCGGTGTGTTGACGTCGCGTAGACGGCGCGATCGCGCCCGCGTCACAGGGGGCGAGGCGGCGGTAGCCGGTCGCGGCATGGGCGTCGGCCGGGAGGTCCTTTCCCGGGGCGGGGCCGTAGGGAGGGCCGGGCCCGGCGGCTGGTTGCGGGCCGGGGGTGGGGAACGGGCTGTCGTGGCGGGGGAGTTGTGCCGGGTGCGCGGGGGCCGGGGCGGTGGTGGTTCCGGCGGCAGCGCGCGGGCGGGGCTGGCGGCGGATGCCGGTGCTCACTGATCGCTCGCACCGGCCACGTGCTGTACGGGCGCGAGGCGTTTCGCCGGACCACCCGCGCATTTTGGGCGGGCCCCGGGCCCCGGGCGCTGGGGTGTGGGGTCGTGCGGCGGCGCGGGGGCGTCGGGAGGTGAGTGAACTGGCGGAGAAGGGGCGGTTGTTGCTGTCTCAGGGGTGCGCCTGTCGGGCGGGCCGAAGTTCTGGCGTGCGGCGTACGGCACGCGTGGTGGGCGTAGAGCGTGGCCGCTGGTGATCGGGCGCTTCGCCGGGGTGGGGTGGGGTGTTGGCGGGACGGCGGTGAACCAGGCGGGCCGGTGCCCGGGGGCGCGTCGTGCGGGTGGTATGTGTGCCGGTCGGTGGGGGGCCGGTCTCGTCCCGGGAGAGCGGGAGAGTGTGGGGTGTGGGGGCTGTGGGGCCGGGCTTTGTGTTCATCGGGTCCGGGGGCGGGTGGTGGCCGAGTCCCCTTCACATCCCCGGCCCCAGGCACTCCGCTACCCGCCCGGCCGCCCCGCCCGACCGGACACCGGCCTGCGCCAAGTGCCCGCCTGGAGCCAGGACTTCGCCGGGCGCACGAAGGGGTGCGCCCGGGTGTTGTCCGCGGGGTTGTGCCGACGACGGAGGTCTCGTTGGGGGCGGGGGTGCCTGGTCTCGTCCGGTGGGGCAACGCTGCGGTGTCTGCGGGTGTGCGGCGTGCTCGCCGCCCGTAGCGGGCCGTGTGGGATCGGACGGCCTGCTGTTCGTCGCCGTACGGGGCGGGTGGGGGCCGGTAGTTCGGGACGGTTGCTGAGGTGCTGCCTCACCGGCCGAGACCGAGACCGAGACCGAGACCGCGGTCGAGGTCGAGGCCGGGACCGGCCCCGGGGGCGGGGCGGGATCGGTGTCCCGGGGCGGGGTGCGGGTGTGGGCCGGTGGTGCTGGGGGGTGGTGTTCTCGCCCCGGCGCCCGGGGCGTTGGCCTGCCCGCTGCCCGCTGCCCGCTGCCCGCTGCCTGGTGTGTGGGGGTCAGGGGGCGGGTTTGATGTTGTGGTTGAGGCGGAAGGTGTTGTCGGGGTCGTAGTGGGCCTTGATGCGGGCCAGGCGCTGGTAGTTGTGGCGGCCGAGGCCGGCGATGATGCGGTCTTCGCCTTCGTGGCCGATGAAGTTGAGGTAGACGGCGCCGCTTGCCCAGGGGGAGAGGTCCTCGCGCAGGCCGCGGGCCCATTGTTTGCCGCGGGTGTCGTCGGCGGGGTCGTTCCACAGTCCGAAGGGGTGGACGATCCAGGGGGCGTGCCGCCAGGGCAGGGGGTAGCGGTCGGCGTCGCGGGCGACCGCGCCGCCCTGGGGGAAGAGGACGTGCTGGGAGGGGAGGGGACGATCATGTCGTGGGCCCGTGCGCAGAACAGGTCGACGGCGTCGTCGGGGAAGGCGTCGAGGTGTTCCGCGGACCAGTAGTTGCGGTAGCCGGGCGGGTCGTCGAGCATGCTCTGCAGCTGCGCGTAGGGGAGTTGGGCGATCATCGCTCCGGCGTGGCCGAGCCGCAGCATCGGGGCCATGACCTCACGGGCCTGCGCCTCCTGCCCGGTGTAGGTGATCAGTACCGCGCACACCAGCTTCCCCACCAGCCCGCGGGGGACGAAGGGCTCCTCCCCGGCGGTCAGGTAGATCAGCCCGCCCCCGACCTGGTCCGGGGCGCCGGCGATGAACTCCCGGTAGGCGCGCGCCACTTCCCCACCCGACTCCGGCGGCCACACCAGCAGCGCGGCCGTCAGCGCGGGCAGCGGATGCAGCCGCAGCGTCAGCGAGGTGACCGGGCCGAAGTTGCCGCCGCCGCCGTGCAGCGCCCAGAACAGTTCGCTGTGGGTGTGCGGCGTGGCCCGTACGAGATCACCGCCGGCGGTGACGACCTCGGCCGCCAGCAGGTTGTCGCAGGCCAGGCCGAAGGCCCGCTCCAGCCACCCCGAACCCCCGCCGAGCACGAACCCGCCGACCCCCGTCGTCGAGACCCGCCCGCCCGTCGTGGCCAGCGCATACGGCTGGGTCGCACGGTCGAGATCGGCCATGGTGGCACCGCCGCCCACCCGCACCGCCCGCGCGTCCGGATTCACCGTGACGCCGTTCATCAGCCGCAGATCCACCACCACCCCGTCGGTCGTGGAATTCCCCGCCACGCTGTGCCCGCCGCCGCGCACCGCGATCTGCAGCCCCTCGGCACGCCCGTAGGCCACGGCCCGGGCCACCTCGGCCTCGTTACGGGGCAGAGCTATCAGCGCGGGCGAGCGGTCGATCATGGCGTTGAAGACATGCCGCCGCTCCTCATACGAGGGATCACCGGGAGTCAGCAGAACGCCGGTGAAACCCCTCCGCAGATCGTTGAGTGCGCTCTCATGCACCATCCGGGACGACATAGTGTCCCCTTCCGCGCAGCTTTTACCTACTTTCGACCGTAACGCCCGGAAGAAACGGAGCCGGAGGCGACGGCCGGGACACCGGAGGGTCTGGGAAGGGCTGGAAGGCTGGAGGGGACGCAGAGGTAACGGGCACAGGGAGAAGCAGCGGGAGCGGGAACGGGGGTGGCGGCGTCGGCCGGGAGGGTGCGCTCCGCGCCGTCGGGCCCGGCCCCCCGGGGGTGGGGAACGCGCAGACAGGAGCGCCCAGTTCGACACCCGGCCGAACCTCCCGGCCGAACCTCTCTGTGTCGCGCTGTCTCCATGTCCCGCCCACAGACGGGAAGTTGAGATGACGGCCGGGGGAAGGCGGTGCCAGCTTCGCTACGCCTGCGGCCCAACCCTGCGCGGGGGAGGGCCCGGTTCACGCTTTGGTGCCTCCTTTGGTGCCCCCTGGGGCGGCGGCGGCGACGGCGACGGCGCTGCCGTTGAAATGCCCGGGGCGAAACGCTGGCCGACGACCGGCGCGTGCGGACGACCGCCGCCCGCGGAGAGCCGGCACTCCCGCGGCCCGTGTCTCGGCGAGCGGGCGGGGGGTGAACCGGGTTCCGGCGGGAACCCGGATCGGGCCGAGGACCGCCACGAAGTGGGGACGAACGCGCGATGGCACGGCTACTCGTCGAAGACGACGACCTGATCGTCCGGCTGCCCTGGTGGGAGAAGGCCGCAGCGCGGCACGGCGACGTGCGGGTACCGCTCGCCGCGGTACGGCGCGTGAGGACCGAGCGTGACTGGTGGCGTGCTCTGCGCGGAGTCGCACGCCGCGGCGTGTGGATCTCGGGGGCGCTGTACGCCGGCACCCGCCGAGACCACGAGGAGGACGACTTCGTCGCCTTCCGGCCCGGCCGTCCCGTGGTGTGCGTCGAGGTGCGGCCCGGTACGCCGTGGAGGCTGCTCTCCGTCTCCGTGGCGGACCCCGAAGCCACAGCCCGGTGGCTCCGCAGGCGGGCCCCGGACCTCGACCCCCGCGGAGCCGGGCAAGAGCGCACAGGCCGGGGTGTGGGACTGGGTCACCGACCGCCTCACCCTGTGGCCGAGTCCCTAGAACCCCGCCAGGCACCGACCGCCGAACGACCTGCCGCCGAACGGTGCGGCCCCGGCGGCCGGCCGACGCGGCCGGGCCCGAACAGCCGCTCAGGAAGCGGATGACGCCGTCGGCGAACCCCAACAGGCATGGAAACACAGCCATCTGAGCCCACAGTGACAAACCGGTGCGGCACCGGCCCGCGGAGAAGCCCGGCCCGCATCGCGGCGGGAGCCGTCCGGCCCGGACGGTACTCCGCGTACTCCGCACAGCACCGTCCGCGCCGGTGCCTGTACGTGCCGGCTAACTGGGCTGTCAGGTCCGGCCGTTCGGCCCCTTCCGGAAACAAGACGGCAGGCGCCCGCGACCGGCACCTGCCGCCTCTTCCCCTTGGTGTCCGTCACCGCTCCTGACATGACGACGTCTCGTCATGTTGGTGAAAGCGCCTGTTCCGGCGCATAGTTGGGACACGTCTTGATAGGTTTGCTCTCACTGCTTACACATCAAGGTGTGAGGTCGAAACCGTGAGGAGGTGACCCCGCGTGCCCACACACGGCGTCGCCACAGGGCCGTACGGGACGGAGGCCGCTCGTAAGGCCCTGTTCCAACTGCTCGATGCCGGAAAGCCCGTGGTCATCACGCGGGAGTCCGGCGACACGGTCGTACGGGCCGTCCTGACACCGCTGAACGCCCTCACCGAACAGCAGCACGCCGTGCTGGAGTCCTGGCCCGCGCACGGACTCACCCAGGCCCGCCAGCAGTTGGGCAGCCTCGTCACCGCAGCCGCCGCCGGCGCTCCCCAGCGGCTGCGGAAGCGCACCCGCGACGTCGCCGTACTCCTCCCCGCCGACGTCCCCGCCGAGGCGACGGTCCCGGCGCCCACGCCCCCGTCGCCCGCCGAAACCGCAGCGACCAGGCCCGTCGACGAGGCGCCCGCCCCGCCCGCCGAGGCCGCACCGCCCCAGACCCCGCGGCCTGCTCGCCGGGCACGGACACTGACCGGACCCGCCGCGGTGCTGGAGAGCATCACCAGCACCGCCCGCGCCGCACTCTCCTACGGACTCGCCGCCCTCGACGACGCGACCGGCGGCGGACTCCTCCCGGGCCGCCTCGCCCTCATCGCCGCCGCACCCGGCGCCGGCGGCAGCCTCCTCGCCGCGAGCGCGGCCCGCGACACCGCCGTCGTCCACGGCCGCCCCGTCCTCTACGCCGCCTCCGGCCCCTCCGCCGCGGACGTCGTCGCCCGCATCACCGCCGCACACGCCGGCGCCGACTACCAACGACTGCGATCGGGCCTGCTGGACCCCCCGCCACACCTCGCCGCACGACTCGCCGAACCCCGCCAAGCCCCCCTGTACGTCGACGACGGAGACGACCTCGACACCGGCGCCATCGAGTCCACCCTCGCCGACGTCGACGGCCTGGCCCTCCTCGTCGTCGACCGCCTCCAAACCGCCGCGGACCCGGCCGTACCGCTGTCCGGCGACACCCTCCCCGCCGCGACCCGCGACCTGATGCGCCTCGCCCGCACCCACCACCTGCCGGTACTCGCCGTCGTCGACA